>NZ_AP024545.1:2289455-2616520 GCF_018406605.1 Noviluteimonas caseinilytica | reverse complement strand
GGCTTCCGTCGCGGCCGGCACCGCGCCATCCGGCGGCGCGTCGCGCAGGAATTCGGCGACACGCTCCGGCGGGAGGAAGCGCAGGCCCGCGTCGCGCAAGGTGCGCGCATCGAGGCCACGCCGCGCGCGCCGCGGCAGGTCGCGCGTCCACAACGCCACGAGCACCGTCGCGAAGGTGCCGACGAACAGGCTCGCCCCCACCGCGCGCCCAAGGCGGCTCCACCCCGTCAACCCGAACAACCCGTTCGACGACAACCACGCCAGGCCGAACGGCCCCTGCGACAACCAGTCGGTGGACACACCGCGCAACGCGAAGACCGTCGGCAGCAACTGCACCCAGCACCAGGTCGCGAACGCCGCGACGATGCCGGCCACCACCGCGCGCGCCGGCGTCTGCGGCCGCCACACGGCGAACGCGAGCGCCGGCACCAGCGTGCCGAGCGCCGAGAACGACACCGCACCGACGTCCGCCAACGCTTCGCTGCCCGCGACCAGGCGACTGTAGATCCACGCCAGCAACATGATCGCGACGATGCCGATGCGCCGCAGCGCAAGCACGTGCCCGCGCAAGTCCCCGCCCTCGCCGCGCCACGCGCCGCGCAGCAGCCCCGGCGCGAACCAGTGATTGCCGATCATCAGGCTCAGCGTGAGCGTGCTGACGACGACCATGCCGGTCGCCGCACTCAATCCGCCGAGGAACGCGAACAACGCCAGCGCATGCTGTCCCTGCGACAACGGCAGCGCGAGCACGTACAGGTCCGACGGCACCCGATCGCCCAGCAACGCCGTCCCCGCCTGCGCGAGCGGCAACACCGGCAGCGCGATCAACGCGAGATACAACGGGAACTGCCACCGCGCCGTGCGCACGTCGTCCTGCTGCCGGCATTCGACGACCGCGATGTGGAACTGGTGCGGCAGGATGAACATCGCGAACGCACCCAGCAGCACCAGCGGCGCGAAGCCACTGCTCGACACGGGCGGCGTTGCGCGCACGACCGGCGCCGCATGCGAGAGATCCAGCCCGAACCACACGAATGCGCCCAGCGCGAGCATCGCGGCGAGCTTCAACACCGACTCGAACGCCATCGCCAGCACGAGCCCGCGGTTGTGCTCCGCCGCGCTCACCCGCCGCGTCCCGAACAACATCGCGAACAAGGCCATCGCGAGGGCGACGTACAACGCGCTGTCCTGCCACGCCGGCGCGGTCGCTTCAACGGGCCCGCGCGCCGTGAGCATCGCGAAGCTCATCGCCATCGCCTTCAGCTGCAACGCGATGTAGGGCACCAGGCCGAGCGCGGCGACCAGCGTCACCGTCGCGGCCAGCCACGCATCCTTGCCCAGGCGCGTGGCGATGAGGTCGGCGATGGACGTGGCGTTGGTTTCGCGCGCCAGGCGCACGAGCCGCACCATGAAGGCGCCGGCGACGAGGTACAGCAGGATCGCGCCGAGGAAGGTGGGCGGCAGCGCCCAGCCGTACCGCGCGGCCTGGGTGACCGTGCCGTAGAACGTCCACGAGGTGCAGTGCACCGCGAGCGACAACGCGTAGATGTGCTTCCACTTGCCGGCGAACGCGCGCGGGTGGCGCTCGCCGTACAGGCCCGCGAAGAACAGCACGCCGAGCCACGCGAGCGCAGCGAGGACGACGACGCTGGTGGTCAGCATGGGAAGGCACGGGTCATGGCGGCAGCATAAGGCCGGTCGGCGGAAAGACGAACGGCGAGCTCGCGCTCGCCGTCGTCCCTTCGTCCCTCACTTTCGGGGGTTCCGGACGCGAAGCCCTCAGAACTCGTACTTGGCCGTCAGGCTGACCTGGCGCGGCGGCCCGTAGAAGCCCGTGTACACGCCCAACGCCTGGTTGAGGTTGTAGCCGGTGGTCTTGTATTCCTTGTCGGCCAGGTTGGTGCCCAGCAGCGAGAAGGTCCAGTGGTCGTCCAGCGCCCACGTGACGCCGGCATTGACCAGGCCATACCCGTCCTGCGTGATCGGCGGCGCGCCGAAGGGCGCCACCGGCGGCACGGTCGCGCGGATGATCTCCGTCGTCGCCGTCACTTCGCTCTGGTAGGCGTAGCTCACGCGCGCCGACAGGTTGCCCATGTTGGCCAGCTGCGTGCGCCATTCGACGTTGAGCGCACCGGAGAACTTCGGCGCATTCGTGAAGTCCTGCTCGTCGGCGATGTCCACCGTGCGGCGCACGGCCGGGTTGGTGTCGAAGTACAGGAACTCGTCGTAACGCGCGTCCAGGTACGCCAGGTTGCCGGAGATCACCCAGCTGCTGCTCGGCAGCCACTGGTATTCGACTTCCAGGCCGTCGACCGTGCCCTTGCCCGCGTTGGTGAAGTCGCCGAAGAACCCGCCGCCCGGCAGCGCGGTGAACACCGACAGCTGGATGTCTTCGTACTTGTTGTGGAAGGCCGACAGGTTGAGGAACAGCGACTGGTCCAGCAGGCCCATCTTGGCGCCGACCTCGTAGCTGTCCACCTGCTCGTCGTTGAACGGATTGGCCGACGTCGGGGCGATCGTCGCCTGCGCGCGGATGTTGTAGCCGCCCGACTTGAAGCCGCGCGAGAACGACCCGTACACCATGATGTCCGGCGTGATGTCGTAGTCCAGCGAGATCTTCGGCGAGGTGTTCTTGAAGTTGATCGTCTTGTTGAAGCGTGCCACCGCGGTGTCGTCGTTCGGATTCAGCGGCGTGCAGTCGATCGGCGTGGCGAACGTGGCGCTGGAATAGCAGCGGTTCAGCACGACCGCGTGCTTGTCCTCGTCCGTGTAGCGCGCGCCGACGTCCAGCTTCAGCTTCTCGGTCAGGTCGAACGTCCAGTCGGCGTAGAACGCGGTGCTGGTGGTGAACACCGTGCCCTGCGTGTCGCCGAAGGACAGGTTGAAGAAGTTGTTCTGCACCTGGCCGCCGGCTTCGCCGTCGAAGTAGTAGATGCCCATCACGCCGCGCGCGCGGCCGCCGGCGTCGTAGTTCACCTGCAGCTCGTGGCTGATCTGCTGGTCGCTGTACAGCGCATGCACGTCCGCGATCTTGTCCGGCGTGGTGTCGAAGTCGATGTTGGTGTCGGTGTCCGACTCGCGCTTGGCGAAGACGTACTTGAGCGACAGGTCGTCGCTGAACTTGTAGTTGGCGGCCAGCGACACGCCCAGCATCGTGGTGTCGTTGACGTTCGGCATGCCGTTGCGCACGTCGTAGCGGTCGGCCATCGGCAGGAACGGGCCGGTCGCCGGCGTCAGCAGCGTGTCGAAGCGGTTCGGCAGGATCATCTGCGCGCCGCGCACGCCGGAGGTGTCGTCCAGGTGGTCGAAGGCGAGCTGCAGGTTGAAGTCGTCGGTGACGTACGCGCCGATGTTCAGGCGCCACGCGGTCACGTCCTTGTCGCTGACGTCGTCGCCGGTGATCACGTTCTCGCCGAAGCCGTCGCGGTGCAGGTCGGCCACCGAGATGCGCGCGCGCAATGCGTCGTTGCCGCCCAGGCCGCCGCCCACCGCGGCCTTGATGTCGCGCTGGCCGTAGTTGCCGATGGTGACCGAGCCGAAGCCGGTGACGTCGGTGGTCAGCGGACGGCTGATGTACTTGATCGCGCCGCCCACCGTGTTCTTGCCGTACAGCGTGCCCTGCGGGCCGCGCAGCACTTCCACGCGCTCCACGTCGAACACGTCGAGCAGGCCGCCCTGCGGACGCGCGATGTACACGTCGTCCAGGTACAGGCCCACGCCCGGGTCCACGCCCCACAGCGGATCGGACTGGCCGACGCCGCGGATGTAGGCGGTGATGGTGCTGTTGGAACCGCGCGCGGCGTACAGCGTGAGGTTGGGGACCTGCGTGTCGAGGTCGGACAGATCGTCCACGCCCAGCTTGTCGAGGGCCTCGGCGGTGAAGGCGGTCACGGCGACCGGCACTTCCTGCAAGGTTTCCTCGCGCTTGCGCGCAGTCACGGTGACGGTGTCGAGCGTGGCCGGCCGGTTCGACGCGGGCGTCGTCGCAGCGGCAGCGGGCTGGGCGTCCTGCGCCCACGCGAGGGCCGGGAACATCGCGACGGCGATGGCCAGGCTCAGGGTCTTGCGGTTCATGCGATCGATCTCCCCAATGCAACCGTACGCGGACGATCCGCGGATTGGCGCCAAGGCTAGGGCCGCATGCCACGTGGGCGGCATTGGACCTTCGTCCGATGGGCCGCGCGCGGGCGCTTGCCGAACACTCGCCCCCTGCAAAGGCCGCATCGCGCGGCCGGGGATCGTGCATGGCCTTCCTGATCGTCCTCGCGGCGCTCGTGTTCCTGATGGTGGTCGCCTACCGCGGCCACAGCGTCATCCTGTTCGCGCCCATCGCGGCGCTGGGCGCGGTGCTGCTGACGGATCCCTCGCTGGTCGCGCCGATGTTCACCGGCTTGTTCATGGACAAGATGGTGGGGTTCCTCAAGTTGTATTTCCCGGTGTTCGTGCTGGGCGCGGTGTTCGGGAAGGTGATCGAGCTGTCGGGATTCTCGCGGGCGATCGTCAACGCGGCGATTCGCGTCGTCGGGCCGCAACGCGCGATGCTGTCGATCGTGCTGGTGTGCGCGCTGCTCACCTATGGCGGCGTGTCGTTGTTCGTCGTGGTGTTCGCGGTGTATCCCTTCGCGGCCGAACTCTTCCGCCAGTCCGACATCCCCAAGCGCCTGATCCCCGGCACGATCGCGCTCGGTGCGTTCACCTTCACGATGGATGCGCTGCCGGGCACGCCGCAGATCCAGAACATCATTCCGGCCTCGTTCTTCGGCACGAACGGCTGGGCGGCGCCGTGGCTCGGCACGATCGGCGCGGTCGCGATCCTGATCGCGGGCATGACGTACCTGGAGTCGCGTCGTCGCGCCGCCGCGCGCAAGGGCGAAGGCTACGGCGATGCCGCGACGCTGGTGAACGAACCCGTCGCCTTCACCGGCGCGCGCCTCGCGCATCCGCTGGTGGCGCTGTTGCCGCTGGTGCTGGTGGGCGTGGTCAACAAGCTGCTCACCTCGGCGATCCCGAAGTGGTACGGCGCCGAGCACAGCTTCAAGCCCGGCGTGATCGGCGATCCGGCGCCGGTGGTGCAGGAGATCGCGAAGGTCACGGCGATCTGGGCGGTGGAAGGCGCGTTGCTCGCGGGCATCCTCGCGGTGCTCGTGCTGGCGTGGAAGCCGGTGCGCGCGCGGTTCGCCGAAGGCAGCAAGTCCGCGATCGGGGGCGCGTTGCTCGCGTCGATGAACACCGCGTCGGAGTACGGGTTCGGTGCGGTCATCGCCGCCCTCCCCGGCTTCCTCGTCGTGGCCGATGCGTTGCGCGCGATCCCGAATCCGCTGGTCAACGAAGCGGTGACGGTGACGGCGCTGGCCGGCATCACCGGCTCGGCATCGGGCGGCATGAGCATCGCGCTGGCCGCGATGGCGGACACGTTCATCGCCAATGCGAACGCCGCGGGGATTTCGATGGAAGTGCTGCATCGCATCGCGGCGATGGCCTCCGGCGGCATGGACACGTTGCCGCACAACGGTGCGGTGATCACCCTGCTCGCCGTGACGGGGCTGACGCATCGCCAGTCGTACAAGGACATCTTCGCCATCACGCTGATCAAGACGATGGCGGTGTTCCTGGTGATCGCGGTGTTCTACGCCACCGGGATCGTCTGACGCGCGTTACTTGTCGAGCGCGGCGCGTACCGCGGCCATCGCGACGTCGGTGCCCGCTGCGATGTCGCCCGGCTTGGGCGATGCAGCGATGTCGGGCGTGAGGCCGGCATCCGGCGGCGCCTTGCCGTCGCGCATCGGGAAGCGCGCGATCAGCGGCACATCGACTTCCAGCCCGGTGTTCGTGAGCTGCAGGAAGAAGAACGCACCGCCGTTGATGCCGCGCTGGTTGCCGCCGGTGGGCTCGCCGACCAGCGTCGCCAGCTTCGCCGCGCGCACGCGTTCGGCGAACTGGAACGTCGCCGAACTGTTGCTCGCATCGATCAGCACGAACACGCGCCCGCGATAGCGCGGCGCCTTCGGGGCCAGCGTGCGTTCGATGACCTCGGTGCCGGGCGCGATCGGCGGCGCATCGTCGTCGCGCAGCGTGAAGTAGCGCTGCCCGTCGATCTCCTTCGCGTAGGGCTGTGCGTCGTCGCCCCAGTCCTTGAAGCTGGGATCCCAGGTTTCCAGGTACGGCAGCAGCGGCTTGGCAACCTTGCGATAGCGGACGAGGCGGACTGGCTCGCTGAGTTTCATCGGCGCATCGACCAGGTGCGGCAGCAGCGCATCCCCGGCATCCAGCCCGCCTTCGTTGCCGCGCAGGTCGACGACGAGCGCCGCGCGCGGCGACTTGTCGAGTTGCACGAAGGCGTCCTCGATCCAGCCCTTCCAGTCCCACTTCGTGTCGTACAACGCCCACGTCGGCATCTTCATCACCGCGATGCGCGGATCGGAGGTATCCAGGCGCCAGCCGGCGTGCGGGTCGTCCGCTTCGACGTGGCGCGCGGCCAGGCGCTGCGCGTAATCGAGCCCCTGCACCACGACGTCCTTCGATGCGCCCGCGGGGGTCGTCGTGCGCAAGGTCATGCGCTCGCCGAGTTGGGGGAAATACAGCGGCAGGTAGACGTCGAACGGCTCCCATTTCTCCAGCCCCTGCACCTGCAGCTGGTCGCGGCGCTTCGCGTCGTTGCCGCCGTCGGCGCGGGCGATGCGCATCAGGCGCGCGAGGACGTCCTTGGTGTCGATGCCGTCGATCGCGGAGATCACCGTCCCCGGCGGCAACACGCCCTTGCCGGTGAGATCGCGCGTGACGAGCATCCGGCCGTCGCGCCACAGGAACTCGGCCGGCACGCGGACGCGCCCGCGTTCGAACAGCCCGCGCTGCACGTCCTTCGACTGGTTGCTGAAATTCGCCCACGTGTGCCCGCATTGCACCGTCGCCGCGAACTCGGAGAACGCGAGGTACGCCTGCGCGAGCGTGCGCGACCCATCGAGCGCCTTGCGCAGGTCCGCGAAGTGCGCACGCATCTGCGCCGGCGTGTTGTAGCGATAGAGGCCGGGGTGCAGCGCGGTGTAGGTGCGCTCGACGATGTCGACGTCGGCCTGCAGCGAACTGCGCTCGAACGTCATCTGCGGCGCGATGCCGACTTCGTCCTGCGCCGCGGGCGGCGACTGCGCGGCCATCGGTGCGGACAGCGCAAGCAACAACGAGGCGACCAGCAACCGCGGGACAAGACGCATGCGACGACTCCGGCGCGAGATGGCCGAAGTGTAAGCCGGCCTTCGCGTCAGCCCGTGACGCCGTGCAGCACCGGGTCCGGCTCCCGCAACAGCGCGCGTCGCATGGCTCGTTGTTCGTCCAGCGTCGTCGGCCCCAGCCACGCGAGCTTCCCCGCCACCCACGTCGCGACGGGGACACCATCGCGATACAGCACGCGCGCGCCGAGGTGGCGCGGCACCTTGTCGCCGGCCAGCACGGTGCCGACCAGGTTCAACGGATCCAGCGCGGACACGCTGACCAGCGCGCCGTCGTGCGGGCGCTTGCGCACGGCGCGCAAGGCGCCGATCGCTTCGGGCAGCGCGAACTGTTCGCCCGACAGGCCCGCGATGAAGCGGCCGCCGCGGATTTCGCCGCGGGCTTCGAGGCGGTGGTAGACGCGCAGCAGGTCGCGCCACGGCGGCAGCCACGCGGCTTCGCGTTCGAGCAGGCGCCAGCCGACGACGCCGTAACGCCGCAGCAAGGTGCGCGCGATGTGTTCGAGGGACTCCGGCGACAGCGGTTCACTCGTGTCGGCGTGCCGGCGCGTGAGCGTCCAGCGGCCGGCGTCCTCGATGCCGAACAGCGCGGTGCGACGGCCGCGACGACCGCCGAACGACGACGGCCGCTTGGCCTGCGGCACCAGCAACGCGCGCAGGCCGGCGAAGCTGTCGCAGTGCACGCGACCGCGCGCGACCAGTTCGGCCAGCGCGTCCTCGAGTTCGGTGCGCAGCAGGTGCGCGCCGCCGACGAGTTCGTCGAAGAACGAGGCGCCGTGGTCGCGCAGGTAGTCCGCGACCTTTTCCGCGCGCGACGACAACGCCGCATCTTCTTCGCCGCGATGCGCGGCCACGTGCGTCCACGTCGCGAGCTGGCGGCGCGGCAGCAGCACGATCGGCGTTGCGCGCACGGGGCCGCTGGTCGTCGAGGTCGAGCGCCCTGCCCCGGTGTCGACCGGCGTGTGGCGCAGGCGCGCCCACGTCACGCGGCCGGCGGTGCACAGGTCGTCGAGCCAGGCGATCGAATAGTCGGCGACGCGCGCCGGCAGCAGGTCGCTTTCCCACGCCGAGGCCGGGGCTTCGAAGCCTTCGAGTTGCGCGAGCACGCCGGCCAGCGCTTCGGGACCGCTGACGCGTGCGCCCGGCGCGACACGTTGCCAGTCGCACAGGAAGCGCAGGTAGTCGCGCGGTTCGACGGGTTCGATTTCGCGGCGCAGGCGCCCGATCGTGTAGCGATGGATGCGCGCCAAAAGATGACGTTCGCACCATTCCTCGTCGTGCGGTGCATCGGGGCCCGGGGTGAAGCGGCCGCGCATCGCGAAGCCTTCGCTTTCCAGCGTGGCGAGCGCGAGGTCGATCGTGCTGCGCAACAGGCCCAGCGCTGCAGCGAGTTGCGCGGCGGTGACCGGGCCGAGGCCGGTGAGCCGCGCACGCAGGAGCGCGACGGTGGCGTCTTCCGGCGTCCACGTGCGGGCGAATTCGGCGGGCGTCGCGATCGCGGGCTGCATCATCGCGGCCGGATGCAAGGCCTGCGCCTGCGGCAAGCGTTCGGCGGGCCACCACTGACCCCCGGCGATCGCCAGGCGCGTGGCGCGCTGGTCCTTCGCCAATGCGTCGAGCCAGCGCTGCCAGCCATGCAGGTCGGCTTCGGCCTGCGTCACGCAGCCCAGGCCCATCAGCGCGTCGTGCATTTCATCGGCGTTGCGGGCGTCGGGCCAGGCTTGCGCGCGGACTTCGTCGATCGCGGCGGCGTCGAGGCGGCCAAGGTCTTCCGCCGTGTCGGCTTCGCCATAGCGGCGCGCCATGACGGCCTGCGTGCGGCGTTCTTCCAGCGGTGCGTCGTCGAGGAAGGCGTACGGCCGCGCGTTGAGGGCTTCGGCGGCGAACGGGGACGGCGCGGTGAGGTCGCGCGCGACGATGTCGATCTCGCCCGATTCCATGCGCCTCAGGACATCGAGCCAGCCGGCCGCATCCATCGCCTCGTGCAGGCAGTCGTCGAGCGTCTGCGCGACCAGCGGGTGGTCGGGCACTTCGCGTTCGCCGACCAGGTTTTCCGCGCACGCCACCTGGTCCGGGAACACGGTGGCCAGCAAATCCTCCGACCGCATCCGCTGCAACTGCGGCGCCACTTTCTTCCCGCCCGTGAAGCGCGGCAGTGCGAGCGCCGTCGTCGCGTTCCAGCGCCAGCGCACGCCGAACAAGGGGGCATCGAGCAACGCCTGCACCAGGATGTGTTCGGCCGAGGACGAATGCAGGTAATGCGCGACTTCGATCAGCGGGAAGCTGTGGCTGGTGGAGAGCGACAGGACGATCGCGTCTTCGGTGGCCGCAGCCTGCAATTCGAAATTGAACTTGCGGCAGAAGCGCTTGCGCAGCGCCAGCCCCCACGCGCGGTTGACGCGGCTGCCGAACGGCGAATGCACGATGAGCTGCGTGCCGCCGGATTCGTCGAAGAAGCGTTCCAGCACGATGCGCGACTGCGTGGGCATGGCGCCCAGCGACACGTGCTGGCGCGCCAGGTAGTCGGCGAGCTGGCGCGCGGCGTCTTCGGGCAGGCCGACGTCGTTGACGAGCCACGCGATCGCGTCGGTCAATGCGTCGTCGCCTTCGCCCAGTCGCGCGACCACTTCTTCGCGCAACCGCGAGACGCCCTGCGAGAGCTCATCCGTGCGTCCCGGCGCTTCGCCGAGCCAGAACGGGATCGTCGGCGGCGCGCCGTGCGCGTCTTCCACGCGCATGCGGCCGGGCTCCAGCTTCAGGACGCGATAGCTGGTGTTGCCGAGCTGGAAGATGTCGCCGGCGATGCTTTCGATCGCGAAGTCTTCGTTGACCGAGCCGATGTTGAGCGCCTGCGGCTCCAGCACCACGGCGTAGTCGCCGGTGTCGGGGATCGTGCCGCCCGACATCACCGCGGTGACGCGCCCGCCCTGCCGGCCGCGCAGGCGGCGATGCACGGCGTCGCGATGCACGTAGCCGGCGCGCGGGCCGCGCCGCGTGGTGAAGCCTTCGGTGAGCATCGCGACCACGGCGTCGTAGTCCTTGCGCGCGAGCTGCGCATACGGCCACGCGCGGCGTACGAGGTCGTACAACGCATCCTCGTCCCATTCCTGCATCGCGACTTCGGCGACCAGGTGTTGCGCGAGGACATCCAGCGGCGCGCGCGGCAGGTGCAGCGCATCCAGTCCGCCGCGACGCACGCAGTCGAGCAGCGCGGTGCATTCGGCGAGGTCGTCGCGCGATTGCGGGAACAGGCGCCCCTTCGGCGTGCCGCCGACGTGGTGCCCCGACCGCCCGACGCGCTGCAGGAACGCCGCGATCGCGCGTGGCGACCCGAGCTGGCACACGAGGTCCACGTCGCCGATGTCGATGCCCAGTTCGAGCGACGCGGTCGCGATCAGCACCTTCAGCTGCCCGGCTTTGAGGCGCTGCTCCGCATCCAGGCGCAATTCGCGCGCGAGGCTGCCGTGGTGCGCCGCGACGTGTTCGCGGCCGAGCTTTTCGCCGAGGTGCCGCGCGGCGCGTTCGGCCATGCGGCGCGTGTTGACGAAGACGAGCGTGGTGCGGTGCTGCTCGACCAGTTGCGCGATGCGCGCGTAGACCTGGTCCCATTGCTCGTTGGACATCACCGCCGACAACGGCGTGGGCGGCACTTCGATGGCGAGGTCGCGCGCGCGGGTGTAGCCGATGTCGACGATCGCGCAGTCGGGCGTGCCGTCGGGCGCCACGGCGGCGCTGCCGACGAGGAAGCGCGCGACTTCATCGATCGGTTTCTGCGTGGCGGACAAGCCGACGCGCACGAGTGCGCGGCCGCACAGCGATTCGAGGCGTTCCAGCGACAGCGACAAATGACTGCCGCGCTTGCTGGCGGCCACCGCGTGGATTTCGTCGACGATCACCGTGCGCGCCTTCGACAGCATCGCGCGGCCCGACTCGGAGCCGAGCAACACGTACAGCGACTCCGGCGTGGTCACCAGCACGTGCGGCGGGGCGCGGCGCATCTGCGCGCGTTCCTTCTGCGGCGTGTCGCCGGTGCGTACGGCGGTCCGGATGGGGACGTCGGGAAGGCCGAGGCGTTCGAGCTCTTCGCGGATACCGGCGAGCGGCGCTTCGAGGTTCAGGTGGATGTCGTTCGACAGCGCTTTCAACGGCGAGACGTAGACGACGTGCGTCTCGTCGGACAGGCCGGTCGACAGGCCTTCGCGCACGAGCGCATCGATGGCGGCGAGGAACGCGGTGAGCGTCTTGCCCGACCCGGTGGGCGCGGCGACGAGCGTGTTGCGGCCGCTGGCGATCGCCGGCCAGGCCAGCGATTGCGCTTCCGTGGGCGACGGGAACGTGCGCGAAAACCACGCCGCGACCGCGGGGTGGAACTGGGCGAGGACGGAGGCCGGGGGCATGCCCGCGGGATTATCCGCCCGGGATTCGCGAGGGGGATGAACGGGCATGGCACGAGCCTGGCACGGGCCCGTCTCACCTCCTGCGACGCAAAGAAAAAGCGGGCCGAAGCCCGCTTTTTCGTGAAGCCTGCGATGTCGCGCGGCCGATTACTCGGCGGTCACGCCCTCGCCTTCTTCCACGGCCTTCATCGACAGGCGGATGCGGCCCTGCTTGTCGACTTCCAGCACCTTGACCTTCACCACGTCGCCTTCCTTGAGCTTGTCGCTGACCTTCTCGACGCGCTCGTTGGAGATCTGCGAGACGTGCACCAGGCCGTCCTTGCCCGGCAGGATGGTCACGAACGCGCCGAAGTCCATCAGCTTGACGACCTTGCCTTCGTAGATGCGGCCCGGCTCGACGTCGGAGGTGATCTGCTCGATGCGCGCCTTCGCGGCCTGGGCGGCGGCGGCGTTGACCGAAGCGATGACGATCGTGCCGTCGTCCTGGATGTCGATCTGCGTGCCGGTTTCCTTGGTGATCGCCTGGATGGTCGAGCCGCCCTTGCCGATCACTTCGCGGATCTTGTCGGGGTGGATCTTCATCGTCAGCAGGCGCGGCGCGAACTCGCTCAGCTCACCGCGCGGCGTGGTGATGGCGTTGGCCATCTCGCCGAGGATGTGCAGGCGGCCGGCCTTCGCCTGGGCCAGCGCGACCTTCATGATTTCCTCGGTGATGCCCTGGATCTTGATGTCCATCTGCAGCGCCGAGATGCCCTTCTGCGTGCCGGCCACCTTGAAGTCCATGTCGCCGAGGTGGTCTTCGTCGCCCAGGATGTCGCTCAGCACGACGAAGTCGTCGCCTTCCTTCACCAGGCCCATCGCGATGCCCGCGACCGGCGCGGAGATCGGCACGCCCGCGTCCATCAGCGCCAGCGAGGAACCGCAGACGGAGGCCATCGACGAGGAACCGTTGGACTCGGTGATTTCCGACACGATGCGGATGGTGTACGGGAAGGCTTCCATCGACGGCATCACGGCGAGCACGCCGCGCTTGGCGAGGCGGCCGTGGCCGATTTCGCGGCGCTTCGGGCCCATCATGCGGCCGGCTTCACCCACGGAGAACGGGGGGAAGTTGTAGTGGAACAGGAAGTGCTCCTTGTACTCGCCGGCGACGGCGTCGATGATCTGGCCATCGCGCGCGGTGCCGAGCGTGGCGACCACGATCGCCTGCGTCTCGCCACGCGTGAACAGCGAGGAGCCGTGCGTGCGCGGCAGGATGCCGACCTGCGAGTTGATCGGGCGCACGGTGTCGAGCGCGCGACCGTCGATGCGGACCTTGGTCGACAGGACCGAGCCGCGCATCGTCTGGTATTCCAGTTCGCCGAATTCCTTGCCGAATTCGCCCTGCGTGAAGGCTTCGGCCTCGGCGCGGCCCGAGAGCTGCGCCCACAGGTCCTTCTTGATCGCCTGGATGGCGTCGCGGCGCTGGCCCTTGTCGCGGATCTGGTAGGCCTGCGCGAGCTGCGTGCCGGCGCCTTCCTTGATGGCGGCGATCAGGCCCTGGTGCTTGGTCGGCTCGACCCACGTGTTGGCCTTCGTGCCGGCTTCGACGGTGAGTTCGTTGATCGCGTTGATGACCTTCTGCATCTCGCGGTGGCCGAACATCACGGCGCCGAGCATCACGTCTTCCGACAGTTCCTTCGCTTCGGACTCGACCATCAGCACGGCGTTGGACGTGCCGGCGACGACGAGTTCGAGTTCGGAATCGGCGAGTTCCGTCATCGACGGGTTGAGGATGTACTGCCCGTTCTTGTAACCGACCTTGGCGGCGCCGATCGGGCCCTGGAACGGGGTGCCGGCGAGCGACAGCGCGGCGGACGCGCCGATCAGCGCCGGGATGTCACCGTCGACTTCCGGGTTGAGCGACATCACCGTGGCGATGATCTGGACTTCGTTGCGGTAGTCCTCGGGGAACAGCGGGCGGATCGGGCGATCGATCAGGCGCGAGATCAGCGTTTCCTTTTCGGTCTGGCGCCCTTCGCGCTTGAAGAAGCCGCCCGGGATGCGGCCGCCGGCGTAGAACTTCTCCTGGTAGTCCACCGTGAGGGGGAAGAAGTCCTGGCCTTCGCGCGCCGACTTGGCGGCGACGGCGGTGACCAGCAGGACGGTGCCGTCGACCTTGACGACCACGGCGCCGGACGCCTGGCGGGCGACTTCGCCGGTTTCGAGGGTGACTTCGTGCTTGCCGTACTGGAAGGTCTTGGTGATTTTCGCCACGTGAGGATGTCCTTGGAATTGCTAGCTGATGAACCGCGACGGCCCTTGCCGACGTCGGTGCGGTCGCTGCGCGACCTGGGGGGCTTTGAAGAAAAACGTACTGCCGAAACGAAGACCGCGGCGCATTCCTGCGCCGCGGTCGGGTAGTGCTTTAGCGACGCAGGCCCAGCTTCTCGATCAGGCTCTTGTAGCGCTCGATGTCCTTGCGCTTGAGGTAGTCGAGCAGGCTGCGGCGGCGGTTGACCATCATCAGCAAGCCTCGGCGGCTGTGGTGGTCCTGCTTGTGCGTCTTGAAGTGGCCCGTCAGCTGTTCGATGCGGGCGGTGAGCAGGGCGACCTGGACTTCCGGCGAACCGGTGTCGTTGTCGCCGCGCTTGTGTTCGGAAATGACTTTCGCGGAATCGATGGACATGGAAAACCTCGTGTGATGCGCGGCCTCGCAGGAACGTCCGGGGTCCGGCCCGGGACGCACCGCATGGCCCGCCGCGTGCGGGAATGCAGGGATCTGCAGATGGGTGGTGCTGGAAAAGCCGCGGGATTGTAAGCGCCCGCTGCCTTTCAGGACAAGGGTTTAGCGACGGTCGGAGCGGGCTGGCCCAGTGCGGCCGCCCACGTGAACAGGCGTTGCGGGCGCAGGCAGCCGGTTTCATCCACCTGGCCCAGGCCGAGCGCGCGGCCCGCGTCGTCGTACAGCGCGACGCGGCCGGGCGTGGACGAGGCGCCGGCCACCGACTGGCCGCGCGCCAGGCGCATGGCCTGCGCGGCCGAGACGCGCAGGTGCGGCCACGCGGTCATGCCGGTTTCGATCGGGAGCAGGCAGGCGTCGAGCATGCGTTCGCCGCGGTCGGCGAGTTCCTGCAGGGCTTCCAGCGTCCACATGCGCGGATCGCGGAAGGGATCGACCCACAGGCGGCGCAGCTCGGCCACGTGCGCGCCGCACCCCAGCAGTTCGCCCAGGTCCCGCACGAGGCTGCGCACGTAGGTGCCCGAGCCGCATTCCACGTGCAGGCGCAGCAGCGGTTCGTCGCCGTGCAGCAGGTCGGCGGCGGAGATCAGTTCGAAGGCGTGGACGTCGACCGGCCGTGGCTCGACTTCGAGCACTTCGCCGCGGCGCGCGCGGGCATACATGGGTTCGCCGCCGCGCTTGAGCGCGGAATAGATCGGCGGCCGCTGCATCTGCGCGCCAGTGAGCGTCGCCAACGCGGCGTCGATGACGGGAATCGTGAGGGCGGGCACCGGCCGTTCGCGCAGCGGCGCGCCTTCGGCGTCATCGGTGTCGGTGACGATGCCCAGGCGCGCGACGGTTTCGTACCCCTTGCGCGCGCCGAGCAGGCCGCCGGCGATCTTCGTCGCTTCGCCGAAGCACACCGGCAGCAGGCCGGTGGCGAGCGGATCGAGGCTGCCGGTGTGGCCGCCCTTCTCCGCGCGGAACAGATGGCGCACGCGCTGCAACGCCTGGTTGGAACTCAGGCCGCGGGGTTTGTCGAGGAGCAGGATGCCGTCGAGCTTGCGGAAGCGCGTGCGCTTGCCGGGGCTCGGGACTCGGGGCTCGGGGCTCGGGTCCAAAGGCGATCCGTGGTCAGGCGTCCGGCGTTCCGGGACCTGCGTCCCGCAACAGGTGGTCGATGCGCTCGCCCTTGTCGACGGAATCGTCGTAATGGAAATGCAGTTCGGGCACGTGGCGCATCTTCACCGCGCGCGCGAGCTGGTAGCGGATTTCCGGCGCGAGCGCCTTGAGCGCCTTGACCGTTTCCGCCGCCTTCTCGGCCTGCAGCACGGTCACGAACACCTTGGCATGCGCCATGTCGCGCGTGACTTCAACGTCGGAGACGCTGGTGGACCCCAGGCCATGCTCGCGCACGGCGGCGTGCACGAGCGTGCCCAGCTCGCGGCGGAGCTGGGCCGACACGCGGTCGGTGCGATGGAAGGACTTCTGCGCCATGGGAGTGTGGAGCGCGCGCCTTACAGCGTGCGCTGCACCTCGATGCGCTCGAAGCATTCGATCTGGTCGCCCGGCTTGACGTCGTTGTACGCCTTGACGCCGATGCCGCACTCGGTGCCGTTGCGCACCTCGTCGACGTTCTCCTTGTAGCGACGCAGCGATTCCAGCTCGCCCTCGTAGACGACGGTGTTGTCGCGCAGCACGCGGATCGGCTTGCTGCGCTTGACCACGCCTTCGATGACCATGCAGCCGGCGACCGCGCCGAACTTGGAGCTGCGGAACACGTCGCGCACCTCGGCGATGCCGATGATCTCTTCGCGGATCTCCTTGCCGAGCACGCCGGAGGCGATCTGCTTCACCTGGTCGATGACGTCGTAGATGATCGAGAAGTACCGCAGGTCGACGCCGTTGGACTCGATGACCTTGCGCGCCGATGCGTCGGCACGGACGTTGAAGCCGATGACCGTGGCCTTCGACGTCGCCGCCAGCGTGGCGTCGGACTCGGTGATGCCGCCCACGCCGCCGCCGATCACGTTGATGCGGATCTGCGGGTTGGACAGGCCGGTGAGCGCTTCGCGCAGCGCCTGCACCGAACCCTGCACGTCGGCCTTCACCAGCAGGTTGAGCGTCTGCTGGGCAGCGCCCTCGCCCATCTGCGCCATGATGTCTTCCATGCGGTTGCCCGCCTGGCTGACGAGGCGCGATTCGCGGCGCTTGGCATCGCGCTGCTGCGCGACGTCCTTCGCCAGGCGTTCGTCTTCGACCACCGTGAAGTCGTCGCCCGCATCCGGCACGCCGGACAAGCCGAGCACCTGCACGGGAATCGACGGCGTCGCTTCCGGCACCTGCTTGCCCGTTTCGTCGAACAGCGCGCGCACGCGGCCGTACTGCACGCCGCACACCAGGTAATCGCCCTTGCGGAGCGTGCCCTGCTGCACGAGCACGGTGGCGACCGGGCCGCGGCCCTTGTCGAGCGCCGACTCGATGACCACGCCGCTGGCGCGGCCGTCGAACACGGCGCGCAGCTCGAGCACTTCGGCCTGCAGCGTGATCGCGTCGAGCAGGTTGTCCACGCCCTGGCCGGTCTTGGCGGACAGTTCCACCATCTGCGTGTCGCCACCGAATTCCTCGGCGACCACGCCCTGCGCGAGCAGGTCGTTCTTGACGCGCAGCGGATCTGCGTCGGACTTGTCGATCTTGTTGACGGCGACGATGAGCGGCACGCCCGCGGCCTTCGCGTGCTGCACCGCTTCGATCGTCTGCGGCATCACGCCGTCGTCGGCCGCGACCACCAGCACGACGATGTCGGTGAGCTTGGCGCCGCGCGCACGCATCTGCGTGAACGCTGCGTGGCCCGGCGTGTCGAGGAAGCTGATGACGCCCTTGCTCGTTTCGACGTGGTACGCGCCGATGTGCTGGGTGATGCCGCCGGCTTCGCCCGAGGCGACCTTGGTGCGGCGGATGTAGTCGAGCAGCGACGTCTTGCCGTGGTCGACGTGGCCCATGATCGTGACGACCGGCGGACGCGGGAGCTTCTCGCCCTGCTGGTCCTCGGTGTGCGCGAGCAGCACGCCTTCCACGTCGCCGGCATCGGCGTGCACCGCCGTGTGGCCGAGTTCTTCGGTGACGAGCACCGCGGTGTCGTGGTCGATCGACTGCGTGATCGTGGCCATGACGCCCATCTTGAAGAGCATCTTGACCACCTCGCCGCCCTTCAGCGCGAGCTTCTGCGCGAGGTCGGCGACGGTGATGGTGTCGCCGATGACGATCTCGCGGACGATCGGCGCGGTCGGGCGGTTGAAGCCCGTGCCGGTGCGCGACTGGTCCTGCGAACGACGCTTGGTGGGGCGGCCGCGCGCGGCGCCGCGGCGGGCGCGCTCGGAGGCGCTGAGGTGCAGCTGGCCGGCGAAGCGCGCGGCGTTGTCGTCGTCCTCGATGGACGTGACCATCGCGTGCGAGCCGCGGTTGGGCTTGCCCTTGTGCGCGGCGGCCTTGTCGTCGACGCGCGGGGCGGCCGGCTTCGGATGACCGTGGTGGCCGGGCTTGGGCTTGGTGGTCTCTTCGGCCACGGCGGCTTCGGCGGCGGCGACGACGGCGGCCTGGCGTTCCTTCTCGGCGGCTTCGTCTTCCAGGCGCTTGCGCTCGGCGATCTCGGCCTTGCGCTTGGCGTCGGTCTCGGCGAGGCGCTGCTGTTCGGTAAGGTTGCGCTGGCGCGATTCCTCGAGCTTGCGCAGGATTTCCGCGCGCTCGGGATCCAGGCCCTCGATGGCCGCGGCCTGGGCGGCCGGCGAGCTGTCGATGACGGCCGCTTCGTCGGGCTTCATGTAGGTGCGCTTCTGGCGCACTTCGACGGCGACGGTGCTCTTGGTGCGGCCCTGGGCGACCGTCACTTCCTGCACCTTGCGGCGGTTGAGCGTGATCTTCGAGGGCGCGGCCGCGTCGGCGGCCGGTGCGTCGGCCTTGCCGTGCGTGCGTCGCAGGAAGCCCAGCAGCTTCACTTTCTCGGTGCTGGTGACGACCTGGTCCGGACCGTTGAAGCTCATGCCCGCCTCGGACAGTTGCTCCAGCAGTTTTTCGACCGGCGTATTCACCAGTTCGGCGAGCTTGCGGATGGTGGTTTGCTGCGACATTCGTTATCCGTTTCGTGGCCCGGGTCCTGCGTTGGCCCCGGGCTGAGGGGGGCGATTCTAGCGCGGGCCGCGTCGGCCCCCGCGAGTCGCTCGCGTGTTACTCGAACCAGTGCTTGCGCGCTTCCATGATCAGGGCCGCGGCACGCTCGGCATCCATGTCTTCGATGTCGGTGATCTCGTCCACCGCCATGTCGGCCAGGTCGTCGCGCGTGCGGATGCCGCGCGAGGCCAGCACGTAGGCCGTGGCCTCGTCCATGCCCGCGAGCGAGAGCAGGTCTTCGGCGGGCTGGTGCTCGTCGAGTTCCTCTTCCACCGCCAGCGCTTCGTTGAGCAGCGCGTCGCGGGCGCGGGCGCGCAGTTCCTCGACGATGTCCTCGTCGAAGCCCTCCACCGCCAGCAGCTCGCCGACCGGCACGTACGCGATCTCTTCGACCGTGGTGAAGCCTTCCGACACCAGGATGCCGGCGATCTCTTCGTCGACTTCCAGCTTTTCCATGAACAGGCCGCGCGCGGCGGTCTGCTCGGCTTCGCTCTTGGCCTGCACCTGGTCGGCGGTCATGACGTTGAGCTGCCAGCCCGACAGGCGGCTGGCGAGGCGCACGTTCTGGCCGCCCTTGCCGATCGCCTGGGCGAGGCGGTCTTCGGCGACCGCCAGGTCCATCGAATGCTTTTCTTCGTCGACGATGATCGACTGCACTTCGGCCGGCGCCATCGCGTTGATCACGAACTGCGCGCTGTTGTCGCTCCACAGGATGATGTCGACGCGCTCGCCGTTGAGCTCGTTGGACACGGCCTGCACGCGCGAACCGCGCATGCCGATGCACGCGCCGATCGGATCGGTGCGGTGGTCGTGCGCGAGCACGGCGATCTTGGCGCGGTCGCCCGGATCACGCGCGCAGGCCTTGATTTCCACCAGGCCCTGGCCGACTTCCGGCACTTCGAGCTTGAACAGCTCGATCATGAATTCCGGCGCGGCGCGGCTGATGAACAGCTGCGGGCCGCGCGGTTCGGTGCGCACGTCGTAGAGGTAACCGCGGACGCGGTCGCCGGCGCGCAGCACGTCGCGCGGGATGCCCTTGTCCTTCGGAATGAAGGCCTCGGCGTTGCCGCCCAGGTCCACGAAGATGTTGCCGCGCTCGGCGCGCTTGACGATGCCGGTGACGAGTTCGCCGACGCGGTCCTTCCACTGGTCCACGACCTGCGCGCGCTCGGCTTCGCGCACGCGCTGCACGATCACCTGCTTGGCGGCCTGTGCGGCGATGCGGCCGAAGTCCGGGTTTTCGATCTGTTCTTCGATGTAGTCGCCCACTTCGGCGCCTTCGCTTTCGTCCAGCGCATCCATCAGGCGCAGCTGGCGGTCGGGCGATTCCATGACCACGTCGTCGGCCACCACTTCCCAGCGGCGGTAGGTCTCGTAGTTGCCGTCCTTCGGGTCGATCTGCACGCGCACGAGCACGTCCTGGTCGGGGTAGCGCTTCTTGGCGGCGGACGCCAGCGCGGCCTCGATGGCCTCGAAGATCACGGACTCGGGCACGCCCTTTTCATTGGCGACCGCGTCGACGACAAGCAGGAGTTCTTTGGACATCGTGAAAGTCTCTCTACGAAATGCGGGTTGCGTTGCGAAGCGCGGGTCTTACGACTTCTTCTTCGCGGCTTTTTTCTTGCCCGGGCGCGCATCGCGGCCACTGGCGTCTTTTGCGGGTGCGAAGCCAAGCGCGGCCCAGTCGGGCACCAGCTTGGCCTTCTCGATGTTCTCGAAGGACACCGCGAACGGCTGCCCATCGACATCGAAGGTGATCGTGTCGCCGGCGACGGCGTCGATGCGGCCCTGCAGCCGGCGGCGGCCGTCCTGCGGGAGCTTCAGCGTCACCTTCGCCACCTGCCCCGCGAACCGCTGGTACTGCGCGGGGGCGAACAGCGGGCGGTCGATGCCGGGCGAGGACACTTCGAGCGTGTAGTTGCCGCTGATCGGATCCTCGACGTCGAGCTGCGCGGACACCTCGCGGCTGACGGCTTCGCAATCCTCGATGCCGACGTTGCGCTCGGCGGCCTCGGCTTCCGGCACGTCGATGTAGAGGCGCAACACGGCACCGCCGGGCGACGGGAGATAGTCGGCGCCGAGCAGTTCCAGGCCCAGCGACGTGACGGTCGGGGCCAGCAAGGCTGAGATTTCGCTCGCTTTGTCGGTCATGTGGGTCCGGGTCGGAAAAACAAAAAGGGGCCCGGCGGGCCCCTTGTCCGATACAACTGGATGTCGGCGGGGCGCCCGTGCTGCAGCGCCTCCAAGCCCGCGTCCCCGAATGAAAAAAGGCTCCGAGGAGCCCTTGATCGCCAGCCCGGGGAGCTGGTGCGGCGCGCAGTGTAGTCCCCTGCCCCGTTCACGGCAACCCCGAGGGGCAAGCCTGAACACTTGGCCATCGGCAAACGCGTGTCACCCAATTGGAGGATTGCGCTCACCTGGCGTGGACGAGCGCTGCTCTACGGTGCGCGCCATCCCCCAGCGTTCCCCGGAGTTCCCAATGCCCCGCGTCCAGACTCTCGTCGCCGTCATGCTGCTGGCGTCCTGCTGCGTCGGCACCTCCCTGATGGCGCAGCAACGCGTCCCGACGCTGGTGTTCCAGGAAGTCGCCAAGGCGAAGGCCGTGCGCGAGGCGAAGACCGCCGCGGACGCCGAAGCCGCCCAGGCCCAGGCCTCGGTGCAGCCGCAGGGTCCGTCCTCGGACCAGGCCGGCGCGAAGTAATCCCGCGAATTCGGCGCCTCAGGGCGCCGTCGACGTGATCCGTTCGACCAGGCGCCGCAGCGCGGCGTCCTCCGGGACCTCGTGGCCCAGGACCCAGCGCCACAGCCGATCGTCTTCCGTATCGAGCAATTGCAGGAACGTGTCGCGTTCCTGCGGCGACGACGTGCGCCATCGCGTGTCGAGCCAGCGCTCCAGCAACTGATCGAGCTCGCGCATGCCGCGCCGACAGCGCCAGCGCAGCTTGCGGATCTCGGTCTCGTCGTCCATCAGCCTCGTCTGGCCAGCATCAACTGCTTGATCTCGCCGATCGCCCGCGCCGGGTTGAGGCCCTTCGGGCAGGTCCGCGCGCAGTTCATGATCGTGTGGCAGCGATAGAGCTTGAACGGGTCTTCCAGTTCGTCCAGGCGCGCGCCGGTGTCTTCGTCGCGCGAGTCGACGATCCAGCGGTAGGCCTGCAACAGGATCGCGGGACCCAGGTACCGGTCGCCGTTCCACCAGTAGCTCGGGCAGCTCGTGGAGCAGCACGCGCACAGGATGCATTCGTACAGGCCATCGAGCAGCGCGCGGTCTTCCTTCGACTGCAGGCGTTCGCGGTCCGGCGGCGCCGGGGTCTGCGTGCGCAGCCACGGGCGGATCGACGCGTACTGCGCGTAGAAGTGCGTCATGTCCGGCACGAGATCCTTCACCACCGACATGTGCGGCAGCGGATAGATCGGCACTTCGGGCTTGGTGCAGTCCCTGATCGCGCGCGTGCACGCCAGCGTGTTGGTGCCGTCGATGTTCATCGCGCACGAGCCGCAGATGCCTTCGCGGCACGAACGGCGGAACGTGAGCGTGGGATCGATCTCGTTCTTGATCTTGATCAGCGCGTCGAGAACCATCGGGCCGCACGTCGCCAGGTCCACGTCGTACGTATCCACGCGCGGGTTCAAGCCGTCGTCGGGGTTCCAGCGGTACACCTTGAAGGTGCGCACCTTCGTCGCGCCGGCGGGCGCCGGGAAATGCTTGCCCGGCTGGATCTTGGAGTTCTTCGGGAGTGCGAATTCGGCCATGGGTGATCTCCCGATCAGTAGACGCGCGGCTTCGGCGGAACGACGTCGACGTCGCCGCTGAGCGTGTACATGTGCACCGGGCGATAGTCGATCTCGGTGGTCCCGTCTTCGTGTACCCAGCAGACGCTGTGCTTCTGCCACTGCGTGTCGTCGCGATCCGGGAAATCCTCGCGCGCATGCGCGCCGCGGGATTCGGTGCGGTTCTCGGCGGACACGATCGTGGTGAGCGCCTGGCCAAGCAGGTTCTGCAGTTCCAGGCTTTCGACCAGGTCGGAGTTCCAGACCAGCGAGCGGTCGGTCACGCGCACGTCGGCGAACGAGGCGTGGATCTCGCGGATCTTCTTCACGCCCTCGGCCAGTGTTTCACCGGTGCGGAACACCGCGGCGTCGGCCTGCATGGCGCGCTGCATGTTGTTGCGGATCTCGGCGGTGGGCAGCGAGCCGCGCGCGTTGCGCACGCGATCCAGGTTGGCCAGCGACTTGTCGCAGGCGTCCGAGGCCAGCGGCTTGTGCGGGCCGCCCGGCTTGATCGTCTCGGCGCAGCGGTTGGCGACCGCGCGGCCGAACACGACCAGGTCGAGCAGCGAGTTCGAACCCAGGCGATTGGCGCCATGCACCGACACGCACGCGGCTTCGCCGATCGCGTACAGGCCCGGCACCACCGCGTCGGGATCGCCGTTGCGCAGCTGCACGACTTCGCCGTGGTAGTTGGTCGGGATGCCGCCCATGTTGTAGTGGACGGTGGGGATGACCGGGATCGGTTCCTTCTCCACGTCCACGCCCGCGAAGATGCGCGCGCTCTCGGCGATGCCGGGGAGCTTTTCGTGGATGTCCTTCGGGTCCAGGTGCGTGAGGTCCAGGTTGATGTGGTCCTTGTGCGCACCGACGCCGCGGCCTTCGCGGATTTCGATGGTCATCGAACGCGAGACGACGTCGCGCGAGGCGAGGTCCTTCGCGTTCGGCGCGTAGCGTTCCATGAAGCGCTCGCCGTTGGCGTTGCGCAGGATGCCGCCTTCGCCGCGCACGCCTTCGGTGATCAGGCAACCGGCGCCGTAGATGCCGGTGGGATGGAACTGCACGAACTCCATGTCCTGCATGCCCAGGCCCGCGCGCAGCGCCATGCCGCCGCCGTCGCCCGTGCAGGTGTGCGCGGACGTGGCCGAGAAATACGCGCGGCCGTAGCCGCCAGTGGCCAGCACCACGCCCTGCGCGCGGAACAGGTGCAACGTGCCTTCGGCCAGGTCCAGCGCGAGCACGCCGCGGCAGGCCCCCTCCTCGTCCATGATCAGGTCGAGCGCGAAGTACTCGATGAAGAAGCGCGCGTCGTGCGCGAGCGACTGTTGGTACAGCGTGTGCAGGATCGCGTGGCCGGTGCGGTCGGCCGCGGCGCACGTGCGCTGCGCGATGCCCTTGCCGTAGTGCGTGGTCATGCCGCCGAAGGGACGCTGGTAGATCTTGCCGTCTTCGGTGCGCGAGAACGGCACGCCCTGGTGCTCGAGCTCGATGATCGCGGGGATGGCCTCGCGGCACATGTATTCGATCGCATCCTGGTCGCCCAGCCAGTCCGACCCCTTGATGGTGTCGTAGAAGTGGAAGCGCCAGTCGTCCTCGCCCATGTTGCCGAGCGCGGCGGAGATGCCGCCCTGCGCCGCCACGGTGTGCGAGCGCGTCGGGAACACCTTGGTGATGCACGCGGTCTGCAGGCCCTTCTGCGCGAGGCCGAAGGTGGCGCGCAACCCGGCGCCGCCGGCGCCGACGACGATCATGTCGTACTTGTGTTCGGTGATCTTGTAGGCGGAAGGAACGTTCGGAGAGGTCATGTCGTCAGGCCGTCAGCGCGATGCGGGCGATCGCGTACACCGACGCGATCGCGCCGAGCGTGCACAGGAAGGTGTTGAGCAGGTGCAGCGCCACTTCGGAGGCGCGCGTGTGCACGTAGTCCTCGATGACGACCTGGATGCCGAGCTTGGCGTGCCAGAACATCGCGATCGAGAACGCCGACAGCAGGATCGCGTTCCACGGCCGCGCAAGCGTTTCGCGCGCGGTCTGCGCGTCGCTGCCGGCCATCGAGACGAGCATGCCGATCAGCCACGGCACCAGCAGCGCGAGCGCGACTGCGGTGACGCGCTGGATCCAGAAGTGTTCGGTGCCGGTCTTGCCGGAGCCCAGGCCGCGGGCGCGGCCGAGCGGCGTGCGCAGGTCGTTCCGCATCACACCACCCCCAGGGCAAGCACCCAGATCAGCGCGGTGAACACCACCGTGAGCGCCGCCACCGTGTACCCCGACTTGTAGACCTCGGGGATGTCGTAGCCGCGGCCGGCATCCCACATCAGGTGCCGGATGCCGTTGAGCAGGTGGTAGACCAGCGCGAGCGAGAAGCCGAACAGCAGGAACAGGCCGACGGGCGAGCCGACGATGTGCATCGCGCGGCCGGCGGTTTCGCCACCCTGCGCCATCGCCAGCAACCACCAGGCGAGGCCGAAGGCGCCGATCGTCAGTCCGACACCGCTGACGCGGTGGAGGATCGACATCGTCATCGTGATCTGCCAGCGATACACCTGCAGGTGCGGGGACAGGGGACGTTCGCGGGTCGCCATCGTGGCTGGTCCTTCGTCAGTGGCGCGGTGTGCTTTCGAGGTGTCTTGCGGGGCGAGCGTCAGAAATCGATGCAGCGGCCGTTCTTTTCCCAATCGCCGAAGCGCGTGGGATCGATCTGTCGACCGTCCGGCCCCTTGCGGCCCCCGATTTCCACGGGCGCGGGCACGTCGCCATCGACGGGCTTGCCCTCCGGCGCCGTCGACTGTGCCCCATCGGGCACGCCTTGCGCGTCGGTACGTGGTTCGGATTGACCTATGATTTGCGTCGTCACAGCCCGCGAAGTTTAAGTCCCGCCACGGATGCCGAACAACCCGCAGTCCATTTCAGAGCTTTCGGACGCCCTTGCGCCCGCCCCCCGCTTCGCCTTGCCGGGCCATCGCGTGATCGCCTTGTCCGGGCGCGACGCGGTGGCGTTCGCGCAGGCACAGTGCATGAACGACGTCGAGGGCGTGGCCCCCGGACGCTGGCAGTGGAACGGGTGGCTGACACCCAAGGGGCGCGTGATCGCCCTGTTCGCGCTGGCGCGGATGGCAGCGGACACCTTGTGGCTGATCGTGCCGGATGCCGACGCAGAAGCCCTTGCGGCCGCGCTGCAGCGCTATGTGCTGCGTCGCCAGCTCAGCGTGGCGCTGCGTGACGACCTGCATGCGAGCGGTGCGTTCGAGGCGCCCGCGGTGGCGGTCGGCGCCCAGTTCGCGGGCGACGAAGCTTCTGCCGTCGAGTTCGATTTCAGCGGCTTCGGCGTGCCGCGCACGTTGCGGATCGCCTCCGTGCAGGCCGGCGTCGACCCGGATTCGGAAACGCGCTGGGCCGCGGGCGACCTGCGCCTGGGCTTCCCGCGCCTGCCGGCCTCGCAGGCCGAACAGTGGACGCCGCAGCAGCTGTCGCTCGACCGGATCGGGGCCTTCAGCGTGAAGAAGGGCTGCTATCCGGGCCAGGAGATCGTCGCGCGCACCCATTTCCTCGGGCAGGCCAAGCGTGGGCTGGCGTTGTTCGAAGCCGCGCAGGCGCCGGACGTCGGGGTTTCGGTCGAAGTCGGCGCCGGCGCGCTCGGTCAGGTCGTGAGCACGGCGCGCAACGGCGAAGGCCATGTCGTCCTCGCCGTGTTGCCGGTCGAACGGCCCGATGCGGCGATCAGCGCAAGCGGGATCGCACTGCGCGAACGCGCCTTGTTGGCGGGGCTCGCGCGGTAACGACCGCGATCAACCGGCGATGCGATCCGCGGCGGCGACGATGTCCTCGTCCGACGGAATCACCAGGAACGCAGCCCCCGCCAACGGCGTGAACGTATCGGCGCCCACCACGCGCTGGAACGGGCGCGCGGCGTAACCGCCTTCCACGATCGCGGTGATCACGCCTTCGCTCACGCCCGCGCTCTTGCGGCCTTCGTCGACGATGAGGATGCGCTTCGCGTTCTTCGCCTGGTCGCGGATGAACGCATCGTTGAGCGGCACCAGCCAGCGCAGGTCCACCACGCGCGTCTTCCAGCCGTGCTTGCGCTGGATCTCGCGCGCGGCGCGCAGGCTCATCGGCACGCCGTTGCCGAAGGTGAAGATCACCAGGTCGTCGCCTTCGCCGTAGACGCGGCCTTCGCCGAGCGTCATCGCCTGGTCGGGCGCGGGGTACTCGGTGAGCCAGCCGCCGTCGCCCGCTTCGTACAGGTCCTTCGTCATGTACAGCGCGATCGGTTCGAGTACCGCGCACACGCGGCCGTCGACCTTCGCCAACGCCGCGAGCGTGCGGAACATCATCGCGGCATCGTCGCCGCGCGACGGGCAACCGACGACCAGGCCGGGAATGTCGCGCAACGCGGTGATCGAGTTGTCGTTGTGGAAATGCCCGCCGAAGCCGCGCTGGTAACCGAGCGAGGCGATGCGCATCACCATCGGGTTGCGGTACTGGCCGTTGCTGAAGAACTGCAGGCTCGCCGCCTCGCCGCGGATCTGGTCGCAGGCGTTGTGGAAATACGCCAGGTACTGGATCTCGGGGAACGGCAGCATCCCCATGTTCGCGTAGCCCTGCGCCAGGCCCAGGATCACCGTTTCGTCGAGCAGCGTGTTGAACACGCGGCGGTTCGAGAACGCCTTGTGCAGGCCCTTGGTCACCGTGTACACGCCACCCTTCTGCGCGACGTCCTCGCCGAACAGCAGCGCTTCGGGATACTTCACGAACAGATCGTGCAGCGCGTTGTTGATCTGGATCGCGAGGTGGCGCGGCAGTTGCTTCTCCGGCAGCTTCGCCTCGCCGCCGAACACCTGTTCGCGGCGCGCGGCGTCGGGCACGCGCGTCGCTTCGGCGCGCACGGCGTCCGGCGAATACGGCGCGAGCGGCGCCATGACATCTTCGAGCTTCGTCAGGCGCGGGCGGCTGTCGGCGTCTTCGGCCGCGGCGAAACACTTCTTCCGCGTGTCTTCGTACAGCGCGAGGATCTGGTCCTTCGACATCAGGCCCGACTCGAGCGCGATCGCCGCCGAACGCAGCAGCGGATCGCTCGCCTCCACCGCGCACAACTCTTCGATCGAACGCCATTCGATTTCGAAGTCGGTGCCGGCGTGGCCCATGATCCGCGTGGTGCGCAGGTGCAGGAACGTCGGGCGGCGCGTGCGGCGGCAATGCTCCACCGCGGCCTGCACGTCGCCGTAGCCGTTCGCGAGGTCCAGGCCGTCGGCGTAGAAGTAATCCAGGTCCTTGCGGTCCTTGAAGTTCTGCCCCACCCAGCCCGTCGGCGTCTTCACCGAGATGCCGATGCCGTTGTCCTCGCACACGAACAGCACCGGCGCTGGCAGCTTCTGGTACGCGGTCCACGCGGCGGCGTTGAACGCGGTCTGCGCGGTGGCGTGGTTGCTCGACGCATCGCCGAAGGAGCACACGACGATGCTGTCGTCGGGGATCGGCAATGCATGGCCGATGCGCGGGCCCTGCTCGATCGCGATCGCGGTGCCGAACGCCTTCGGCAAATGCGAGGCGATGGTCGAGGTCTGCGGCAACACCCACAACGGCTTGCTGCCCCACACCTTGTGGCGGCCGCCGGACGCGGGATCTTCCGCGCTCGCGGCGAACGACAACGCCGAATCCATGATCGGATCCATGCCCGGCAACTTGCGGAAGCGCTCGGCCATGAAGCCGCCCGAGCGGTAATGCAGGAACGCCGGATCGGTGTGGCGCGTCAGGCGCGCGACCATCGCGTTGCCTTCGTGGCCGCTGGACCCGATCGTGTAGAAGACCTTGTTCTGCACGCGCAGCACGCGCGCCATCAGGTCGAGGTGCCGCGAGATCAGCTGCGATTCGAACAACGCACGGAAGCCCTGCGCATCGAGCGCGCTGCCGTCGAGGATCGCTTCGTGCGGCGCGGGTGCGGCGTCGGCGTGGCCGTTCCAGTCGCGCACGAATTCCTGGAAGTTGACGTCGCAGATCTCGGCGCGGTTGAGGCCCTTCATGCGGGCGGGGATGACGGTCATGGGCGACTCTCGGGCGAAGGGGTGCGGGGGGAACGCCACGCGGAGGCATGGCGGCGCAATTGCGTGCCCTGCCGTCGCACGACGACGGCGAGCAGGAAAGTGGTGAGGAGCAACGCCAGCGCGATCCAGCGCCAGGGCGCGGCGTTGTTCCAGGGGTTGCCCGGCGCGTCGGCGGCGTCGGCGGCCTCCGCGCCGATCTCGACGGAATAGCGCATCAAGGCCTGGATGCGATCCACGTCGTCGCGCACGCGCGCGTAGTCGGCGGGCGGGACTTCGGCCGCCAGGCGCTTCCATTCGCCGACGATCTCCAGCGTGTCGCCCACCACGCGCACCGTGCGGTGGAAGGTGAAGTACGCGTTCGCGACGGTGTCGTCGCTCGCCGGGATGTCCCAGCCGCTGCCCAGGTGCGTGCGTACGACCTGCCGCCCGCTGCGCGGGCCTTCGAGCGCAAGCGGCATCGTGCGCACGTCCAGGTCGAGGTCCGGCAACCAGTCGATCAGCTGGAACAGCACGATGTCGAAGTCCGCGCCCTGCGAGGCGGGCCAGTGCAGCGAATAGCGTTCGGTGGTGCGCACGGCGCCCACGCTGGCGTCGCGCTCGCGCAACGACGGCGTGCCCGCGCTGCGCAGGCCGGCGTAGTAGCGGCGCATGTAGGTGAGGTAGCGCGTGGCCGGGTCTTCGGCGCCGTCGGCGAAATCGTCGCGGACGTCGTCGGCCTTCTCGTTGCGGTAATCGCTGACCACGACGAAATCGGCGCGATAGCCCTTGTCGTCTTCATGCAATGCGATGCGCTGGCCGACGTCGACCTCGGGACGGCGCGGCAGGGGTTGCGGGATCGCGACGAGCTTGTCGCAGCCTTCGCAGATCGGCAGGCCGAGTTCGAACGGCAGCGGCGTGCGATCGGCCAGTGCGTCGGCTTCGGGATCGCGCGTGGGATCGATCCACACGACCTGGTCGCCGAGGTGCGCGCGCACGACCACGTGGTCGAACACAGTCGCGCTCGGTTGCCGGCCGGCGAGCGACCTGCGGGCCTCGGTGTCGACGAGCACGGGCTCGGCGCGGATGCCCGCTTCGGCCAGCAGCGCCGACAACAGCAGCGACTTGTCCTTGCAGTCGCCGAAGCGGCGCGCGATGACGGTTTCGGGCGCGTTGGGCTCGTGCGAATTCTTGCCCATGTCCAGCGCGGTGTAGCGGATCTGGCCTTCGACGAAGGCGATCGCACGCATCATCGCGGCGCGCGGGTCCTTGTCGTCCAGGCGCAGGTCGTGCACCAGCTTCTGCGCGAGCGCGCGGTCGCTGAAGTGCGGCCGGTACATCGGCAAGGCCCAGGCGACGATGTCGGACCACGTGCGCGCGGTCGACAGGTCGATGCGGCCCCACGGGTCGAAGCTCGACGGCATGTCGTCTTCGGCCGCAACGCGGTGCAGGCGATGCGCGACGAATTCGACGTAGCGATGCCCGCCCTCCTCGCCTTCCTTGCGCGTGTAATCGGTGGTCGGCGCACGCGCAAACAGCGGCGCATCGGCATCGAAGCGCGCACGCACGCGGCGATAGCCCAGCGCCGTGCTGAAGCGCGCGCGATAGCTGTCGAAGTACGCACGCCCGAACACCGGATTGGCGCCCACGGTGCTGAAGCTGACATCGACGATGTCGCCCACGCGCACGTCCGGCACCGTGATGCTCAGCGTGTTCTCGCCGTCGAAGATGCCCGAGTCCAGGTCTTCTTCGCGCCGCAGCACTTGCAGCTGCGCATCGCGGCGGTGATCGATGCGCTGGCCGTCGCGCCACACGTCGAGCGTGTGCAACTCGACGCGCTGGTAATCGGGCTGGAACGCGATCGACACCTGCCCGCCTTCGGCGAGCGCACGCGGGCCGTCCATGCGCGTGGCGAAGCGGCGATACCAGACCGGTTGCGCCTGCGTGGTGTCCACCTGGTCGTCGAGCAGCAGGTAGCGCGTGCCATCGCTCGTCGGCGCGGCATCGGCCGCCGCGGGCATCGGCGCGAGATGGACCCAGGCGGGCGTGGGGGTGAGCGTGTGCGGAGTCGCGGCGAAGCTCGGGCTCGCGATCAGCAGGCAAGCCAGCAGGAGGATCGCGAGCGACGCGCGGAGGTTCATGCGGTGCGCGCCACGCGCTCGGCGGCTTCGGCGTCCAGGCCGACCATCTCCACGAACCCCGGCGTTGCGCGCACGCGCCCCAGCCAGGCGCGGATTGCGGGGTACGGTTCGAGCGACACGCCGCCATGCGGTGCGACATCGGTGTAGGCGAACAGCGCGATGTCGGCGACGCCGTAGCGCTCGCCGGTGAACCACGCGTGCGTGGAAAGATGGCGTTCCATCACCGCGAGCGCGCCGTGCGAACGCTCGCGCAGGCGCGGCAGGTCGGCGCGGCGCGGCGAATCCAGCGGCGTCCAGCCGGCGATGAAGCGCGCGACGGCGACGAAAGGTTCGTGGCTGTACTGCTCGAAGAACATCCACGACAGCGCCTGCGCGCGCGCCCACGCATCGGCCGGCAGGTACTGCGTGCCGTCGGCGAGCCAGCACAGCATCGCGTTGGATTCGGTGAGCACGGCGCCATCGTCGCGCACCAGCACGGGCACCTTGCCGTTCGGATTGAGCGCGAGGAAGTCAGGCGTGTGCGTGGCGCCCTGGTCGCTGCGCGTTTCGATCCAGCGAAACGGGCGGCCCAGGTGTTCGAGCAGCAGGCGCACCTTGTGGCAGTTGCCCGAAGGCGAGAAGCCGTGGACGGTGACGGGCGCCTGCGTGTTCATCGCTGCGCGCGCCGTGCGTTCCACTCGTCCCGCGTCTGGCCCCAGATTTCGATCGGGACGTCTTCGAACGGTGCAGGCAACTTGCCGGGGCCGCGGTTGCGCGATCCCAGGCGGCGTGCGAGTTCCTGCGAGCCGAAGTTCTCGTAGTCGATCGAATGGATCACGTCGGTCCAGCCCAACTCGTCGAAGGCCCAGTCGATCGCGGCGGTGGCGGCTTCGAGCGCATAGCCCTTGCCCCAGGCCTTGCGGCGCAGCGCCCAGCCCACTTCGGTGCCGGGCCAGCCTTCGGGCTGCCACGGGCCGATGTTGCCGATCCACTCGCCGCTGGACTTCTCGATCACCGCGAACATGCCGAAGCCCTGCAGCACCCAGGCACCGGGCATCTGCAGGAACTTGCGCCATGCCGCGGCGCGCGGCGAGGTGCCACCGATGTAGCGGCAGGCTTCCTCGTCCGATTGCAGTTCGGCGAAATAGTCGAAGTCTTCGGCACGCTGCACGCGCAGCAGCAGCCGCGGGGTTTCGAGCCGTGTATCGAGCCTGTTGACTGCGGACATCGGCGCCCCGTCGTTGGTCAGAACGCGCTGATGCCCGTGAGCTCGCGGCCGATCACCAGCTGGTGCACGGTTTCCGTGCCTTCGTAGGTGATCACCGATTCCAGGTTGAGCGCGTGGCGGATGGCGCCGTGCTCGGTGGTGATGCCGGCGCCGCCGAGCAGGTCGCGGCATTCGCGCGCGATGTCGATGGCCATGCGGCAGTTGTTCCACTTCGCCAGCGACACCTGCGAGGGCTGCATCTTGCCGGCGTCCTTCAGGCGACCCAGCTGCAGCACGAGCATCTGCGCCAGCGTGATGCGGCGCGCCATCTCGGCCATCTTGATCTGCGCGCTCTGCGTGGCCGCGACGGGGCGGCCGAACAGGATGCGTTCCTTCGTGTAGTGCAGCACTTCGTCCAGGCACGCGATGGCGGCGCCGATCGGGCCCCACGTGATGCCGTAGCGCGCCTGCGTCAGGCAACCCAGCGGGCCCTTGAGGCCCTTCACGTTGGGCAGGCGGTTGGCTTCGGGCACGCGCACGTTGTCGAAGAACAGCGCGCTGGTCACCGACGCGCGCAGCGACATCTTGTGCTTGATCTCCTGCGCGGCGAACCCGGCCATGCCCTTCTCGACGACGAAGCCCTGGATGCCGTCGTCGGTCTGCGCCCACACGATCGCGATGTCGGCGAGGTTGCCGTTGGTGATCCACATCTTCGAACCGTTGAGGATCCAGTCGTCGCCGTCGCGGCGCGCGTTGGTCTTCATGTTGGCCGGATCCGACCCGCCCTGCGGCTCGGTCAGGCCGAAGCAGCCGATGACCTTCCCCTTCGCCATGTCCGGCAGCCAGCGCATGCGCTGTTCTTCGGTGCCGTAGGCGAAGATCGGGTACATGCACAGCGAGGACTGCACGCTGACGAAGCTGCGGATGCCGCTGTCGCCGCGTTCCAGTTCCTGGCAGATCAGGCCGTAGCTGACGGCGTTGAGGCCGGCGCAGCCGTACTTCTCCGGGAGCGAGGAGCCCAGCAGGCCCAGTTCGGCGATCTCGCCGACCAGTTCCTTCGGGAAGCGGCCCTGGTCGAAGGCATCGCCGATGATCGGCAGCACGCGTTCGTCCGTGAAGCGCGCCACGGTGTCCTGGACGGCCTGCTCCTCTTCGGTCAGCAGCGAACGGACGTCGAACAGGTCGTAGGGGTGCAGGGCCATGGGGGACAGCTCGGAGCGGCGGAAGCCGCGCATTGTACGAGGGGCGTCCCGGCGGCGGCACCCCGCGTAACCGGTTACTTGCGCGAGGCGGGCAAAAAAAAGGGGCCGGTTGGACCGGCCCCTCGGGGAAAAGCACGCGATTGCGCTCGCGCGTGGATCAACCGTTGTCGTTGGAACCGGCGGCCGCGGCCACCTGGGTGACGACCTGGCCATCGATGACCGGCAGGCGGTCGCCCGGCTTGTCGTCCATGCGGATGGTGTGTTCGGCGCCGTCGTAGCGGTAGGTGACGTCATAGCCGACCGTCTTGCTCTCGCTGCCGAGGTTGATGCGGCTGCCCGGCTTGTCGCCCGTGCGCATCGTGCCCGTGGTGCCGTCCGGATTGCGGTAGGTCACGTTGTAGGCGACGGTGCGCGAGGACTGCGAGGTCGAGGTTTCGGTGTGGCACTGGCGCTCGGTCTTGTCCACGACCTGGCCACCGACGTGGCGCTTGTCGATCTCGCGACCGGCGAAGCCACCGGCGACCGCACCGGCGACGGTGGCGGCCTTCTTGCCGTTGCCGCTGCCGACCTGGTTGCCGAGCAGGCCACCGACGACCGCACCGACCACGGTGCCGCCGACGTTGCCGTCGCGTTCCGGCGCGCGTTCCTGCACGACGACGTCGTTGCAGACTTCACGCGGCGAGGAGGTGGTGCTGGTTTCGCGGACCGGTTCGGTGCCGATGACCTGCGCATACAGCGCTTCCTTCTTGGTGATCGGCTTGACGTTGACGACGTCCGCGTATTCGACGCGGCCCGAGGCCGGGATCGCGGAATCGTTGGCGGCCATGTCGGCGCCGGCGATGGAGGCATCGGTCGCCAGCGACGCCGGCGGCGTTGCGATGTCGGCGTTGGCCGGCTGCGACGAACGATTGTTCATGAAGGCCGCAGTGGCGACGCCACCCACGAGCAGCGCGGCCAGGGCAATGGCGAGGGTGTTGTTCTTCATCTGGGGCCTCCTGGGCTCCTGGGGTTTCAGTCCATTCCCGGCGGTGCATTGCTGGGTGCGGCGCGATTCCACCACTGTGCGGCTGAACGAAACCCTCTTTTCTTTACGCAATATTTACCAAACCGTGAATGGGGCCACGAATACACGAGGTGCGTGCTAGCGTTCGTCCATTCGTCGCATGGGAAACAAGCCCGATGGCCAACCCGCTCCTCGCGCCCGTGATGCGCTACGTGTCGAAGTTGAGCTATCCGCGCCTGTTCCTGCTGGCCGCCGGGTTGTTCATCGTCGACACGCTGGTGCCGGACATCATTCCCTTCGCCGATGAAATCCTCCTCGGCCTGGGCACCTTGCTGCTGGCCAACCTGAAGAAGCGCAAGGGTCCCGACGTCATCGACAAGGACGATCGCCGCTGATCCGATGCTGGTCGACACGCACTGCCACCTCGACGTCCCCGAGTTCGACGCCGACCGCGATGCGGTCATCGCACGCGCGCGCGCCGCGGGCGTCACGCGGCAGATCGTGCCCGCGATCGAAGCCGCGACGTGGCCTGCCCTGCGCGAGGCGTGCGCACGCGACGCGGGCCTGTTCCCCGCCTACGGCCTGCATCCGCTGCTGATCGAACGCCATCGCGACGCGCACCTGCGCGAACTGCGCGACTGGATCGAACGCGAACGCCCCGTCGCCGTCGGCGAATGCGGGCTGGATTACTACGTCGAAGGCCTGGATCCCGATACGCAGTCGAAGTATTTCGAAGCGCAACTGCACCTGGCGCGCGACTTCGACCTGCCCGTCGTCGTGCACGCACGGCGCGCACTCGATGCGGTGATGGTCGCCATCAAGAAGGTCGGCAAGCTGCGCGGCGTCATCCACAGCTATCCCGGCAGCGTGGAACAGGCGCGCCAGTTGGCGGACCTGGGTTTCCTGGTCGGTATCGGCGGCCCGGTGACCTACGAACGCGCGAACAAGGTGCGCCGCGTCGCCGCGAACGTCCCGCTCGACACGCTGCTGCTCGAAACCGACGCGCCCGACCAGCCCGACGCCGACCATCGCGGCCAGCGCAACGAACCCGCGCGCATCCTGCGCGTGCTTAAGGTGATCGCGGAATTGCGGGGCGAAGCCCCCGACGTCATTGCGCAGGCGACGACGCGGAATGCGGAGCGTCTGTTTTCGCTTCCGGCGCATCCTTCCGCGGCTTGAGCAACAACTCGATCGCGCGCCCCACCGCCGCGAACGCGAACGCGCCGGTGACATGCGTCGCCGCACCGAGCCCCGCACCGCAATCGAGTTTCAGCGCGGCATCTTTATCCATCGCCGGCCGCACGCCACACACGCTGCCGTCGGCCTGTGGATAGCGCACGTTCTCCAGCGAATAGATCGCCGACACGCCGAAATAGCGGTCGGGGCTGCGCGGGAAATTGAATTCGCTGCGCAGCTTCTTGCGGATCAGCGACAGCATCGCATCGTGTTCGGTGCGCGACAGGTCGCGCACGCGCACTTGCGTCGGATCGGTGCGCCCGCCCGCGGAGCCCACCGTCACCATCGGCAGCTTGCGGCGGCGGCACCACGCGATCGAGACCACTTTCGTGCGGAAGCTGTCGCAGGCATCCAGCACCAGATCGAAGTTGCGGTCCAGCAGCGACTCGAGGTTGGACGTCGTCAGGAAGTGCTGCACCGGATCCACGTCGATCTGCGGATGGATCGCGCGGCAGCGCTCGGCCATCGCCTCGGCCTTGTTGCGCCCGTACTGCCCGGCGATGGCCGGCAGCTGGCGGTTGGTGTTGGACAGGCACAGGTCGTCGGCGTCGATCAGGGTCAGGTGCCCCACCCCGGTGCGCGCCAGGGCCTCGGCCGCCCACGCCCCCACGCCGCCCAGCCCGACGATGGCCACGCGGCGCCGGTCGAGGGTTTCGACCGTGCCGCGGCCATAGAGCCGGTCGATCCCGGCGAAGCGTTCCCTGAGGTCGTGTCGCATGCGCACGCATTCTATTGGTAAGGTGCGGGCCATTCGACCGGAGGGATTCGACATGGCAGGCACGGGTGCGCGGTACTTCTTCCTTTTCGCCATCGGCCTGGTGGTCGGCGTGGTGGCCACCGTCATGGGCATGCGTGCCTGGCAGGCGCGGCAGGATCCCTTCCCCGAAGCGCTGATGCACGTGCAGGGCTACCACTTCAAGCAACTGCGCGACGACGTGCAGGCCAATCGCTGCAACGCCACCGACACCCTCCCGCACCTGTCCGCGCTGCGCACCACCGCGAGCGACCTGGAGTCGGCGTTCCCCGACCTGAAGGACGACGCGCGCTTCGCCAAGGCCGCGAGCAACTTCCGCGCGACGCTCGACACCGCGCGCGCCAATCCGCCGCTCAATTGCGAAGGCCTGGTCGCCGTCGTGAAGAACATCGACGACTCCTGCAAGGCCTGCCACCAGGACTTCCGCAACTAAGCGCGCGCGAAGACACGGTGACATTCCGCAACGCGCGTTGAACCGCGCGTTGCGTCTGAATGGCGTCTGACACACAGCCTTGCGATCTACGCGTCGTTCACCGCTGCGCCCCTAGCGTCGGGTCGTCCTCAACAGTGACCCCTCCAGGAGCCACGCAATGAACATTCGTCTGATCAGCGCCGCGACCATCGCTTCGCTCGCCCTCGCCGGCTGCGCTTCCACCTCGCCCAGCTACTCCGGTTCGCCGGCGCCGAACACCTATCCGCCGTCGAACAGCGCCACCTGCTACGACTGCGGCACCGTGACGCGCATCGATGCGGTGGGCGGCACGGGCCAGACCAGTGGCGCCACGGGCGCGGTGCTGGGTGGCGTCGTCGGCGCCGCCGCGGGCCGCGCGCTCACCAACGATGAAAGCAAGGGCAAGCAGAACACCGCGACCGTCGCGGGCGCCGTCGCCGGTGCCGTGGCCGGCAACGCGATCCAGAAGAACATGCAGAACAAGGCGAACAACTACGTCGTCTACGTGCGCATGGACAACGGCCAGAACGTCTCGATCAACCAGGCCGACATCGGCAGCATCCGCGAAGGCAGCTACGTGCGCGTCTACAACGGCCAGGTCTGGACGCGCTGATCCGCGCAACCGACAACCACCCGGCGCCGACCATTCGACGCCTCCGGAAGGCCGCCCGCCCGGGCGGCCTTCTGCGTTGGCGCTCCCGTCACGCGCGCGCGGGCACAAGCGGCCGGGCGTGCTGCGCCGCAAGGTGCGGCGCGGGTCGGCGGGGACTAAGGTCGGGGACACCCGCCCCCCGGCGGGTCCATTGCAAGACACAACCAGCAGTCCCCACCCGCAGTTCCCTTTGCCCGCCACGGGCGTCCCTTTCCACTGTTCGGGGGTTCCAATGACTCTGTCCGTCCGCCATACCGTCGCGGCCACCGCGATCCTCGCCGGCGCCATCGCCGCCGCCGTCGCCGCGCCGCCGTCGGCCCGCACCAATCCCTTGCAGGTGAGCCTGGTCGGCCTCGGCAACGGTGTGTTCGAAGTCGCCGTCACCAACACCAGCCGCCACACCGTGCGCGTTCCCGCGTGGGAACTGCCGTCAGCGCTGGCCGAATCCAAGCTGTTCTCGGTGTCGCGCGACGGCAAGCCCGTCCAGTACGAAGGCCCGCTGGTGAAGCGCGCGCTGCCGTCGTCGGCGGACTTCGCGATCCTGCGCGCCGGCGAAACGCGCACCGCGCGCGTCGACCTCGGCGATGCGTACGACCTGAGCGCCAGCGGCGACTACACCGTCGCGTTCGACTCGCCGCTGCAGCACGCATCGTTGTCGACGGGCGAAATGCTGCGCCAAGGGTCCGGCGCGCCGATGATCGCCAAGTCGGTGCCGGTGCGGATGTGGATCGATGGCGGCGATCGCCTCGGCAAGAACACCAACGCTGCGAAGGGCAAGCCCGGCGGCGGCGGCACGACGGTCGTCAACGGCGTGAGCTTCGTAGGCTGCAGCAGCACGCAGATCACCGGCGCGGGCGATGCGGTCGTGCAGGCGCGCGTGTATTCCGAGAACGCCAAGGGTTACCTCAACACCGGCACCGTCGGTCCGCGCTACACGACGTGGTTCGGCGCGTACACGAGCACGCGCTACAACACCGCCAAGTCGCACTTCACCTCGATCGACGCCGCGCTCGACCAGAGCGGTGGCCAGATCAAGATCAACTGCGGCTGCAACCAGAGCTACTACGCCTACGTGTATCCGACCCGGCCGTACGAGATCTTCGTCTGCCGCGCGTTCTGGTCGGCACCGCTGACCGGTACCGATTCCAAGGCCGGCACGCTGATCCACGAAACCAGCCACTTCAACGTCACCGCCGGCACCGACGACCACGTGTACGGGCAATCGGGTGCGAAGAGCCTGGCGCTCTCCGATCCGGACTCCGCGCTCGACAACGCCGACAGCCACGAGTACTTCGCGGAAAACAACCCGCACCAGAACTGATCGCGATGGAAAGAAAAAACCCGGCCGATGGGCCGGGTTTTTTCATGCACGACGATGCGGGCGCGTCAGACCGGTTGCACCTGGTCCGCCTGCAGTCCCTTCTGGCCCTGCACGACGATGAAAGTGACCTGCTGTCCTTCCTTCAGGCTCTTGAAGCCCTGGGTCTGGATGGCGCGGAAGTGGACGAAGACGTCATCGCCGCTCTCGCGGCTGATGAAGCCGAAGCCCTTCGCATCGTTGAACCATTTGACGGTCCCGGTTTCGCGGTTCGACATCGGTGGCGCTCCCTCGGTACGGTGGCTGCTCCGCCGGGACCCCGGCGAAACGGCCGCACCGTACGCCCGGGTCCGTGAAAATGCAACGGGCATGAATGCGCCCCCCAACCCCCTGCCAGAGGCCCTTCGCATGCCCCCGCAAACCCTGCTTTACGGCCTCGCCGCCCTGCTCGTGATCGTCGGCCTGGTCGGCGTGGTGCTTCCCGCCCTGCCCGGCTTGCCGCTGGTGTTCGCCGGGATGCTGCTGGCGGCGTGGGCCGGGGGCTTCCAGCAAGTCGGGCCGGTCGCGCTCGTGATCCTCGGCCTGATGACGGCCCTGTCGTTCGCGATCGACTTCTGGGCCACGGCGCACGGGGCCAAGCGGGTCGGCGCGAGTCGCAAGGCGATCATCGGCGCGATCCTCGGCACGTTCGCGGGCCTGTTCGTGTTCCCGCCGTTCGGGTTGTTCATCGGACCGTTCGCCGGCGCGCTGATCGGCGAACTGCTGCACGGCCGCGACCTGCCGCAGGCGACGAAGGTCGGCTTCGGCACGTGGCTGGGCATCGTGCTCGCGGTGGTGCTGAAGCTGGGGCTCGCGTTCGCGATGCTCGGGGTGTTCGCGTTCGACTGGTATTACTGACGCGCGCGGCCTGCGCATTCACATGCGGCGTGCAGCCGCTTCCGTACCGTGGCGCAACTTCGTGGGGGCACCATGGTCTGGAGCAGGAAGCGCATGCTGACAACGATCGTCATCACGGTCCTGGTGACCGGTTTTCTCGTGATCCTCGGCTTGAATTTCGCCAAGCCGGAGAAAAAACTCGAGCGCAAGGTCGAGCACCGCTTCGCCGTGCACGACCCGCAGTTCCGCCGCGAGATGGGCGTGCTGATGGGGCCGGCGATCATCTCCGGCAACACCATCAAGGACCTCAACAACGGCGCGGAGATCTTCCCGGCGATGCTGGACGCCATCCGCGGCGCGAAGAAGACGATCAGCTTCGAAACCTACATCTGGTGGGAAGGCCAGATCGGCAAGGAGTTCGCCGCCGCGCTGTCGGAGCGCGCGCAGGCCGGCGTGAAAGTGCACGTCACGATCGACTGGGCCGGCAGCTACAACATGGACGAGACCCTGCTCAAGCAGATGCAGGCCGCGGGCGTGAACGTCCAGCGCTACCGTCCGCTGCACTGGTACAACCTGGCGCGCATGAACAACCGCACGCACCGCAAGCTGCTGATCGTGGACGGGCGCATCGGCTTCACCGGCGGCGTGGGCATCGGCGATCCCTGGCAAGGCAACGCGCAGGACAAGGACCACTGGCGCGACATCCACTTCCGCGTCGAAGGCCCGGTGGTGGCGCAGTTCCAGGCCGCGTTCAACGACAACTGGATCAAGACGACGGGCGAAGTGCTCAACGGCGTCGACAACTTCCCCGCGCTCGAGAAAGTGGGCGACATCGATGCGCACATGTTCACCAGCTCGCCGAGCGGCGGCAGCGAGAGCATGCACCTGATGTACCTGATGACGATCGCCGCGGCCGACAAGACGATCGACCTGGAAGCGGCGTACTTCATCCCCGACGAGCTGATCACGCAGGCGTTCCTCGCCGCGCGCAAGCGCGGGGTGAAGATCCGCGTGCTGGTGCCGGGCAAGAACACCGATTCGGACGCCGCGCGCCACGCGTCCAAGGCCGACTGGGGCCCGATGCTGCAGGCCGGCATCGAGATCTACGAATACGAACCGACCATGTTCCACAACAAGATGCTGATCGTGGACAAGCTGATGGTCTCGGTGGGCTCCACCAACTTCGACCTGCGCAGCTTCCAGCTCAACGACGAAGCGAGCCTCAACGCCTACGACCCGGCCTTCGCCGAGCGCATGACGGAAGTGTTCGAACAGGACCTCAAGCCGACGCAGCGCTACACGTACGAAACGTGGAAGAACCGTCCCTTGAAGGACAAGCTGTACGAGAAGTTCGTGCTGCCCATCAAGTCGCAGTTGTAGACTCCGGCGCTCGTCCCCCACGCTCGACGGTGTCCATGGTCCGGGTCTTCGCAGCGCTGCTGCTCGTTTCGCTGAGCGCCTTCGCCTTCGCCACGCCCGCCACGGTGGCGCCCGCCCCGGCGACCACCGTCGCGTCCGACCTCGCCACCGGCAAGCGCCTGGACGCGCGCCTCGACGCCGTCCCGGAACTGCGCGACGTCGAATCCAGCGTCATCGACGGCGTCGCGCTGCTGCATGGCGAAGTGATCGCGCCGGCCGACCTCAAGCTGGCCGTCACCATCGCGGCGCAGACGCCGGGCGTGAGCAGCGTCGAAAACCGCATCACGTTGAGCGCGCGCCTCAAGGATCGCTTCGCGGTGGCGTGGACGGCGGTCGGCGAAAAACTGGTGCGCCTGGTGGCCGCCACGCCGTTGCTGATCGTGGCGCTGCTGATCGTGCTGGCCAGCGTGTGGATCGGCCGCGCCTTGTCGCGCCGCACGCGCTGGCTGCAGCGCGTGCACAGCGACAACCCGTACATGGAAGGCCTGGTGCAGCGCATCGTGCAGTGGGCCGTGGTGCTGGCGGGCGTGCTGATCGCGCTCGACCTGCTGGGCGCCTCGTCGCTGGTGGGCGCGGTGCTGGGCTCGGCGGGCGTGATCGGCCTGGTGCTCGGTTTCGCGTTCAAGGACATCGCCGAGAACTACGTCGCCGGCATCCTGCTCAGCCTGCGCCGGCCGTTCGCGCCGGGCGACCACGTGCTGATCGATCGCGTGCACGAAGGCAAGGTGGTCGCGCTCACCTCGCGCGCAACGCTGCTGATGACGCTCGACGGCAACCAGATCGCGTTGCCGAATGCGCTCGTGTTCCGCTCGGTGGTGCTCAACTACACCGAGAACCCGAAGCGCCGGTTCGATTTCCTCGTGCCGCTGGATCCCAACGCCTCGGTCGGCGATGCGCAACGCGTCGGCCTGGCCGCGGTGGAAGGCATCGAAGGCGTGCTGGCCGATCCGGCGCCCTACGCGCTCGTCACCGAATACCTGCCCGATCGCATGACGGTGCAGTTCTTCGGCTGGGTGGACCAGAAGGCCAACAGCGTCGCGCGCACGCGCAGCGCGGCGATGCGCGCGGTGAAAGGCGCGCTGGACGACCACGGCGTGCGCCGCGCGGGCACGCAGCCGCCGGCGGCGGAAATCCCGATGCACGCGCCGCAGGAAGAACAGGCCGCGCCCGCCGACACGTCGGTGGACAAGGAAATCGACGCGCAACTGGCCGCCGCGCAGCGCGCGAACGATGCCGAAAACCTGCTGGACGACCGCAACGCGGCGACGCCGCAGTAACTACTCGCCGTACATCAGCCAGTGGCGCGCGGCGACCTCGTCGCCCGACACGTGCACGGTGACGCCGCGCTCGCTCGCGAGGATCTCGCCGAGCTCGCTGCCCTGGATGTCGGACTGCAATTCGACGAACGCGGTGCGGATCTTCGCGAAGCCGAAATCCGCCATCGCATCGACCACCTTCGCGATGTCGTCGACGTCCACCGTGGACGCCAGGTCCTCGACCACGAGCAGGCGCTTCACGCCATGCTTGGCGCACTGTTCCGACAACAGCTTCCACATCGCGATCGACACCTGCAGCGAGTCGCGCCCGTCGTGCACGTACGCACGCAGGTAGCCGTAGTGGTGTTCGATGCGGACCTTGAACCCCTCGCCGTCGAGGATGGCCGGCGCGATCACTCGACGACCACGGGGATCTTGCCGATGCGCGCCTGCCATTCCGCGGGGCCGGTGCGATGCACCGACGTGCCCTGCGAATCGACGGCGACCGTCACCGGCATGTCCTGCACGGTGAATTCGTAGATCGCTTCCATGCCCAGGTCCTCGAACGCGACGACCTTCGCCGCCTTGATGGCCTTCGACACCAGGTACGCCGCGCCGCCCACCGCCATCAGGTAGGCCGAGCCGTGCTTGCGGATCGCCTCGATCGCCGCCGGGCCGCGTTCGGCCTTGCCGACCATGCCGAGCAGGCCCGTCTGTTCGAGCACCTGTTCGGTGAACTTGTCCATGCGCGTGGCGGTGGTCGGGCCCGCGGGGCCGACGACTTCGTCGCGCACCGGATCGACCGGGCCGACGTAGTAGATGAAACGCCCGCGCAGGTCGACGGGCAGCGGTTCGCCCTTGTCGAGCATGCCGACGATGCGCTTGTGCGCGGCGTCGCGACCGGTGAGCAGCTTGCCGTTGAGCAGCAGCACTTCGCCGGGCTGCCACGTGGCGAGGTCGGCCTTCGTCAGCGTGTCGAGATCCACGCGACGGCCCTTCGACGCGTCGTACGTGAGCGTCGGCCAGTCTTCGAGCGACGGCGGGTCCAGCATCACCGGGCCGCTGCCATCGAGCGTGAAATGCGCGTGGCGCGTGGCGGCGCAGTTCGGGATGAGTGCGATCGGCAGGTTGGCCGCGTGCGTCGGGTAATCCTTGACCTTGATGTCGAGCACGGTGGTGAGGCCACCCAGGCCCTGCGCACCGATGCCGAGCGCGTTGACCTTGTCGTACAACTCCAGGCGCAGTTCCTCGGCGCGATTGGACGCGCCGCGCTGCTGCAGCTCGACGATGTCGATCGGCTCCATCAGCGCTTCCTTCGCCAGCAGCATCGCCTTCTCGGCGGTGCCGCCGATGCCGATGCCGAGCATGCCCGGCGGGCACCAGCCGGCGCCCATCGTCGGGACCGTCTTGAGCACCCAGTCCACGATCGAGTCGGACGGATTGAGCATCGCGAACTTCGATTTGGCTTCCGAGCCGCCGCCCTTCGCCGCCACGATCACGTCGACGGTGTTGCCCGGCACCACCTTCACGTTGACCACGCCGGGCGTGTTGTCCTTCGTGTTGGTGCGCTTGCCCGCCGGATCGGCGAGCACGCTCGCGCGCAGCTTGTTGTCGGGATGGTTGTACGCGCGGCGCACGCCTTCGTGGACCATGTCTTCCACGCCCATCGTCGCGTCGTCCCAGCGCACGTCCATGCCGATGGTGAGGAACACGGTGACGATGCCGGTGTCCTGGCAGATCGGCCGGTGGCCTTCGGCGCACATGCGCGAATTGATCAGGATCTGGGCGATCGCGTCCTTCGCGGCCGGGCTTTCCTCGCGGTCGTAGGCGGCGGACAGGTTCCGGATGTAGTCGACGGGGTGGTAGTACGAGATGTACTGCAGCGCGTCGGCGATGGACTGGACCAGGTCTTCCTGGCGGATCGACACGGGGCCCGCGGGGCGCGGCGAAGCTTGGTGGGGGGTCACGGACAGCCGGGGACGGGATGCGAGGGGCGCGATTCTATCCCGGCCCGGGGCGCGGGGGCCTTCTAAACCTTGCGGCTGGCCAGCGCATCGGACTGGGTATGCTGACTTCCGCCGTGACCGAATGGACACCCGCCACCACTGCCGCGCCCGTGCCCGCCGAGGATCCGGACGGCGTGCTGGTGCGTGCCGCCGGCCGCGGCGACATGACCGCCTTCGAGGCGCTGTATCGCCGGCATAGCGGTCGCGTCCACGGCGTCATCGCCCGCCTCGTCGGGGGCCATGCCGGCCGCGCGGAAGACCTGACGCAGGAAGCCTTCGTCCGCGCGTGGCAGGCGCTGCCGGGGTATCGGTTCGAGAGTGCGTTCACCACCTGGCTGCATCGCCTGGCCGTGAACACCGCGCTGATGGAATTGCGCGCGCGCCGCAGCCGGCCGCAGGCCAGCGACGACGAAGATGCGCTGGACAACCTCGGCAGCATCGATTCGGCCGGGCACGTCACCGCCCTGTCGATGGACCTGGAACGCGTGGTGGCCACCCTGCCCCCGCGGGCCCGTGCCGTCCTCGTGCTGCACGACGTGGAAGGCTGGAAGCACGAAGAGATCGCCGCCGAACTCGGCATGGCGGTCGGCAGTTCGAAAGCCCAGTTGCACCGCGCGCGCGGATTGCTGCGCACGCGCCTTGGAGAAGCACGATGATCGACATCCAGCACGACGACGCCCCGACTCCGCTGCCCGACGCCCTGCGCTGGGAACTGCGCGCGCTGCGCCGCGACCTGCCGCCGTCCACCGACTTGTGGCCATCGATCGCCCAGCGCCTGGCCGCGACGCCGCAACGCGCCCCGGCCAGCCCGACGGTGCCGCTGCGCAACAAGCGCCTCGTGCCCTTCGCGATCGCCGCGTCGCTGGCGCTGGTCGCCGGCCTCACCTGGCAGCTGCGTCCGGCGCCCGCGCCGACCGGTGCGTCCGGCAACGACCCGCACCACCAGTTGCTCGCCCGCGAAGCCGATGCGATGACGCTTGAATACCAGGCCGCCCTGAAAGTGATGGATACCGGCGTGCCGACGCGCCGCACCTCGGTCGCGCCGGAACTGCAGGTCCTGGATCGCAGCGCCGCGCAGATCCGCACCGCGCTCCAGCGCGATCCGGACGCGCGCTTCCTCCTCGACCGCCTGCAACGCACCTATACCCGCCGCCTGGCGCTCACCCAGCGGATCGCCACGCTCGCCACATGACCAACACACATTCCAGCCGAACGCATTTGCACGACTTTTCCGGAGAACACCCCATGACCCGCAAGCTCATCACCGTCGCCCTGATCGCCTGCATGGCCGCACCCGCGGCGTGGGCGGGCACGCCGATCGACCAGACCCGTCCCCTCGACAAGCGCGGGCACATCGAAATCGACAACGTGAAAGGCCGCATCCAGGTCCGCGTGTGGGACAAGCCGGAAGTCCACATCGGCGGCACGCTCGGCAAGGGCGTGGAGAAGCTGTCCATCGAAGGCGACGAGAGCGATCTCAGCATCCGCGTCGAATATCCCAAGCGCAGCGGCTGGGGCGGCGGCGACAACAAGACCGAGCCGACCGAGCTGATCATCAACGTGCCCGTGCTGGCCGAACTGGAAATCGACGCGGTGTCCGCCGACGTCGACGTGCTCGGCACCGCCGGCGAATCGCTGCAGATCGACAGCGTGAGCGGCGACGTCGTCGTCGCCGGCGCGCCGCGCGAAGCCGACATCGAAAGCGTCAGCGGCGACCTGCGCCTCACGCTCAACAGCCGCGAAGTCAGCGCCACCACCGTCAGCGGCGACCTGGAACTGCGCGGCAAGCTCACCGGCGAGATGCACGTGGAAACCGTGTCCGGCAACATCCAGGCCGATGCCAACGGCCAGCGCCTGCGCCGCATCGCCGCCTCCACCGTGTCAGGCGATGTGACCGTGCGCGCCGGCCTGCTCGACGGCGGCGAACTGAAGGCCGAATCGGTGAGCGGCGACCTGCACCTGCGCCTGCCGAAGGCCACCTCGGCGCGCGCGTCGGGCGAAACCTTCAGCGGCGACCTGAAAGCCCCGGGCGCGGAAATCGAACGTCCGAAGTACGGCCCGGGCGCGAGCTTCGAACACCGCTACGGCACGGGGTCCGGGCAGATCCGGATCGAGACGTTCTCCGGCGATGCGGAGTTGATCTTCGAATAAAGCCGGGACCGGGGACCTGGGACCAGGGACCGGGGCAAGGACGAGAGCCGCGCAGCGATGCGCGGCTTTTTCTTTTTCCGGGCCCCGGCTTCACGGGCGTCCCCGCAGACTGCGGCAATGGCCGAGCCTGCCCGCCCATCCAACCCGTCCCTGCGCGAACGCGTCAGCGCCCTGCGCAACCTTCCGCCGTTCCTGCGCGAGATCTGGGCGACCAGCCGCGGGCTGACGATCGCGAGCCTCGGCCTGCGCTTGATCCGCGCATTGCTGCCGATCGCCACGCTCTACATCGGCAAGCTGATCATCGACGAAGCCGTGCGCCTGGTCGGCCGCGGACTCGGCATCGATTCGTTGCCCGAGGCGTGGCGCAGCGGCCAGCTCGACCACCTCGCGATGTTGCTGCTCAGCGAATTCGCGCTCGCGATCCTCGCCGACCTGCTCGCACGCCTGGTGAGTTACGCCGACTCGGTGTTGTCGGAGATGTTCACCAACGCGACCAGCGTGCGCCTGATGGAACACGCCGCGACGCTGGACCTCGAAGACTTCGAGGATCCCGACCTGCAGGACAAGCTCGACCGCGCGCGCCGCCAGACGATGGGCCGCATGAACCTGCTCAGCCAGTTGTTCGGGCAGGCGCAGGACGCGATCACCGTCGTGAGTTTCGCCGCCGGGCTGCTGGTGTACGCGCCGTGGCTGATGGTGTTGCTGGCGATCGCGCTGGTGCCGGCGTTCGTCGGCGAGTCGCACTTCAACGCGCTCAACTATTCGCTCAACTTCCAGTGGACGCCGGAACGCCGGCAGCTCGAATACCTCCGCCAGATGGGCGCGAGCGTCGAGACCGCGAAGGAAGTGAAGATCTTCGACCTGCACAAGTACTTCATCGCGCGCTACCAGACGCTCTCGACGAAGTTCATGCTCGCCAACCGCGCCCTCGCCCGCCGCCGCGCGGTGTGGGGCACGCTGCTCGGCGCGCTCGGCACGCTCGGCTACTACCTGGCGTATGCGTACATCGCGTGGCGCACGGTGCGCGGCGATTTCAGCATCGGCGACCTCACCTTCCTCGCCGGCAGTTTCCGCCGCCTGCGGCAGTTGCTCGAAAGCCTGCTGATCGGGTTTTCCCAGGTCGCGGGCCAGGCGATGTACCTGGACGACCTGTATTCGTTCTTCGAGATCCAGCCCGAGATCCGTTCGAAGCCCGACGCGTTGCCGATCCCGCGCCCGATCGCGAAGGGCTTCCGGTTCGAGAACGTCGGATTCCGCTATCCCGATGCGGAGCGCTGGGCGCTGCGCGGCCTGGACTTCGAACTGCACGCGGGCGAAGTGCTCGCGCTCGTCGGCGAGAACGGCGCCGGCAAGACCACCTTGGTGAAACTGCTCGCGCGCCTGTACGACCCCGACGAAGGCCGCATCCTGCTCGACGGCCGCGACCTGCGCGACTACGACCTCGACGACCTGCGCGCGAACATCGGCGTGATCTTCCAGGACTTCGTGCGCTATCACCTGACGGCCGGCGAAAACATCGGCGTCGGCCAGATCGAAGCGATGGACGATCGCGCGCGCGTGGAAGACGCCGCGCGGCGCGCGTTCGCGGACGAAGTGATCGCGGGGTTGCCGCAGGGCTACGACCAGGTCATCGGCCGACGCTTCCGCACCGGCGTGGATCTGTCCGGCGGCCAGTGGCAGAAGATCGCGATCGCGCGTGCGTACATGCGCGATGCGCAGGTCATGATCCTCGACGAACCTACGGCCGCGCTGGATGCGCGCAGCGAGTTCGAAGTGTTCCAGCGCTTCAAGGAACTCTCGACCGACCGCACCGCCGTGTTGATTTCGCACCGCTTCTCCAGCGTGCGCATGGCCGACCGCATCCTGGTGCTCGCCGAAGGACGGCTGGAGGCCAGCGGCACGCACGCGCAATTGCTGGCCGAAGGCGGCCGCTACGCCGAATTGTTCGAATTGCAGGCGGCAGGCTATCGTTGACCCGTTGCGAACGAGGAGAACCGCCATGGCACCCCGTGCGTTGTTGTTCCTGGCCGTCGTCGCGGGCTGCGCCTGCAGTGCGCAGCAATCGCCCGCCGCGGCGCCCGCCGGATCGGCCGCGGCACCGCAAGCCTCGACCGCCAGCAACGGCATGCGCGTCGAAACCCTCGCGCATGGCCTGTCGCATCCGTGGTCGGTCGCGTTGCTGCCGGAAGGCGGCTTTCTCGTCACCGAACGCGATGGCCGCCTGCGGCACCTCGATGCGCAGGGCCGCATCGGTGAACCGATCGCCGGCGTCCCCACGGTGTTCGCGCAAGGCCAGGGCGGCTTGCTCGATGTCGTGCTCGCGCCCGATTACAAGACCTCGCATCGCCTGTGCCTGAGTTACGCCGAGCCCGGCGACGACGGTACGGCCGGCACCGCGGTGTCGTGCGGCACGTTGAACGACAACGCGCTGGCAAACATGCGCGTCGTCTATCGCCAGGCACCCAAGCTCTCCGGCAGCAGCCACTTCGGTTCGCGCCTGGTGTTCGACGGCCACGGCCACCTGTTCATCACGCAGGGCGAGCGCACGTACCGACCGCTCGCGCAGCAACTCGACAAGCTGCAGGGCAAGCTGGTGCGCCTCAACGAAGACGGCAGCATCCCGCGCGACAATCCCTTCGTCGGCCGCAAGGATGCACGGCCCGAAATCTGGAGTTACGGCCACCGCAACATGCAGGGCCTCGCGCTCGACCCGCGCACCGGCACGTTGTGGGAAAGCGAACACGGCCCGATGGGCGGCGATGAAATCAACCTGCCGCAACCCGGCAAGAACTACGGCTGGCCGATCATCACCTACGGCATCGACTACTCCGGCCTGAAGATTTCCGAATCCGTCGGCACCGCCGCGCCCGGCATGGAACAGCCGCACCACTACTGGAAGAAATCCCCCGGCCTCTCGGGCCTGGCGTTCTACACCGGCCGCCCCGGCAACGCCTGGAACGACAGCCTGTTCCTCGGCTCGCTCGCCGAATCCAACCTCATCCGCCTCACGCTGAAAGGCAACACCATCGTCGGCGAAGAACGCCTGCTGCAGGACCAGGGCGCGCGCATCCGCGACGTGCGCGTCGGCAACGACGGCCAGGTGTACGTGCTGACCGACGAAGAAGACGGAAAGCTCCTGCGCCTCACACCACCCGGCATGAAGTAATGGAGCTCCACGGCGCCTGTCATTGCGGCAACCTGCGCTTCGACCTGACCTGGCCCGCCGCAGCCGCGCGCATCCCCGCACGCGCCTGCACCTGCACCTTCTGCCGCAAGCATGGCGCCACCTGGACCTCGCACGTCGACGCCCGCCTGCGCGTGCACATCGAAGACCCCGCGCACATCGCGCGCTACGCCTTCGGCACGAACACCGCCGACTTCCACGTCTGCACACGCTGCGGCGTCGTCCCGCTCGCAACAAGCACCATCGACGCCCGCACGTACGCAGTCGTCAACATCAACACCTTCGAAAACATCGATGCGGCCCTCTTCGACCGCAGCGACAGCAGCGTAGAAGGCGAATCCCTGGACGCAAGGCTGTCGCGCCGCAGCGCCCGCTGGATCGCAGACGTGCAATTCGCCGACTGAGCGCAAGTGACCCTGCAGGGATCCCGCTCTTGATTGCCGCGAAAGAAGTGATTGGGTTGTGCGTGCGTCACCACGCACGCCAGCGACCTCATGCAAAGGTCGGCCCCTTGATCGAAAAGGCGCGCAAGGTGATGCCCCAGCCCGTGGTGGGGTGAGAATTTTCGCCGCCACGTCGGCGAGAAATTCTTACCCCGCCGCGGGTTCGGGCGACGCGGTCTTCACCCCAGGCGGGCTTCTGCAGCGCCCCATGGATCCCCGCCTTCGCGGGGATGACAGCCTCAGGCCGACGCGACTTCTTTTTCCGGCCGCACCGGCGCCGGCGCCACATCATCCGCCACCTTCCGCAACGCCAACCGATAAGCATTGTCCATCGCCGGCACCTTGCCCACCTCGCTGCAGCTCTTGCCCGGGCACACCGCCTGCTGCATGAAGTCCACATCGAAGTTCAAGCGCTCGACCAGGAAATCCACGAACGCCCGCACCTTCGGCGACTGCACGCGCCCGCGCGGGAACACCGCGTTCAACTCGTACTCCGGCCCGTTCCACGCCGGCAGCACGCGCCGCACGTACCCGTTGGCCGTGTACGGCTTCATCATGATGTCGTTGGCGAGCATCAACCCCTCGCCGCCGAGCAACGCACCGCGCAACCCCGCCGGATCGTTGGCCACGAACACCGGATCGATGCGGTAATCGGTGGACTGCGTGCCATCGTGCAAGGGCCAGGCGAACCCGAACCCGTTGCGCCGCTGCTTCTGCATCGCCAGCGTCGAATGGTGTTGCAGGTCGTCCGGATGCAGCGGCTCGCCGTGCTCCTCGAGATAGCGCTGGCTGGCGTACACCTGCGTGCGCAGCACCGCGAGGCGGCGCGCAGCCAGGTTGGAATCCGGCAGGTTGCCTACGCGCAGCGCGACATCGATTTCCTTGTCGATCAAGTCGAGCGGCTCGTTGTTGAGCACCATCTCCACGCGCACTTCCGGATGGCGCGCATGGAATTCGCCGAGCAGCGGCGCGATCCATTCGATGCCCATCGAATACGGCGCGGTGATGCGCAACCAACCACGCGGGCCGCCCTGCAACTGGCCCACCGCGCTCTCGGCTTCGTCGAGCTCGCGCGCGATGCGCTGGCAATGTTCGTAATAGATGTTGCCCGCCTCGGTGAGCCCGAGCTTGCGCGTCGTGCGATGCAACAGTTGTGCGCCGAGGCGGACTTCGAGGTCCTGCACCTTGCGGCTCACCGTGGTCTTGGGAAGGCGCAGCGCGCGCGCCGCGGAAATGAAACTGCCGTGTTCGACCACCTTGACGAAGATCAGGGTGTCGTTGAGATCGCGAGCCATGCACTGCTCCTGATTGGGCCCCCGGCGGGGAGGGAATCGTCGCAGGGACGATTGGACCGGGGCCGGGACAATTATTCCCCGATTTGCCGGCTAATCAAGTGCCACCTGCAAGCCTAAGGTGTGCGCCATCCCCACCCGACCCACCGTGCCATGTCCGTCGTGCAGCGTACCCGCCTCTTCGTCCTCCCGCTCCTCATCGCCGCGCTGGCGGTGCTGGGCTGGCTGGGTTTTGCCGCGATCAGCGAAGCCATGTCCGGTGGCAACGGCCAGGCCTGGCTGATGGCCTGGGTGCTCGCGTTCCTGGTCGGCATGCCGCTGCTGGTGCTCGTCCTCGCGGTGGCCGGCGCGCTCCAGCGCCACGACCTCGCCCGGAGCCTCATCCCATATTCGGGAGAAAACATCCCGGGAGCGGGACAATGACCGCCCGGGCCGCTTTGTTGGTCCTCGGCGCGACCGGTGCCATCGGGCGGGGCGTGGTCCGCGCCGCGCTCGATGCCGGTCGGCCCGTCATCGCGGTGTCCTCCGACCGCGATGGGTTGCGCGAGATGCAGGGAACGCATGCGCACGCCGACTTTCTTCCCCTGGTGGCCACGCTCGACGGCGAACGTCGCGCCGCGGCGCTGGCCGCCAAGCTCCGCAAGCTCGACCGTCCGATCGACGGCGTGGTCGCCGCGCTGTGCACCGAACGCGAGCGCGGCCGCTTGCTCGATGCATCGTCCGACGCATTGCGCGAAGCGATCGACAAGGGCGTGATCGCCCACCTCGCCGCCGCGCGCCATCTCCTGCCGCTGCTCGCGAAGGGCGGCCGCACCGGCGGTTACATCCTCATCGACGGCCCGGGCGGCGAACGTCCGTGGGCCGGTTACGGCCATCGCTCCGTCGGCGCCGCCGCACTGCACATGCTCGCGCGCGTGCTGCACGACGAAGCCCGCGCCCTCGGCGTGCGCCTGCAGCTGCTGTCGCTGCAATGGCCGGTGCGCACGGATGCGAATGCCGCGCACGCCTGTTCGCAGTGGCCGAGCGCGAACGGCATCGGCCGCCGCGTGCTCGAACTCATCGATCGTCGCGATCGCGCACCGACGCAAGCCGTCATCACCTGTACCGGGCCCTGCCCGGACGACGACCCACCGCAAGCCGCGGATATCGATGCGGCCCTGCTGACATCACGCTGTCTGCAGGACGCGCGCACATTGCTCGGATCGATCGCAACGCCCTCCGCTCCCTCCCCCTCCAAGGAAGACACCCATGACCGTCCGACCCGCCGTTGACCAGGCGCCCGCACGCGGGCGCAACGTTCCGCTCGCAGCGCTGCTGTTGTCCGCGCTGCTGCCCGCCGCGATCGCCGCGTGCAACAGCGAAGCCGCGCCGCAGGGCGCGCCGCCGCCGCCGGAAGTGAGCGTCGCCACCGTGCTGTCGAAGGACGTGCAGCAGTGGGATGAATTCACCGGCCGCGTCGCCGCCGTCGAAAGCGTCGACCTGCGCCCGCGCGTCTCCGGTTACGTCCAGCGCGTGGCGTATCGCGAAGGCCAGGACGTCCGCAAGGGCGACCTGCTGTTCGTGATCGACCCGCGCCCGTACCAGGCCGCGCTCGACCAGGCCACCGCCAACCTCGAACGCGCCCGCGCCGAACAGACCCTCGCCCGCATGCAGGACAAGCGCGCGCAGACGCTGATCGAAGCCAAGGCGATCTCGCGCGAAGAGTTCGAGATCCGCAAGGCGGCGTCGTCGCAGGGCAACGCCGGCGTGCGCGCCGCCGAAGCCGCGGTCGCCGCCGCGCGCCTGGACCTGCAGTTCACGCAGGTGCGCGCGCCGATCGACGGCCGCGCCGGCCGCGCGATGGTCACCGAAGGCAACCTCGCCCAGGCCGACGCCACGCTGCTGACCACGCTGGTTTCGCAGGACCCGATGTACGTCTACTTCGAAAGCGACGAGCAGGCCTACCTGCGTTACGGCGCGCTGGCCCGCAAGGGCGAACGCAACGGCGTGCGCAACCCGGTGCACGTCGGCCTCGCCGACGAAACCGGTTATCCGCACGACGGCGCCGTGGACTTCGTCGACAACCAGGTCGATGCGAAGACCGGCACGATCCGCGCGCGCGCCGTGGTGCCCAACCCCGACCGCGTGTTCACCCCGGGCCTGTACGCCCGCGTGCAACTCCCGGGCAGCGGCACCTTCCACGCGATGCTGATCGACGACAAGGCCGTGCTCACCGACCAGGACCGCAAGTACGTCTACGTGCTCGGCGCGCACAACACCGCCGCGCGCAAGGACATCGTGACCGGCGGGATGATCGATGGCCTGCGTGTCGTGCAGACCGGCCTTGCCGCCAACGACAAGGTGATCGTGCACGGCGTGCAGAAGGTCTTCATGCCGGGCATGCCGGTGGCGCCGAAGGTCGTCGTCATGGGCGCGGGACCGGCGGGCGAGAAGGTTGCGGTGAAGTAGCACGTACGGGACCAGGGACCAGGGACTTGGGACCAGGGAAGAGCAGAACGCTCTGCCCCGGGCCTTGCTTTCCCTGGTCCCCAGTCCCCGGCCCCTAGTCCCCGCTTTTCCGAATTACAGCAACGACGCCGCGTCCGCCGCGTCAGCCTCTCCGGAGCCCCCATGGACTTCTCCAAATTCTTCATCGATCGCCCGATCTTCGCCGCGGTGCTGTCGATCGTGATCTTCGCCGCCGGCCTGATCGCGATCCCGCTGCTGCCGATCAGCGAATACCCCGAAGTGGTGCCGCCGTCGGTCGTCGTGCGCACCGTGTATCCGGGCGCCAACCCGAAGGTGATCGCCGAGACCGTCGCGACGCCGCTCGAGGAAACCATCAACGGCGTCGAGGACATGATGTACCTCAAGTCGGTGGCCGGTTCCGACGGCGTGCTGCAGATGACCGTCACGTTCAAGCCGGGCACCAACGCCGACGACGCGGCGGTGCGCGTGCAGAACCGCGTCGCGCAGGCACTCGCGCGCCTGCCGGAAGACGTGCGCCGCCAGGGCGTCACCACGCAGAAGCAGTCGCCCGTGTTCCTGATGGTCGTGCACCTGGTCTCGCCCGATGGCAAGTACGACACGCTGTACCTGCGCAACTACATGCGCCTGCACGTCCGCGACGAACTCGCGCGCCTGCCCGGCGTGGGCGACGCGCAGACCTTCGGCGGCGGCGATTACGCGATGCGCATCTGGCTGGATCCGGACAAGGTCGCCGCCCGCGGCATGACCGCCGGCGACGTCACGCGCGCGATCCGCGAGCAGAACATCCAGGTCTCCGCCGGCCAGCTCGGCGCCGAGCCGATGAAGAACGGCAGCGACTTCCTCACGCTGATCAATGCGCAGGGTCGCCTGCGTTCCGTCGACGAGTTCAAGAACGTCGTGCTGAAGGCCGGCGATGACGGGCAAGTCGTGCGCCTGTCGGACGTCGCGCGCGTGGAACTCGCCGCCGGCGACTACACGCTGCGCGCGCGCCTGGACGGCATGGACGCGGCCGCGGTCGGCGTGTTCCAGGCGCCGGGCGCCAATGCGCTCGCGATCCGCGACGGCGTCGTGGCCAAGATGGAACAGCTCAAGACGCGGTTCCCGCCCGGCGTGGAATACCGCACCGTCTACGACACCACCATCTTCGTCCGCGATTCGATCAAGGCCGTCGTCACCACGCTGCTCGAAGCCATCGCGCTCGTCGTGCTGGTGGTGATCCTGTTCCTGCAGACCTGGCGCGCCTCGATCATTCCGTTGATCGCCGTGCCGGTGTCCATCGTCGGCACGTTCGGCGCGCTGTACCTGCTCGGCTTCTCGATCAACACGCTGACCCTGTTCGGGCTGGTGCTCGCGATCGGCATCGTCGTGGACGACGCGATCGTGGTGGTCGAAAACGTGGAGCGCAACATCGAGGAAGGCCGCACGCCGCTCGAAGCCGCGCACCAGGCGATGAAGGAAGTCTCCGGCCCGATCATCGCGATCGCGCTGGTGCTGTGCGCCGTGTTCGTGCCGATGGCGTTCCTGTCGGGCGTGACCGGCCAGTTCTACAAGCAGTTCGCGGTGACCATCGCCATCTCGACGGTGATCTCGGCGATCAACTCGCTCACGCTGTCGCCGGCGCTCGCCGCCAAGCTGCTGCACTCGCACGACGCGCCGAAGGATGCGTTGTCGCGCGGGATCGACCGCACGTTCGGCTGGGCGTTCCGTCCGTTCAACCGCTTCTTCAAGCGCAGCTCGGCGCAGTACCAGGGCCGCATCGGCGGGTTGCTCGCGCATCGTGGCCGCGTGTTCGCGGTGTACGGCGTGCTGTTGCTCGCCACGGGCCTGGTGTTCTCGTGGGTGCCGCGCGGCTTCATCCCGATCCAGGACAAGCTGTACCTGATCGCGGGCGTGAAGCTGCCGGAAGGCGCGTCGATCGAACGCACGGACGCGGCGCTGAAGAAGATCGCCGCCGCGGCGAAGGGCATCGACGGCGTGGCGCACGAAGTCGCCTTCCCGGGCCTCAACCCGCTGCAGTTCACCAACACCCCGAACAGCGGCGTCGTGTTCTTCCCGCTCAAGCCCTTCAGCGAGCGCCACCAGTCCGCGAAGGAAATCAACGACCAGCTCAACGCGAAGATCGCCGGCATCCAGGAAGGCTTCGCGTTCTCGCTGATGCCGCCGCCGATCCTCGGCCTCGGCAACGGGTCGGGCTACTCGCTGTTCGTCGAAGACCGCGGCAACCTGGGCTACGGCGCGCTGCAGAACGCCGTGCAGGGCTTCCAGGGCATGGCCGCGCAGACGCCGGGCATGGGCTTCCCGATCAGCAGCTACCAGGCCAACGTGCCGCAGCTCGACGCCGAAGTGGACCGCGTCAAGGCGAAGGCGCAGGGCGTTCCGCTGACGGAACTGTTCGACACGCTGCAGACCTACCTCGGCTCGGCCTACGTCAACGACTTCAACATGTTCGGGCGCACGTGGCAGGTGATCGCGCAGGCCGATGGCCCGTTCCGCGACCACGTGGAAGACATCGCCAACCTGCGCACGCGCAACGTCAACGGCGAGATGGTGCCGATCGGTTCGATGGTCACGATCAAGCAGACCTACGGCCCCGACCCGGTCCTGCGCTTCAACGGCTATCCCGCCGCCGACCTGCTGGGCGAAGCCGATCCGCGCGTGATGTCGTCCGGCGAAGCGATGGCGAAGGTGTCGGAGATCGCGACGCAAGTGCTGCCCAACGGCATGGGCTTCGACTGGAGCGACCTGAGCTACCAGGAAGCCACGCAGGGCAACGCCGCGTTCATCGTGTTCCCGCTCGCCATCCTGCTCGCGTTCCTCGTGCTGGCCGCGTTGTACGAAAGCTGGACGCTGCCGCTGGCGGTGATCCTGATCGTGCCGATGTGCATGCTGTCCGCGCTGCTCGGCGTCAAGCTGACCGGTGGCGACAACAACACGTTCGTGCAGGTGGGCCTGGTGGTGCTGATGGGCCTGGCGTGCAAGAACGCGATCCTGATCGTCGAATTCGCCCGCGAACTCGAACTGCAGGGCAAGGGCATCATCGAAGCCGCGCTCGAAGCCTGCCGCCTGCGCCTGCGCCCGATCGTCATGACCTCGATCGCCTTCATCGCCGGCACCGTGCCGTTGGTGCTCTCGCATGGCGCGGGCGCAGAAGTCCGCTCGGTCACGGGCATCACGGTGTTCGCCGGCATGCTGGGCGTGACGCTGTTCGGCCTGTTCCTCACCCCCGTGTTCTACGTCGCGCTGCGCAAGCTCGTTGCGCGCGACGCCCTGCCGGCCACTGCGTCGGCCCACGCCTGATTCCCTCCCCCATGAGGATTTGCATCCAATGAACACCAACAAGATCGCGCTGGTCACCGGCGCCACCCGCGGCATCGGCTTCGAGACCGTCCGCCAGCTCGCCAACCAGGGCGTGCACGTGCTGCTCGCCGGCCGCAACCACGACAAGGCCGTCGAGGCCGCGCTGAAACTGCAGGCCGAAGGCCTGTCGGTCGAAGCGATCACGCTGGACGTCGCCAACGACGACAGCATCGCCACGGCCGCGAGAGAGGTCGCGCGCAAGCACGGCCACCTCGACATCCTGGTCAACAACGCCGGCGTCCTGCGCGACGACTGGGACCGCAAGCCCTCCGAGCAATCGATGACCACGTGGCGCGAGACGTTCGACACCAACGTGTTCGGCGTCATCGCCACCACCAACGCGTTCCTGCCGCTGCTCAGGCAGGCGCCGGCCGCGCGCATCGTCAACGTGTCGAGCCTGCTGGGCTCGATCGCGGCCAGCAACGATGCGGCCTCGGTGATCTACGACATCAAGATCCCGGCCTACAACGTGTCCAAGAGCGCCGTGAACGCGTGGACCGTGCAGCTCGCGCACGAACTGCGCGACACGCCGATCAAGGTCAACGCCGTGCACCCGGGGTCGGTGAAGACCGACATGAACGGTGCCGGGGATCTCGAAGTCGCCGACGGTGCGCGCACCAGCGTGCGCATGGCGCTGCTCGACGCGAACGGCCCGAGCGGCGGCTTCGTCCACTTCGAGGAGACCCTGCCGTGGTGAGTTTGAAACCCCTCGTGCCTGCGCTGGCCGCCGCGTTGCTGGCGGCCTGCGCGGTGGGGCCGGATTTCGTGCGGCCCACCTCGCAGGCGCCCGACACGTTCACGCGTGCCGAAGCGCCGTCCGCCGTCGCGGCCACGCCGGCCGACGACGAATTCTGGCGCCGCTTCAACGACCCGATGCTGACCTCGCTGGTCGAGGAAGCCCTCGCCGCCAACCACGACCTGCGCGTCGCGCTCTCGCGCTACGACCATGCCAATGCGTTGTTGCGTGGTGCGCGGTTCGACCAGGTGCCCACCATCACCGCGCAAGGCACGGCGAGCGACACGCGCCTGAGCGCCGACCAGGCCGCAGGCATCTCGCGCGCCGACCGCGACAACAAGTCGTATTCGGTGAACGCGCAAGCGGCATGGGAGCTCGACTTCTTCGGCCGCGTGCGGCGCAACGTGGAAGCGGAACGCGCGGGCGCGGAAGCGTCGGCGCAGGACCTCGCGGCGGCGCAGGTGGCGATCGTGGGTGAAGTCGCGCGCACGTATTTCGAACTGCGCGGCTTGCAGGAACGATTGCACGTCGCGACCGACAACGCCGCCAACCAGGCGGAGACGTTGCGGCTGGTGCAGGCGCGCTTCGATGCGGGCCGCGGCACGGAGTTCGATACCTCGCGTGCACGGGCGCAGCTCGAAGCCACGCAGGCCAACGTGCCGGCGCTGGAAGCCCTGGCCGCGGTGTCGGAGCATCGCCTCGCCGTGCTCACCGGTCGCCCGCCGGGCGCATTGGTCGCCGACCTCGATCGCGTTGCACCGCTGCCCGCGTTGCCCGATCGCCTCGATGCCGGCACGCCCGGTGCGTTGCTGCGTCGTCGCCCCGACGTCGCCGCCGCGGAATTGCGGTTGCACTCGGCCACCGCGCGCATCGGCGTGGCGACGGCGGACCTGTTCCCCCGCTTCACGCTCGGCGGGCTGATCGGCACGCAGGCCATCGATTCCTCGGCGTTGTTCGAACGCGACAGCGAAACCCGCCTCGTCGCGCTGGGCATCGATTGGTCGTTCCTCGATGCGGGGCGTGTCCGCGCCCGTATCGCGGCGGCCGACGCCGACGCCGAAGGCGACCTCGCGCGTTATCGCCAGACCGTGCTGCTCGCGCTGGAAGACACGGAGAACGCGCTCGTCATCCATGCCCGCGCGCGCGTGGAAGACCAGCATCGCGAACAAGCCGCCGTCGACAGCGCCAATGCCGCGCGCCTGGCCCGCGTGCGTTACGAAGCCGGTGCCGCGGACCTGTTCGAAGTCCTCGACGCCGAACGCACGCGCCTGCAGGCGCAGGATGCGTTCGTCGATGCGCGCACGCGCACGACGACGAGCGTGGTCGCGCTGTACAAGGCGATGGCCGGCGGCTGGCCGGGCCGGATGCCGTTGCGCGAGAAAGTCGCGCGCCAGTGAGTCGTCACCGTCATCCCCGCTTCGGCGGGGATGACGTTGTTCAGAACAATGAACCGGTTTCCGGTTCGAAGTACTGCAACCGGCCTTCAACGATTCGCGCCGCGCCCGTCCACGGATGTTCCTCCGCCCGCCCTGGCGCCATCAGGTGCATGACCTGCCACCCGTGCGCCTTGAAGTCATCCGAAATCAGCCCGCGATGGCACTGCCACCACACGGCCTCCGCGCACATCACCGCCGTCGGTGACGCATTGGCCAACGCTGCCAGTGCTTCATGCGCCGCGCGATACGCCTGGGTGTCCATGTAATCGGCATACGCCCGGAAGCTCGCGTTCCGCCACAAGGTGTTGCGCGAATCCGCCGACGGCGTGCGCCGCCCGCCCAGGGCCGGCATCGGCACATAGGCAACGCCCGCCTCCGCCAGCGCCGGCCCCATCGCCTCGCCCGAAAACTGCGGATGCCGCCGCGAGCCCGCGAAGCGCCGCACGTCCACCAGGGTTGCGATGCCCGCATCGCCCAGCATCGCGACGAAGACGTCCCAGGTCCGCGTCGAGTGCCCGATGGTCCACAAGGTCTGCATGGCGGGATTGTGCATCGGTGGATGGTGGTCACGGTGACGTTCGTCACTTCGCGTTGGCTGCACGTACGCCCCACCGTGGCTTCACTGCGTCCCGCGAACCTCGCCGGGACCTCGCATCCACCCGGGCCCCATGCAACTCACCCTCCGCGACATCCGCAAGACCTATCCCAATGGCGTGCAGGCGCTCGATGGCGTCAGCCTGACGATCCCGGTCGGCATGTATGGGTTGCTCGGGCCCAACGGCGCCGGCAAGTCGACGTTGATGCGCATCCTGGCGACGTTGCAGGAAGCCGACAGCGGCAGCGCGATGCTCGGCGAGCTCGACGTGTTGAACCGCAAGGAAGACGTGCGCAAGACCCTGGGGTACCTGCCGCAGGAATTCGGCGTCTATCCGCATGCCAGCGCGTATTCCCTGCTCGATCACTTCGCCGTGCTCGAAGGCATGGCCGGCAAGGGCGCGCGGCGCGAGGTGGTCGAATCGCTGCTGCGCCAGGTGAACCTGTGGGACGTGCGCCACCAGAAACTCGGCGGCTATTCGGGCGGCATGCGGCAGCGCTTCGGCGTGGCCGTGGCGCTGCTGGGCAACCCGAAACTGCTGATCGTCGATGAGCCCACCGCCGGCCTCGATCCGGCCGAACGCGTGCGTTTCCTCAACCTGTTGAGCGAACTCGGCGAAACCAGCGTGGTGATCCTGTCCACGCACATTGTCGAGGACGTCTCGGAGCTGTGCACGCGCATGGCGATCATCAACCGCGGCCGGATCCTGCTCGAAGCGCAGCCGCAGGACGCGATGACCCACCTCCGCGGCCGCATCTGGCGACGCGTGGTGGCACGGGACGCGCTGCCGGCCGTGCAGCGCGACCACGCGGTGATCTCCACCACCCTGCTCGGTGGCCGCACCGTCGTGCACGTGTACGAAGAAGCGTCGCCGGGCCCCGGCTTCGACGCGACGGAACCCGATCTCACCGACGTGTACTTCAGCACCATGGCCGGGCACATGGGGCAGCACGGCGCGCACGCGGCTGCCGCCGCATGAAGCTCGGCAAGATCTTCCGGTTCGAATTCGCGTACCAGGCACGTCGCGTCGCGACGTGGTTCCAGGTCGTTGCGTTGTGCTTCGTGGCCTGGAGCGTCATCCAGGGCAACTACGTCGATGACGCGCGCAACGGTTACATGCTGGTCAACGCGCCCCTGGTGATCGCCTCGACCACGGTGGTCTGCTGCCTGCTCTGGCTGTTCATCGGCGCGTCCGTCGCCGGTGACGCCGCCGCACGCGATATCGAAACGGGCCAGCATCCTCTCAGCTATTCCGCGCCGGTCGGCAAGTTCGATTACCTGGCCGGCCGCTTCCTCGCGGCGTATGCGCTCAACGCCCTGATCCTGCTGGCGGCACCGGTAGGTATGTGGATCGGCATGCACTGGCCCGACGTCGAACCCGGCATCGTCGGTCCCTGGCGGCCCGCGGCCTTCGCGCTGGCGTACCTGCTGATCGCGCTCCCGAACGCGTTCATCGCGACGGCGGTGCAGTTTTCGTTCGCCGCGCTCGGACGTCGCGCCATCCTGAGCTACTTCGGCAGCGTGGTGTTGTTCTTCGCCTCGATGGGGCTGGCGACGTTCGTCGCGGTGGCGCTGCACCAGCAGGACCTGGCGCGGTTGCTCGACCCGGTGGGGATGATTTCCATCGTCAGCCACCTGTCCGATACGTGGACGCCGACCGAAACGAACACGCGCCTGGTCGGCATGCAACCCATGCTGCTCGGCAATCGCCTGTTGTGGGCGGTCGCGGGCCTCGCGGCGCTTGGCTTCACGTATCGACGGTTTCGCCTCGTCCATCCGGCGGAAGGGCGTCGCCGGTTGCGTCACCGGTTGGCGCGGGCTGCGACGCAGGAGGCTGCGAGCGAGTCACCCAGTGCACGACCGATCTCCGCCTCCTCGCTGGAGGCCGAACGCCACTTCGGCTTCACCACGCACCTGCACCAACTTCGCGCCGTCGCGTCGCGCTCGCTGCGCATGCTCGCGAAAGGCTGGACCGTGTTCGCGCCGCTCGCACTGGTGGCCTTCCTCGCCTGCGTCGCGGTGCCCGCGCGCATGAACTGGGTCGGCGTGCCGTTGCTGCCGCGCACCGAACACGTGCTGACGTATCTCACCGCCGCGCTCGCCAATCCGGGCAACCGCGTGTGGATGGTCATTCCGTTAATGATCATCTTCTACGCCGGCGAACTGGTGTGGGGCGAGCGCGACGCGCGCATGGGCGAAATCGGCGGCACCGCGCCGGTGCCGGATTGGGTCTTCTTCGTCGGGAAGTTCCTGGCGCTTGCACTGTTGCTGGTCGCGTGGATGGTCGTGCTGGGCATGGCCGGCGTGGTCGGACAGGTCGCGCTGGGCTACCACCACGTCGAGATCGGCGTGTACGCGAAGGTCCTGCTCGGGCTGCAACTGACGGACTACCTGTTGTTCGCGCTGCTCGCGTTGACCGTGCACACCGTGGTGAACCAGAAGCACCTCGGCACGCTGGCGGCGCTGGCGCTCTACGGGCTGATCGCGTTCGCGCCCTTGCTCGGGCTCGAACACAAACTGCTGGTGTTCGGCGCCAGTCCGGACTGGTCGTACTCCGACATCCGCGGTTTCGGCGCATCGCTGCTGCCGTGGCTGGCGTTCAAGGCGTACTGGATCGCCTGGGCCGTGTTGCTGGCGGTGCTGGCGCGCCTTGCGTGGGTGCGCGGCCGCGAATCCGACCCTCGTGCACGGCTGGCATTGGCCCGCGCGCGCATGACGCGCCCGACGATGATCACCGCTGCGTTCGCGACCCTCGCGGTGCTCGGCCTGGGCACTGGCATCCTCTACAACACCAACGTGCGCAACCATTACCGGTCGCACGACGCAGGCCTGGCGAACCAGGCCGCGTACGAACGTCGCTACGCGCGTTACGCCGATGTACCGCAACCGCGCGTCACGGCATCGAGCATGCGCGTCGAGCTCTACCCGAAGCAGCGCGCCGCTGATTTCCGCGGTCGCTATCGCCTGGTCAATGCCACTCCGCACGCCATCGACACCGTCCATGTGGCCACCGCCACCGACGACGGCATCGAGACGCGCAGCCTGCGCTTCGACCGGCCGGCGACGCGCGTGCTCGACGACACGCGCCTAGGACATCGCATTTACAAGCTGGCCACCCCGTTTCAACCGGGCGAGTCCATGCAGCTCGACTACGACGTGCGCTTCGCACCACGGGGCTTCGGCAATCGTGGCGCGGACGAGACCATCGTCGGCAATGGCAGCTGGATCAGCGCCCTGCACTTCGTGCCCACCATCGGCTACCAGCCTGCGCGTGAATTGCGCGAAGCCGGCGACCGCCTCACGCAGGGCCTGCCCGCGCGGCCGCGCGTGCCGGTGCTGGAAGACCTGAAGGCGCGCGCAGGCGTACCCGGCGACGCAGGCATGAAGTTCGATGCCATCGTCGGCACGGACGACGACCAGGTGGCACTGGCGCCCGGCACCTTGCGCCGCAGTTGGCGCGAACACGGCCGCCGGTATTTCCAGTACGCCAGCGACGCGCCGATCGGCGAGGACGTGCAGTTCTTCTCGGCCCGCTACTCGGTGCGGCGCGCGCAATGCCAGGGCGTGGGCGTCGAAGTCTTCCACCATCCCGCGCACGACAGCATCGTCGGGACCATGGCCCGCAGCGCGTGTGCGTCGCTCGCGCTCTACACGCGCCTGTACGGCCCCTACCCCTATCGATCGCTGTGCATCGTCGAGAACGCTTCGCGCGACATCGGCGCCCACTCCGAACCCGGCCTCGTCGACTACGGCGATGGCTTCGCGCTGCTGGATCCTTCGCGCGAACCCGATGGCCTGGACCTCGTCTTCGCCGTCACCGCGCATGAAGTCGCGCATCAATGGTGGGGCGGCGCGCGGTTCTCGCCGGCGCGCGTGGAAGGCGCCGGACTGTTGATCGAAAGCATGGCCACGTATTCGGCGACCCAGGTCGTCGAGGACACGCTGGGCTCCGCGCAGTTGCAGGCCTACCTCGACATGATGCGCCGCGAGTACGAAGTGCCGCGTTCGCGCGCATCGCCGCCGCTGCTGCGGGCGACCGAGCAGTTCCTCAACTACCGCAAGGGTCCGTTGGCGATGTACGCGTTGAGCCAGTACATCGGCCGCGACCAGGTGAACCTCGCGCTGCGCCGATTGCTGGAGGCACACCCGCCGGGCAGCACGCCCTTGGCGACCACGCTGGACCTGTATCGCGAATTGCAGGCGGTCACGCCGAGGCAGTACCAACCGGTGTTGCACGACCTGTTCGCCGCCAACACGTATTGGGAGCTCTCCGCGACGCAGGCCAAGGCGACCAGAACGCCCGACGGTCGTTGGCAGGTCGCCGTGGACGTACGTGCGCGCAAGCTGCTGGTCGACGACGCGGGCGCGGAAATCGAGCGCCCACTCGACGAATGGGTCGAGATCGGCGTGTACCCCGGCCCGGCGCAGAAGCAGGAAAACGGCCAGGTGATTCCGGGCAAGCCGATGTGGCTGGCGAAGCACCGGATCACCCGCGCGACGCAGACACTCCTGGTGACGGTGCCGCGCGAACCGGGGTACGTCGGCGTGGATCCGCGCGCCCTGCTCGTGGACGTGCGGCCCCGGGACAATTTCGCGGAAGTGGCGCGTCCGGCGACGCGATAGCGCCCCATTCCCCACCCCGGGTGAAATCCCATTGACGCCCGCGCGTCTACGCTGCCCGCATGAATGGGCATTCCCCGAACCTCGCGCGCAGCGCACAGATCCTCCGCTTCCTCCTGCGGTATCGCGGCGCGGGCGTGTTCACCGGCATCGACCTGGATTCGGCGTCGCTGCCGACGGACGACACCGAGATCGAAGCCGGCGCCCCCGAAGAGTTCGTCGACGACCTCGAGGCGCTCGGCCCCACCTTCATCAAGATCGGCCAGGCGCTGTCGACGCGGCCCGACATGGTGCCGCCCGCCTACCTCGTCGCCCTGCAGCGCATGCAGGACGAAGTGGCGCCCGCGCCGTTCGAAGCCATCCGGCCGGTGATCGAGGACGAACTGGGCGTGCGCATCAGCAAGGCGTTCGTGCGCTTCGACGAAGTGCCGATCGGTGCGGCATCGCTCGCGCAGGTGTATCGGGCCGAATTGCGCGACGGCCGCGAAGTGGCGGTGAAAGTGCAGCGCCCCGGCGTGGCGGAACTGATCCGCGCCGACCTCGACACGCTCGCCGCGATGGCCGACAAGGCCGATCGCATGACGGACATCGGCCGGCGCATCCGCTTCGCCGACTGGGTGCACGAGTTCCGCAAGACGCTGCTGGCTGAACTGGATTACCGCATCGAAGCGGAAAACCTCGCGCGCTTCGCGGACCACTTCACCGCGTATCCCGAATTGTTCGTGCCGCAGCCGATCCGCGACCTGTGCGCCACGCGCGTGCTCACGATGGACCTGGTGCACGGCGTCAAGGCCACCGAACTGTCGGGCATCCGCCGCACCGAACAGGACCTCGGCAAACTCGGCGAGGCGCTGCTGCGCGGTTACCTCGACCAGATGTTCGTGCACGGCGAGATCCACGCCGATCCGCACCCGGGCAACCTGCTGGTGACGAACGACGGCCGCCTGGGCCTGTTCGACCTCGGCATGATCGCGCACGTCCCACCGAAACAACGCGAGCGCCTGCTCAAGCTGCTGTTCGCCTGCGTGGATGGCCGCGGCGAAGAAGTGGCGAACGAATCGATCGCGATGGGGACGCGGCTGGACGATTTCGACCAGGAGCGTTTCGTCCGCGAGATCGGCCAGCTGGTGTCGCGCTATGCCGCGCACTCGGGTTCGCAATCCTTGTCCGAAGGCCGCCTGGTCGTCGAACTGGTGCGCATCGCCACCGCGTGCGGCCTGCGCACGCCGCCGGAACTCAGCCTGCTGGGCAAGACGCTGCTCAACCTCGAACAGGTGGCCTTCGCGCTGGATCCGCAGCTGGACGTCAAGGCGATCGTCGAGACGCACATCCAGCACGTGATGCGCGAGCGCATCAAGCAATCGTTCTCGCCGGCCAACCTCGCCAACGAGATGATGGAAATGCAGGCGCTGGTGCGCGAGTCGCCGCGCAAGGTGTCCGACATCCTGTCGCTGCTCGCCGAGAACCGCCTCACCGTGAACCTCGGCGGCCTGGACGACTCGCAGCTGATGGAGAACCTGCAGAAGATCGCCAACCGCATCAGCGCCGGCGTGATCACCGCCGCGCTGATCCTGGCCTCGGCGATCCTGATGAAGGTGGAGACGCCGGGCATCAAGCTGTTCGGGTATCCGGCGCTGGCGCTGGTGCTGTTCCTGATCGGCACGGGCGTGGGCCTGATGCTGGTGTGGAGTTCGCTGCGCCGCGACCACAAGGCGCGCCCGAAGGAAGAGCGCGGGCCGCGCTAGAATCCGCGTCCCCCGCAAGCCCGCTCGCCCCCATGTCCTCCCCCTTCGGCACCGAGACCGTGCTGGATGTCCGTCACTGGACGGACGCGTATTTCAGTTTCACCACCACGCGCGACGATGGTTTCCGTTTCGAGAACGGCCAGTTCGTCATGATCGGCCTGCCCGTCGCGCAGCCCGACGGCAGCACGCGTCCGCTGCTGCGCGCGTATTCGATCGCCAGCGCGAACTGGGAAGAACAACTCGAGTTCTTCAGCATCAAGGTGCAGGACGGTCCGCTGACCTCGCGGCTGCAGCACATCCAGCCCGGCGATGCGCTGCTGATCGGGCGCAAGCCCACGGGCACGCTGCTGATCCACGACCTGCATCCGGGGCGCAACCTGTACCTGCTCGGCACCGGCACCGGCTTCGCGCCGTGGCTGGCCGTCATCAAGGACCCGGCGACGTACGAACGCTTCGAGCGCGTGATCCTGTGCCACGGCGTGCGCAACGCGCGCGACCTCGCGTATCGCGACTACATCGTCAACGAATTGCCGCACCACGAATTCCTGGGCGAGCAGATCGGGAAGCAGTTGCTGTATTACCCGGCGGTGTCGCGTGAAGGGTTCGACTTCGGCGGCCGCGACCAACGCGGGCGGCTGACCGAGTTGATGGACAGCGGGCGGATGATGGATCACCTGCGCATCGAGCCGCTCGATCCCGCACGCGACCGCGCGATGATCTGCGGCAGCCCGCAGATGCTGGCGGATTTCCGCGGGTTGCTGGACAAGCGCGGTTTCGTCGCCGCGCCGCGCATCGGCGTGCCGGGGGATTACGTGTTCGAGCGGGCGTTCGTCGAGAAATAAGATCGCTTTCACGCCCCGCGCGTTAAGGTCCGCGCGTCCCTGGATCGCGCACATCCCCGATGGCCTTGACCGGGCAACACGCTCGACCCGATGCACGCCCGCAGGCGCCACCCGCGTCGCACGCGGAATGGCGCGCGGGGTCCACGCTCGCACGCTTCTTCACCCGCCGCTCGTTGCGCACGCTCGATGAAGACGAGTGCCGCAAACTGATCGAAGGCCAGGTCGAGGCCACGCGCCCGATCATCAGCGGCCTCATCGCCAGCGGCGCGATGATCCTCGCGCTCACCGGCATGTTCGAAGCCTTCAACGTCGCGCCCGGGATCGGCTGGCCGTGGTGGCTGGTGGAACTGGTGGCGCTGACGATGGCGGGCAGCGCACTGGCGATCTGGCATTTGTCCGACTGGCGTCCGCGATTGCTGCTCACGGTGCTCAGCACCTTGTTGTTCGCAGTGTTCCTGTCGGTGCCGGTGCCGGGCACGCAGTACGGCATGGCCTTGCGCATGGCGCTGTTCTCGCTGATGCCGATCGCGTTGCTCGCGTTGATGGTGCGCCGCGCGTCGATCCTCGCGCTGTCGGGCACGATGTTGTTCGTCGCGTGGCTGCGCGTGTACCTGCACGGCGATCTCGCGGCGGGCTCGGCCGTGTACTGGTTGTACAACCTCGCCACGATCGGCTTCGGCTTGCTGCTGGGCGGGTATCGCACGGACTTCGCGGTGAGCAACTTCCGCATGCGCCAGCGCCTGCGCTACCAGGCCACCACCGACGAACTCACCGGCCTGCGCAACCGCGCCGGCTGGAACCGCGACGCGGAAGCCTGCTACGAGGATGCGATCAAGCGCGCGAAACCCGCGAGCTTCGCGTTCTTCGACATCGACTACTTCAAGCGCGTCAACGACACGCACGGCCACGCGGTGGGCGACCGGATCCTGCAGCAGCTCGGCCAGATCATCCGCGAGCGCGTGGGGTCGCGTTGCTGCGCCGCGCGCATGGGCGGCGAGGAATTCGTGGTGCTGCTGGTCGACTACCCGGCCGAATCGGTGGAAGGGTTCGTGCAACGCGTGCGCAAGGAATTCGACGACGCCACGCGCGACATCGGCGTCACCGTCAGCGCGGGCGTGGCGCATCGGCTCGAGGCGGAAAGCATGAGCCAGCACCTGCGCCGCGCGGACATCGCGTTGTATGCGGCGAAGGCCGAAGGCCGCGACCGGATGGTGGTGGCGAAGGGCTAGTCTGGGCGCAACGCGTCGCGGTACGTGCGGCTGCACGGCACCACCGTGCCGTCGTTCAAGACGATGCGCGCATCGCCGGTGTCCAGCGGTTCGATCTGCGCCACGCAATCCAGGTTGACCATGTGGCTGCGGTGCACGCGCACGAAGCGCGCGGGGTCGAGCTGCTGTTCCAACGCGGCCATGGTGCTGCGCAGCGGGTAGTCGCGGCCGCGCACGCGCAGGTTCACGTAGTTGCCGCTGGCCTGCAGGGCTTCGACGTCGTTGGCGGCGATCAGGAATTCCTTGCCGAGCTTGCGCACGAGGAAGCGCTCGGGACGTTCGGGCGCCACCGGCGCCGGCACGTCGTCGTCCGACGGCGCGAGCACACTCGCCTCGCCCTGCCAGCGGCGCAGGAACCAGCGATACGCCTCCATCGTCGCCACCAGCCCGAAGTAGCTCCGGATGTCCTTGAGGTATTCGTAGCCCCATTCGTGGAGCCAGTTGCCGAAATCGTAGTCGGCGCCCTGCGTCGCATAGGCGACCTTGCGCAGCGCGACCATCCCCGCGACGTGCGCGACCGACCAGGCCACCGAGCCCAGCAGGTGCAGCGGCAGCGCGCGCTTCCAGGTATCGAAGCGCACCGGGACCTTATTCGTGTACCAGGCGACCGCCGGCACCAGGGCCAGGCAGACGATCGCGCTCGTCCATTCCCACACCGCCGGTTCCCAGGCCTTGAAGCCCAGGTGTGCGCGCTGGATGTCGAGCCAGGTGACCGCGCTGTTGGCGATCGCGTTCATCAGGTAGGTGACGACCCAGAAGCCCACCTCGAACGTCCGCTTCCACGGGCGGAAGCGTTCCCAGGCATTGGGCGGACTTTGCGGTGCGGTGGCGACGGTCGACATGTCGCGCATTGTGGCCGAGCGCGGCCCGGGGACGGAATCGGCTCGTCCCTTGCGTCCACGTTTCGTCCCGCGGCCGCGCACCTCCGTCCCTTCGCGCTGTCGCCGGATGCGGCGCGGCGCCAACGTGCGGGCACCTTCCACCGGCCCGCCGCCATGACCGACACCGCGTTGCCCACCCGCCGCCACGACATCGACGCCCTGCGCGCCCTCGCCTTCGCCCTGCTGATCCTCTACCACTGGGCCATGCTCTACGTTGGTGGCGAGGACTGGGGCTGGCACCTCAAGAGCCTCCACACCACCGAAGCGATCCAGCTGCCGATGCTGCTGGTCAACCGCTGGCGCATGGACCTGATCTTCCTGATCTCCGGCTTGTCGGTGCACTTCCTGATGCGCGACACCTCGATCGGCCGGTTCGTCCGCCTGCGCACCTGGCGCCTGCTGCTGCCGCTGGTGTTCGGGATGCTGGTGGCCGTGCCGATCCAGCCGTATGCCCAGGGCGTGGCGAACGGGTTGGTGGCGCCGGGGTTCTGGTCGTTCCTCGCGCGGTACTACAGCGGCTCGAGCTGGCCGCCGGGCGCGTTCGACGGCTGGGAACACGGCTTCACCTGGAACCACCTCTGGTACCTGGCGTACCTGTGGACCTACTCGCTGGTGTTCGCTGCGCTGCTGCCGTTGCTGCGTCGCCTGCCGAACCCGCTCGCCAACCTGCGCGGCAAGGCGTTGCTGATCCTCCCCGCGCTGCCGCTGGTGCTGTTCACCGTGACGCTGCAGCCGCACTTCGAAGACACCGGCGACCTGGTGCACGACTGGTTCCGCCATTCCATCTACTTCACCGTGTTCCTCTACGGCTGGTGGCTGGGCACGAACGCAGGCGTGTGGGCCGAACTCGTCCGCCTGCGCCGCGTCGCCTTGTCCTGCGCGCTCGGCCTGTTCTCGATCTACGTCGTGTTGTTGTTCACCCTGCCGGACGACGGCGGCACGTGGGGCCCGGTGGCGGCGCGTACGCTGCGCAGCTTCTACATCTGGTGGATGTTGTGCGCGATCCTCGGGTTCGCCCGCGCGTACTTGAACCGCCCCTTCCGTTGGTTGCCCTGGGCGAACGAAGCGGTGTATCCGTGGTACGTGCTGCACCAGACGATGATCATCGCGTGCGCGATGGTGTTGCTGCCGATGCACCTGGGGGCGGTGGTGGAGCCGGCGTTGGTGTTGATCGGGACGGTGGCGGGGTGTGCGGTGGGGTTTGCGGTGATCCGGCGGACACCGATCTTGCGGCCGTTGTTCGGGATGAAGTGGAAGCCGCGGGGGGCTTCGATTCCGGCAGCGACCAAGTCGGCACCCGCGGTTGCATAGCCGGAGAAACGACAAGGCCCGCAATCGCGGGCCTTGTTGCATGGGTCAATCGCGGGCGCGAATCAACAGAAGGGAAAGATACCCAGCCAGTGCAGGGATCCAGAACCCAACCACGAACGCCAAGTGCGGATAGGTCATGAACGCAGCGGCCACGTTCGCTGCAATCATCAGGAGCGAACAAGCGACGATCCGTTTCGGCCTCCGGGGTTTCGTGAGCACCGCGGAAAGAAACAGACCATCCCCGACGATGCACGCGAGGTACACCGCGTACCTTCCCATTGCGGCGAGGCCATGATCCCGAAGGGCCAGGACCAGGATGATGGCGCAGCCGACCGCGATGACGCCGTTGTCGAACCTGTCCCCGGATTTGTCTTCGCGCATCAACCCAGCGCGGCCTCGATGTCCTTCGCCAACGACTCCGGCGTATCCGTCGGCGCGTACCGCTTGATGACCTTCCCATCGCGCCCGACGAGGAATTTCGTGAAGTTCCACTTGATGGCATCGATGCCGAGGAACCCGCCCTTTTCGTCCTTCAGCCACTGCCACAGCGGATGCGCCTGCTTGCCGTTCACGTCGATCTTCGCGAACAACGGGAAGTCGACGTCGTACGACAGCGAGCAGAAATTCTTGATCTCCGCTTCGTCGCCCGGTTCCTGGTGGCCGAACTGGTCGCACGGGAAGCCGAGCACCACGAGCCCGCGGTCGCGGTAGGTGCGCCACAACTGTTCCAGCCCGCTGTACTGCGGGGTGAAGCCGCACTTGGATGCGACATTGACGACCAGCAGTACCTTGCCGGCGTAGTCGGAAAGCGACTGCGGCTGGCCGTCGATGTCGTTGGCGGTGAAATCGAACGCAGTGGTCATGGCCGGCTCCTTGTCAGGACTCGGAGTTTAGGCATCGCCAGCGCCGCGTGGATTCCCGCCTTCGCGGGAATGACGCGCGATGGCTCAATGCTTCGCGGTCTTGCCCGGCTCCGACACCTGCTTCACCACTTCCGCGGCCTGGTTGTCCTTGCCGGCCAGCGCGACGTCGGCCAGCGACACGATGCCGGCCAGCTTGCCGCCCGCATCGACCACCGGGACGCGGCGGATCTTCGCGGACTCCATCAGCGCGGTCGCGTCCTTCAGGCTGCTGTCGTCGCGCACGGACTTCGCGGGCTGGCTCATCGCGTCCTTCGCGGTCGCGGTCATCGTGTCGTGGCCCTCGGCCACGATGCGCACGGTGATGTCGCGGTCGGTGACCACGCCCACGAGCTTGCCGGCCGGGTCGACCACCGGGATCTGGCCGCAGTCGTTCTCGATCATCATGCGCGCCACTTCGCGCAGCGGGGTTTCCACCGTGCAGCTGGCGGGGTTGGCGGTCATCACGGACGTCACGTTGGCCATTGGGGGCTCCGATTCGATGGCCGCCCGACGCGGCCCAGGGACGGAGCATCGCGCCGACGCGGTGCCGGCCACGTGAACCGGGCCGCCAAGGCTCGGCCGTTTCCCGGATCGGGGGGCGCTTTCACCCGCCATGCCTTTCGTCATTCGTACGATCACGCCGCCCTCGGGTAGATTGCGGCTCCCGTCCGACGAGACCCGCCCCGATGAAGCACCCGCTCGCCTGCGCCCTGGCGCTTGCCCTTGCCGCAGGATCGACCCTGGCGGCCACGCCGCAGGCCACGCAAGGAACCACCCCCGCGATGACCGCCAACACCGCCAACCCGTTCTTCGCCGACAGCACGCTGCCGCTGCACTACCCCGACTTCGCGAAGATCAAGGACACCGACTTCGGGCCGGCCTTCGACCAGGGCATGGCCGACGACCTGGCGGACTACGCGAAGATCGCGAACAACCCCGCCTCCCCGACCTTCGACAACACCATCATCCCGATGGAGAAGGCCGGCCGCACGCTGACGCGCGCGACCACCGTCTTTTACAACCTGCTCGGCGCCGACAAGAACGACGCGCGCGAGAAGCTCGACGAGCAGTACTCGCCGAAGTTCGCCGCGCACCGCGACGCGATTCGCCTGGATCCCAAGCTGTTCGCGCGCATCAAGTCGCTGTACGACCACCGCGAACACATGAACCTCGACGCGCAACAGACGCGCCTGGTCGAGCGTTACTACACCGATTTCGTCCGCGCCGGCGCCAACCTCAGCGACGCCGACAAGACCAAGCTGAAGGCCATCAACGGCCAGCTCGCCACGCTGGGCACGCAGTTCGACCAGAAGCTGATCGCCGGCCGCAACGCCGCCGCGGTGGTGGTCGACACGCGCGCCGAACTCGACGGCCTCACCGACGCGCAGATCGACGGCGCGGCCGAAGTCGCCAAGCAGCGCAAGCTCGAAGGCAAGTACGTCCTCACCATCCTCAACACCACCGGCCAGCCGGCCGCCGCGCAGCTGACCAACCGTGCGCTGCGCGAGAAGCTGTACAAGGCGTCGATGTCGCGCGGCAGCACCGGCGGCGAGTTCGACACCACCGCGATCATTTCGCAGGTGACCAAGCTGCGCGCCGAAAAGGCCAACTTGCTCGGCTACCCGAACTGGGCCGCGTTCGTGCTGGAAGACGAAACCGCGAAGACCCCGCAGGCCGTCAACGACATGCTCGGCAAGCTCGCCCCGCCGGCCGTGGCCAACGCCAAGCGCGAAGCCGCCGACCTGCAGGCGATGATCGACGCCGAGCAGAAGGCCAAGGGCCAGCCGACGTTCAAGCTGGAACCGTGGGACTGGTCGTTCTATTCGGAGAAGGTGCGCAAGGCGAAGTTCGCGTTCGACGAGAACGAACTCAAGCCGTACCTCGAGCTCGACAACGTGCAGCAGAACGGCGTCTTCTACGCCGCCAACCAGCTCTACGGCCTGACGTTCAAGGAACGCAAGGACCTGCCGGTGTACGAGCCGGACGTGCGCGTGTTCGACGTGTTCGACAAGGACGGCAAGCAGCTCGCCATCTTTATCTCCGACATGTACGCGCGCGATTCCAAGCAGGGCGGCGCGTGGATGAATTCGTACGTCGACCAGAGCGAGCTGTTCGGCACGCTGCCGGTCGTCGCCAACCATCTCAACATCCCGAAGCCGCCGGCCGGCCAGCCGACGCTGCTGACGTGGGATGAAGTGACCACGATGTTCCATGAGTTCGGCCATGCGCTGCACGGCATGTTCTCCGACGTGAAGTACCCCTACTTCACCGGCACCAGCGTGCCGCGCGACTTCGTCGAATATCCCTCGCAGGTCAACGAGATGTGGGCCGACTGGCCGCAGGTGCTCGCCAACTATGCGAAGAACTACAAGACCGGCGAGCCGATGCCGAAGGCGCTGCTCGACAAGGTGCTGGCCGCGGGCAAGTTCAACCAGGGCTTCACCACCACCGAGTACCTCGGTGCGGCGATGCTCGACCAGGAATGGCACCAGGTCGGTCCGGCGCAGATTCCGCCGGCCTCCGGCGTGATGGCGTTCGAAGCCGCGGCGCTGAAGAAGGACGGCGTGGATTTCGCGCCGGTGCCGCCGCGTTACCGCACGCCGTACTTCAGCCACATCATGGGCGGCTACTCGGCGGGCTACTACGCGTACATCTGGTCCGAGGTGCTCGATGCGGACACGGTGGAATGGATCAAGGCGCACGGTGGCCTGACGCGCGAGAACGGTGATCACTTCCGCGCGACGTTGCTGTCGCGCGGCGGCAGCAAGGATGCGCTGCAGCTGTTCCGCGATTTCGCGGGCCGCAATCCGGACATCACGCCGCTGCTGAAGCGTCGCGGCCTGGACGGCACGCAGCCGGATGATGCGAAGAAGCCGGCGGAAGCGACTCCGGCGAAGAAGGCGTCGGCGAAGTAACCGACCCATCGCTGCAAACGAAAAGGGCCGCGCAAGCGGCCCTTTTTTGTTCTTGCTCGTCATTCCCGCGGAAGCGGGGATCCATGGTCTTCCGCGAAAGCCCGCCTGGGGTGAAGACCGCGTCGCCCGAACCCGCGGCGGGGTAAGAATTTCTCGCCGACGTGGCGGCGAAAATTCTCACCCCACCACGGGCTGGGGCATCACCATTCGAGCCTTTTCGATCAAGGGGCCGACCGTTTCCCAAGGTCGCTGGCGTGCGTGGTAACGCACGCGCAACCCAATCACTTCTTTCGCGACGAGCAAGAGCGCATGCCGGATGCAGGCGCGGCGACGTCCAGGAAACGTCGATTCTTGCCCTGAAGCAGTCGCAGCTTTTGATTGCCGCGAAAGAAATGATTGGGGTGTGCGTGCGTTACACGCACGCCTGCGACCTCAGGTAATGGTCGGCGCCTTGATCGAAAAAGCGCGAAAGGTGATGCCCCAACCTGTGGTGGTGTGAGAATTTTCGCCGCCACGTCGGCGAGAAATTCTTACACCGCCGCGGGTTCGGGCGACGCGCAACTGCACCTCAAGCGCGCTTTTGCAAAAAAGCCCATGGACCCCTGCTTTCGCAGGGTTCGCTGGCGTGCGAGGTAACGCACGCAAACAAAAATCCCCGCCTTGGCGGGGATGACGTTCACAAGACTGGAAGGCAAGAGACTAGGCGGCGGACTGCATACTCACCGGCGCGTCATCCTTGCAGCACGTGTCCTTGCTCAGGCGCGCGATCTGCCACGCCGCGTGCGCTTCCTCGCGCACCTCGTTCCAGCCCAGGTGCGACTCGCCGCGCACGCGGTTCCAGTCGCTCGCCATCTGCGGTTCGACCGACTGCCACGCCAGGTTCGGATAAAAACCGGTGGCCAACTCGCCCAGCGCGCGGGCCCGCGCCGAAGTCACTTCGTCGATGTCGCGCGGCGCCGCATTCAGGTGGATCACCATGGGAACAGGACCTGGGGGACTCGGGGAGCGTGCAATCTCGGCATTGGCACGTAATGGATGAGTGAAAAAACGCCGGGATTTCCCATTCATTTTGATGATGTGCGAACTCGGCCGTATCCTGCCGGCCACGACAGGCGGAGACGGGAATGACAAAGCTCGAAGCACCGGCCGGCGGCCGCGGCGCACTGCGCGGCACGGTGCGGGCATGGCGCGAGCAAGGCATCGCCATGAAGCTGGTGCAGTCCTTCCTCGTCGCCAACAAGGTCACCGGATTCGATTGCCCGGGGTGCGCGTTCCCCGACAAGCCCGGCCGCCCGCTCGTCGACAGTTGCGAACAGGGCCAGAAGGCCATCGCGTGGGAGATGACGCGCAAGGCCGCGGGTGCGGACTTCTTCGATGGGAAGACGCCGGCGGACCTGCAGGCGCTCGGCGACTTCGACCTGGAGTTCCAGGGGCGCCTGACGACGCCCGTGTTGTACGAAGCCGCGCGCGGCACGTTCCGCGCGATCGACTGGGACGAGGCGTACGCGATCGCCGCGCGGGAGTTGCGTGCGCTGGATCCGGACACCGTCGCGTTCTACGCCTCCGGACGCAGCAGCAACGAAGCCGCCTTCCTGTGGCAACTCGCCGCGCGCGTCTACGGCAGCCCGCACCTGCCCGACTCGTCCAACTTCTGCCACGAACCCTCGGGCCATGCGCTGACCGAAAGCATCGGCACGCGCAAGGGCACGTGCACGCTGGACGATTTCGAACACGCCGATCTCTTCATCGTCATCGGCCAGAACCCCGCCAGCAACCACCCACGCATGATGGGCGCGCTGCACGAAGCGAAACAGCGCGGCGCGACGATCCTGGCGATCAATCCGTTGCGCGAGAAAGGCTTCACGAATTTCTCCGATCCGAAGGACATCGGCGAACTCGTCACCAACCGCGGCATTGAAGTCGCCGACGCGGTGTACCAGGTGACGCTCGGCGGCGACATGGCGTTGCTGAAGGGCGTGATGAAGGCGCTGCTCGAACGCGAACGCGGCGCGCCCGGCACGGTGTTCGACCACGCGTTCATCGCGGCGCACACGGAAGGCGTCGATGCGTTGCTCGCGGATCTCGATGCGTGTGCGTGGACCGAACTCGTGGCGCGCTCGGGCGTGACCGAAGCGCAGATGCGCGAGATCGCCGACCACTACGCCGCGGCGAACGCCACGATGATCACGTGGTGCATGGGCCTCACGCATCACCCCGAAGCGGTCGCGACGATCCAGCAGGTGCTGAACCTGCTGCTCCTGCGCGGCAACATCGGCCGCCGCGGTACCGGTGCGATGCCCGTGCGCGGGCATTCGAACGTGCAAGGCGACCGCACGATGGGCGCGACGTCCACGGTGACGCAACGCTGGCTCGACAACCTCGAAGCGACGTTCCCCGGCGCGCCGTTGTGCCGCGATGGCGGGCGCGATGCAGCCGGCGTGCTCGACGGGTTGTTCGATGGCCACATGCAGGGGCTGCTGACGCTCGGCGGCAACTTCGGCGTCGCCGCGCCGGATTCCCCGCGCGTGCTCGCCGCGCTCGAACGCCTCCCCTTCACCTTGCACATCGCCACCAAGCTCAATCGCACGCATTGCCATCCGGGCGCGGTGGGCCTGTTGCTGCCGACGCTGGGCCGCACCGATCGCGACCTGCGCGCCAGCGGCGAGCAATGCATCTCCACCGAGGACTCGTCGAGCACCGTGCGCGCCTCGCGCGGCGTGCAGGCGCCGATCAACGAACGGCAGCGCAGCGAACCGGTGATCGTCGCCGAGCTCGCGCAGGCGCTGGGTTGTGCGCCGACGGTGCCGTGGGACGAGTTCGCGCAGGACTACGCCGCGATCCGCGCGCGCATCGAACGCTGCCAGCAAGGCGTCACCGACGGCTTCGAGCGCTACAACGACCGCTTGCTGCAGGACGGACGCTTCGCGCTGCCGAACGCGGCCGCGGAGCGGCAATGGAACACCGCCAGCGGCAAGGCGCGCTTCGTGGCGCATGCCTTCGACGACGACACGCCGCTCGCACGGGCGCGCCGCGTGCATGGCGATGCGGTGCTGACCTTGATGACGATGCGCGCGCACGACCAGTTCAACACGACGGTCTACAGCCACGATGACCGGTACCGCGGCGTCGCAGGCGATCGGCGCGTGTTGTTCGCCAATGCGCAGGACCTGGCCGCGCGCGGGCTGGCCGATGGCGATTGCGTCGACATCGAAACGCTGGTGGACGACGGGCACGAACGGCGCGTCACCGCGTTCACGGCGCACGCGTGGGATATCCCGAAGGGGTGTTGCGCGGCGTATTTCCCGGAGGCGAGCAGTTTGATTGCGGCGAGCGTGTATTCCGCGGGGAGTCGGACGCCGCTTTACAAGGAGATGCCGGTGCGGGTGACGAAGAGCGCCCTTACTTCAGCTTGATCTCGCGCAATCGCTCTTCGAGATACCCCTGCGCCGTGATCGCCTCCGGATAGCGCGACGGATTGTCGGCATCCACGCACGACGGCAGCACGTCGATCAGGAAATCCGGGTTCGGGTGCAGGAAGAACGGCGTGGAGTAGCGCGGCTGGCGCGCGAGTTCGCCCGGCGGGTTCACCACGCGGTGCGTCGTCGACGGATACACGTGGTTCGTCAGGCGCTGCAGCATGTCGCCGATGTTGACGACGATGGTGTCGGCGTCGGAGGTGAACGGCACCCACTCGCCCGTGCGCGACTTCACTTCCAGGCCCGCGGCGCTCGCGCCAACGAGCAGCGTGATCAGGTTGATGTCTTCGTGCGCGCCGGCACGCACGTTCGGGATGTCCGGCGTGGTGATCGGCGGGTAGTGGATCGGGCGCAGGATCGAGTTGCCGTAGTTCGTCTTTTCGACGAAATAGTCTTCCGGCAGCCCGATGTGCAGCGCGAGCGCGGCGAGCACCTGCGAGCCGAGCTTGTCGAGCGCCTGGTAGAGGCCGTAGCCGACGTCATGGAATTCGGGGATTTCGGCCGGCCACAGGTTCGGGTCCATCACGTCGGCGCACTGGTGGTCGCGCGGGATCTCGCGGCCGATGTGCCAGAACTCCTTGAGGTCGGAGTACTGCGCGCCCTTCGCGGTTTCCACGCCGAACGGCGTGTAGCCGCGCGCACCGCCGCCGCCCGGCACGTGGTACTGCTTCTTGGTGGCTTCCGGCAGCGCGAAGAAGCGCTGGAACACGTCGTACGCGCGATCGATCTGCGCCTGCGGGATGCCGTGGTTGCGGATGCCGGCGAAGCCCCACTCGCGGTAGGCGTTGCCGAGTTCGGACACGAACGCGGCGCGGTCTTCGGCGCTCGTCGGGTTCGTGAAGCGGTTGATGTCGAGCGTAGGAATGCGAGCTTGCGTGGACATGGACGTTCCGGAGGTCATTGCGCGGCCGCGCGCACGGCGTCGGCCAGTCGTTCGAGGGTGGATTGCATGAGCGCGTCGTCGTCGGCCTCGACGGTGACGCGCACGACGGGCTCGGTGCCCGACGGTCGCAGGAACGCGCGGCCACGGCCGGCGACCGCCGCCTGCGCCTGCGCGAGCGCAGCCTGCACGACGGGATCGTCGACCGGCTTGGCGCCGGCATCGATCTTCACGTTGATGGTCTTCTGCGGCACCTTGCGCAGGCCCGCGATCGCTTCGCGCAGCGTGACGCCGCGGCGACGCAGTACGTCGAGCACCTGCAGCGCGCTGACGATGCCGTCGCCGGTGCTCGCGCAATCCAGGCACAGCAAATGCCCGGAGGCTTCGCCACCCAGCACGCCGTCGTGCGCGATCAGCTGCTGGTGCACGTAGCGGTCGCCGACCTTCGCGCGCACGAACGGGATGCCGAGCTTGCCCAGCGCCTGTTCGAGGCCGAAGTTGGTCATCAGCGTGCCCACCAGCGGGCCGCGCAGGCGGCCACTGCCCTGCCAGTCGGTGGCGAGCACGTACAGCAGGTCGTCGCCGTCGCACACGGTGCCATCGTCGGCGACGAACAGCACGCGGTCGCCGTCGCCGTCGAACGCGATGCCCAGGTCCGCGCCGGTGGTGCGCACGTGTTCGGCCAGGAATTCGGGATGCGTGGAGCCCACGCCGTCATTGATGTTCAGGCCGTTCGGGTCGACGCCGATGGCATCCACGCGCGCGCCGAGTTCGCGCAGCACGAGCGGGCCGATCTGGTACGTCGCGCCGTTGGCGCAGTCCATCGCGATCTTCATGCCGGTCAGGTCGAAGCCCTTCGGCACGGAGTTCTTGCACGCTTCCACGTAACGCTCGACCGCGCCGCGCGTGCGCACGGCCTTGCCGAGGCGCTCGGAGCGCACGGTGGAGAACGGCTTCTCGAGCGCGGCTTCGATCGCGAGCTCGGTGGCGTCATCGAGCTTCTCGCCTTCGGCCGAGAAGAACTTGATGCCGTTGTCGTAATGCGGGTTGTGCGACGCGGAGATCACGATGCCGCCATCGGCGCGCAGCGAACGCGTGAGGTGCGCGACCGCGGGCGTGGGCATCGGGCCGACCAGCTGCACGTCGACGCCGGCCGCGACCAGGCCCGCTTCCAGCGCCGCTTCGAACATGTAGTTCGAGATGCGCGTGTCCTTGCCGATGATCACCGTGGGCTTGCGCCATTCGCGGCGCGATTCGCGCTGCGCCTGCACGAGCGCGTGGCCGTAGGCGTTGCCCAGGCGCAGCACGAAGTCCGCCGAGATCGCGCCCTCGCCCACCCGGCCGCGGATGCCGTCGGTCCCGAAATGTTTCCGGCTCAAGCAGCAGCCTCCGCGTCGTCCGGCGGCGCGTCCTGTTTCATCATCAGCGCCAGCAGGTGCGACAGGCGATCGCGCATTTCGCGGCGGTCGCAGATCTGGTCGATCGCGCCGTGCTCGACGAGGAATTCCGAACGCTGGAAGCCTTCCGGCAGCTTCTCGCGCACGGTCTGTTCGATCACGCGCGGGCCGGCGAAGCCGATCAGCGCTTCGGGTTCGGCGATGTTGATGTCGCCCAGCATCGCGAACGAGGCGGACACGCCGCCCGTCGTCGGGTGCGTGAGCACCGACACGTACGGCAGGCCCGCGGCGCGCAGGCGCGCCAGCGCGGCCGACGTCTTGGCCATCTGCATCAGCGAGAACAGGCTTTCCTGCATGCGCGCGCCGCCGCTGGCGGAGAAGCACACGAAGGGGCAGCGCAATGCCAGCGCGCGTTCGGCGCCGAGGGTGAAGCGTTCGCCCACCACCGAGCCCATCGAGCCGCCCATGTAGGCGAAGTCGAACGAGGCGGCGACGAGGTCGCGTCCCTTCATCAGGCCTTCCATCGCGATCAGCGCATCGCGCTCGCCGGTGGCTTTCTGCGCGGCCTTGATGCGGTCGGAATACTTCTTCTGGTCCTTGAACTTCAGCACGTCCGTCGGGCCGAGCTCGGCGCCGATCTCGCGCGTGGGCGCGCCGGGATCGAACAGCGAGGCCAGCCGCGCGCGGGCGCGGATGGGCATGTGGAAGTTGCACTTCGGGCAGACCTCGAGGTTTTCCTCGAGCTCGGGCCGATACAGCACCGCGCCGCAACGATCGCATTTCTCCCAGAGGCCCTCGGGGACGCTGCGCTTGTTGCCGCCTTCGGTGCGGATGCGCGAAGGCATCAGTTTCTTCAACCAGGACACGTGGCGATCTTCCGTTCGTTCGTTCTTCAAGGGAGCGCGGGCCCCGGCTTGCACCGGGGCGCGGCAGTCTAGCGCAGGGCTTCGCGCAGGGGCGCGAGGAAGGCCCGCGCGGCGGCCGGCGGGTCGGCGGCATCCGCCAGCGCCGCCACCAGTGCGCTGCCGACCACCACGCCGTCGGCGTGCGCGGCCATCGCGGCGGCGGAGGCGGCGTCCTTGATGCCGAAGCCGGCGAGCACCGGCACGCGGCTGGCGGCGCGCAGCGCATCCAGGCGCGCGGCGGCGGCCGACGCGTCCAGCCGGTCGGCCCCGGTCACGCCGGCGAAGCTCACGAAATAGAGGTAACCCACCGCGTCGTCGACGAGCCGTTGCAGGCGCGCCTCCGGTGTGGTCGGCGAGGCCAGCAGGATCAGCGCGAGCCCGTGCGCGGCGAGCGCCGCACGCAGGTCGCCCGCTTCTTCCGGCGGCAGGTCGACGAGCAGCACGCCATCCACGCCGGCAGCGGCCGCATCGCGCGCGAACGCCTCGGCCCCGCGGATCTCCACGGGATTGAGGTAGCCCATCAGCACGACCGGCGTGCGGTCATCGGTGGTGCGGAACGCGCGCACGGTGTCGAGCACGTAGCCCATGCCCGCGCCGCGTGCGAGCGCGCGTTCGGAACTGCGCTGGATCACCGGGCCGTCCGCCATCGGGTCGGAGAACGGCACGCCCAGTTCCAGCACGTCCGCGCCGGCCGCGACCAACGCGTGCAGCACCGGCACCGTCGCCGCGAGCGAGGGATCGCCCGCGGTGACGAAGGGCACCAGCGCTTTCCGCCCGGCGCTCTGCAGCGCCGAGAACGTGGCTTCGAGTCGGCGCATTTCGATTACGACTGCGCGCTGTCCTGCGCGGCCTTGGCCTGTTCGGCGGCCATGGCGGCGTAATCGGCGGCGAGTTCGGATTCGCCCACGTCGATGCCGCGCTCGGCGCCCAGGCCGTCCAGGTGCTCGTTGAGCATGCGGCGGTACAGGGTGGTCATGTAGTCGAGGAACTTGGTGCGGTCGGTCGCGGCCGTGCTGCCGGCGTTGGCCAGGTACACGTGCGAATTGAAGCGCGCGGTGGCGTACAGGCTGGCCATGCTGATGCGCTTCAGGCCCTGCTGCTGCGACTGGCGGTTGGTGAGTTCCAGGAACTCGTTGACCACGCTGAAGAACTGCGGGTCGAGCGGCGCGCCGTCCTGCGACTGGGTGAGTTCGGGCTGGGCCTGGGTTTCGTCGGTCATTTCAACAACTCCACTGGTAAGGAAAATCGGTCGATTCAAACTGCGATGCCGTCGCGCGCGGCGATGGTGTGCACGTCCTTGTCGCCACGCCCGGACAGGTTGCACAGGACGATCGCATCGCGGGGCATCTCCCGCGCGAGCTTCATCGCCTGTGCGATGGCGTGGCTGGATTCCAGCGCGGCGAGGATGCCCTCGGTGCGCGCAAGCTGGTGGAACGCGGCGAGTGCTTCGTCGTCGGTGATGCCGACGTAGTCCGCGCGACCGGTGTCCTTGAGGTACGCGTGCTCGGGGCCGACGCCGGGATAGTCCAGGCCGGCGGAGACCGAATGCGTTTCGACGATCTGGCCATCGTCGTCGCACAGCACGTAGGTGCGGTTGCCGTGCAGCACGCCGGGGCGGCCCGCGGCGAGCGAGGCGGCGTGGCGTCCGGTGTCGATGCCGTCGCCCGCGGCTTCGGCGCCGACGATGCGCACGGACGGATCGTTGAGGAACGCGTGGAAGATGCCGATCGCGTTGCTGCCGCCGCCGACGCACGCGGTGACGACATCGGGCAGGCGATCGTATTCGGCGAGCATCTGCGCACGCGCTTCGCGGCCGACGACGGCGTTGAAGTCGCGCACCATGCGCGGATACGGATCCGGGCCGGCCACGGTGCCGATGATGTAGAACGTGTCCGCCACGTTGGTGACCCAGTCGCGCATCGCTTCGTTCAACGCATCCTTGAGCGTCTTCGAACCGCTGGTCACCGGCACGACCTTGGCGCCGAGCAACTGCATGCGGTAGACGTTGATCTTCTGCCGCTCGATGTCGGTGGCGCCCATGTAGACGACGCATTCCAGTCCGAGCCGCGCGGCGACGGTGGCCGACGCCACGCCATGCTGGCCCGCGCCGGTCTCGGCGATGATGCGCCGCTTTCCCATCCTGCGCGCGAGCAACGCCTGCCCGATGGTGTTGTTGATCTTGTGCGCGCCGGTGTGGTTGAGGTCTTCGCGCTTGAGCAGGATGCGCGCGCCGCCAACCGCGGCCGACAGGTGTTTCGCTTCGTAGATCGGGCTCGGGCGGCCGACGTAATGCGCCAGGTCCGATTCGAATTCCGCGATGAAGGCAGGATCCACGCGCGCCTCGTCGTAGGCGGCCGCCAGTTCTTCGAGCGGGCCCATCAACGTCTCGGCCACGAAGCGGCCGCCGAAGCGGCCGAAGTGGCCGTTGGCGTCTGGAACCTGGTGGTAGTCGATCGGGGCGGTGGGGCTGGGGACCCGATCAGTCTGGATGGCAGTCGGCACGACGGACTTCTTCGACGAAACGCCGCATCTTATCGCCGTCCTTGATCCCGGGCGCGCTTTCGATGCCGCTGGCCACGTCCACGCCCCACGGGAGCGTGGCGTGGATCGCGTCGAAGACGTTGTCCGGCTTCATTCCACCGGCCAGGACGAAGGGTTTGCCGAGCCCGGTGGGGATCTGCGACCAGTCGAAGGTCCGGCCGGTGCCGCCCCGCTCGCCCTGGGCGTGGCCGTCGAACAGGAACGCCGCCGCCCCCGGATAGCGCAGGTGCAACTGGGTCGCGTGCCCCGCGCGCTGCGCCGGATCCAGCCCGACCATCGGGATGCCCTTGATGTAGGGCAGCCCGAAGCTGCGGCAGAACGCGTCGTCCTCGGCCCCGTGGAACTGCAGCAGGCTCGGCCGCACCTGCTTGATCACCGCGCGGACTTCGTCGGGCGCGTTGTCCCTGAACAGCGCGACCGCATCCACCAGCGGCTCCATCGCGTTGCGCATGGCGCGCGCTTCCTCCGGCTGCAGGCGGCGCGGGCTGTCCTCGGCGAACACGAAGCCGATGGCATCCACGCCGAGTTCGCTGGCCAGGCGGACATCGCCGGCGCGGGTCATGCCGCAGAACTTGATGCGGGTGCGAAACAGGGTCTTGCTCACGCGGTCACCTCGTCGGGCAAGCCGAAGCCGGGGGGATACAACGGGCCGACGAACACCAGCCCGGCGGAGGGCGCGGTAGGTCCTGCGGCCTTGCGGTCGCGTCCGGCCAGCAGTTCGGCGATCCAGGCCGGGGGGCGGTCTCCGCGCCCCACGACCAGCAGTGACCCCACGATATTGCGAACCATGTGATGCAGGAATGCATTCGCCCGCACCTCCACCACCACGTCATCCCCCGACCGGGTGACGGAAATCGCCTGCAGGTCGCGCCGCGCATGCGGGGCCTGGCAATGCACGGTGCGGAAGGCGGTGAAATCCTGTTCGCCGACCAGGACTTGCGCGGCCTCATGCATGGCCTGCGCATCGAGCGGCACGCGCTCCCAGCTCAGCCATTGGCGACCGAGCGCGGGGCGCACGGGCTGGTTGCGCAGCGTGTAGCGATAGCGGCGCGCGATCGCGGAGAAGCGCGCGTTGAAATCGTCGGCGACCGGGACGCACCAGCGCACCGTCACCGACAACGGCAGGCGCGAGGTGGTGCCGAGCACCCAGCCGCGCGGATCGCGCACAGCGTCGGTGTCGAAGTGCACGACGTTGCATTGCGCATGCACGCCCGCATCGGTGCGGCCCGCGCACGTGGTGGCGATGCGCGCATCGGCGATGGTGGACAGCGCGGTTTCCAGCGCCTGCTGCACGGTGTCGTCGCCCGGTTCACCGGGCTTGCTCAGGCGCTGCCAGCCGAGGAACTCGCTGCCGTCGTATTCGACGCCCAGCGCATAGCGCATCAGAGGTCGCGCAACAGCCGCGCCGCTGCCTCGCGCGCCGCCGGATCGCGGCCATCCATCACTTCGCGCAGCACGACGCGTGCGGCGTCGTCGTCGCCCATGTCGAGGTAGGCGCGCGCGAGTTCGAGTTGCTGCGCGGGCGTGACCGGATCGGTCACCGCCGGCGCGACCGGCGCGGCGACGCCACCGCCGCCGGCATGCCACGTCGGCGCGTTGCCGAGCGTTGCGGGCGCGGAGGTCCAGTGCGACGGGCCCGGGCGCGGCGCGGGTTCGGAGAACGCGGGCGGCGGCGGTGCGGGCGGGGCGTCGGGTTCGAGGTCGAAGGCGTCGTCGACGAGGTCGTCGTCCGGCGCGGTCTTCGGCATGCCGGCCGCCATCGCTTCGGTGTCGTACGCGCGGCGCGGCAGCACCGGTTCGGCCGGGGCGCGGCGGCGGCGCGAGAACACCCACGCCAGCAGGCCGAGCACGATCAGCCCTGCCCCGCCCCAGACCCACGCGGGCGTGGAGGCAGGCTGCGGTGCCGGCGGCGACTGCGTCGCCTGCGCCTTCGCGACCGTCGTGGCCGGCGCGGCGGTGTTCGCCTTCGCCAGCTGCTGTTCGGCGGCGGCGAGCTTGCTGTCCTTCATTTGCAGCAACGCGGCCTGGTCCTGCTGGAGTTTTTCCAGTTCGGCCACGCGCGCCTTGAGGTCGGCCACTTCCGCATCCTTCGCGGCGAGCGTTTCCTTCGTCTGTTGCAGTTCCTGTCGCAGCATGTCGCCCTCGCCCCCGGCGCTTGCGCCGGATCGTGATCCCGGTGTCTTCGCGCCCGTCGTCGGCGGCACGATCTCGAGCCGCGCCTGCGAGACGCGCGGCGTTGCGCGGGTCGTCGACGTGGCGGCGTTGTTCTTTTCGTTGCCCGTGTCGGCGACGGCCGCCGGCTGCGGCGCCGGCGCACTCATCGCGCGCCATTGCGACAAATGATCGCGCACGACGACCGCGGCTTCGCTGGCGCTGAGCGTGGCGACGTCCTGCGCCGGCGGCACGCGCAGCACGGTGCCGGCCTTGAGCAGGTTGATGTTGCCGCGCACGAACGCGTCGGGATTGGCGCGCAGCAGCGCGAGCATCGCCTGGTCGAGCGTGTAGCCGCGCGTGGCGAGCGGTGCGGCGAGTTGCGAGAGCGTCGAACCGGCATTCACCGCGATGCTGTCGGGCGATGCGGCTGGTGCCGGCGGGGCCGGGGCTTCGACCGGCGCGAGGGCCGGTTCGGGTGCCGGCGTCGGCGCGATCGCGGTGGTGTCGGCGGGCGCGGGTTCGGGCGGCGCGGCTTCGGGCGGCGGCTGCGTGGCTTCGGTGGGCGCGGGCTCGGCGGGCGCCGGTTCCGGCGGCGGCACGGGCGCGGCGGCGACCGGGCGTTCCACGATGTTGGGCTGCGCGACCGTGGGCGCCTGGATCGGCGGCTGCGCGGGCGCGGCGACGGTGCGCGGGGTGTCCAGCAGCGCGGAGTACTCGCGGACCAGCTGGCCCGAGCCCCAGTCCACTTCGACCAGGAAGGTCACCAGCGGCTGGGTGACCGGCTGGCTGCTGGTGACGCGGATGACCGGGCGGCCGCGGGAATCCAGCGCGACGGTGAACTGCAGGTCGGCGGCCACGCCCGTGGGCGGGTCCAGGCCGATGCGGCGGAAGGTGTCGGGCGAGGCCAGGCGGGCCTGCAGCTGTTCCAGCTCGGCCGGATCGCTGGAGACGATGGGGATTTCGGCCAGCAGCGGCTGGTCGACCCGCGACTTGACCTGGATCTGGCCCAGCCCCAGCGCCGCCGCCTGCCCGGACAGGGCCAGCAGGGCGATGCCCAACGCCGTGCGCAATGGTTTGCTCATTCGTGCGACGCGCATGTCGATTCCCTCCCCGGGACCGCGCTGACAATAGCCGTGCGCTGCCGCGCGTGTAAACGCGCGGTGCGACATGCGGCCCCGGATCAGCCTTCGGCGGCGACCAGTTCGGCGATCTGGACCGCGTTGAGCGCGGCGCCCTTGCGGATGTTGTCCGAGACGATCCACAGGTTGACCGCGCGCGGGTGCGAGTAGTCGTCGCGGATGCGGCCGACGTAGACCGCGTCGGTGCCCGAGGCGTGCGTGACCGGCGTCGGGTAGCCGCCCGCCTTCGGTTCGTCCACCACTTCCACGCCAGGCGCGTCCAGCAGCAGCGCGCGCACTTCGGCGGCCGTGATCTTCTCGCGCGTCTCGACGTTGACCGCCTCGGAATGCCCGTAGAACACCGGCACGCGCACGGCGGTCGGGTTCACGCGGATCGCGGCGTCGCCGAGGATCTTCTGCGTCTCCCACACCAGCTTCATTTCTTCCTTCGTGTAGCCGTTGTCCTGGAAGTCGTCGATGTGCGGGATCAGGTTGAACGCGATCTGCACCTGGAACTTCTCCGGCCTGGCTTCCTGGAAGTTGAGGATGCCCGCGGTCTGCCGGCCCAGTTCTTCCAGGCCCGAACGCCCGCCACCCGACACCGACTGGTACGTGGCGACGTTGATGCGCTCGATGCCGGCCTTGCGATGGATCGGCGCGAGCGCGACCAGCATCTGCATCGTGGAGCAGTTGGGATTGGCGATGATCCCGCGCGGGCGGTTGCGCACCTGGTCGGGGTTCACTTCGCTCACCACCAGCGGCACGTCGTCGTCGTAGCGGAAGGCCGAGCTGTTGTCGATCACCACCGCGCCCGCGGCGGCGAACTTCGGCGCGTATTCCTTCGACGTCGCCCCACCCGCGGAGAACAGCGCGATGTCCACGCCCGCCGGATCGAACGTGGCCAGGTCCTGCACCGGGATGTCGCGCGCCCCGTATTTCACCTTGCCGCCGGCCGAGCGCGCGCTGGCGAGCGCGACGACTTCGGACACCGGGAACTGGCGTTCCGCGAGGATGGACAACATCACTTCGCCGACGGCACCGGTGGCACCGACGATCGCGACCTTGAAAGTCTTCTGCGTCATTTCTTTACCTGGGGGATGAAGGGTGTTGCGCAAATGGGATGGCGTGCGCGGCTCAGCGTTTGCCCGCGCCGGGCGCGATGCGCGGCGACACGTCGCCGACATCGCCGCACTGCGCGCGATGGCGCAGGGCCTGGTCCATCAGCACGAGGGCGACCATCGCCTCGCAGATGGGCGTGGCGCGCACGCCCACGCAGGGGTCGTGGCGACCGGTGGTGACCACTTCGACGGGCTGGCCGTCCATGTCCAGGCTGCGCGCGGGCAAGCGCAGGCTCGAAGTCGGCTTGAACGCCGCCGACACGACCACTTGCTGCCCGGTGGAAATGCCGCCGAGGATGCCGCCGGCGTGGTTTGACAAAAAACCGGTTTCGCTGATCTCGTCGCGATGCTCGGTGCCGTGCTGCGCGACCACCGCGAAACCGTCGCCGACTTCCACGCCCTTGACCGCGTTGATCGACATCAGCGCCGCGGCGAGTTCGCCGTCGAGCTTGCCGTAGATCGGTTCGCCCCAGCCGGGCGGCACGCCATCGGCGCACACGGTGATGCGCGCGCCGACGGAATCGCCCGACTTGCGCAGCGCATCCATGTACGCCTCCAGCTCCGGCACCTGCGAGGCATCGGGCCAGAAGAACGGATTGCCTTCCACGGCGCTCCAGTCGAAGCCGCGCGGCACCACGTTGCCGATCTGCGCCAGGTGCCCGCGCACGCGCACGCCGAACTTCTCGTTCAACCAGCGCTTGGCCAGCACGGCGGCGGCGACGCGCATCGTGGTTTCGCGCGCGGACGAACGCCCGCCGCCGCGCGGATCGCGATGGCCGTATTTCTGCCAGTACGTGTAATCGGCGTGGCCGGGGCGGAACGTCTGCGCGATGGCGTCGTAGTCCTTCGACTTCGCATCGGTGTTGCGCACCAGCAACGCGATCGGCGTGCCGGTGGTGCGGCCTTCGTATACGCCGCTGATGATCTCGACCTCGTCGGCCTCGTGGCGCTGCGACGTGTGGCGCGTGCGGCCGGTGGCGCGGCGCGCGAGGTCGTCGCGGAAATCGTCGGGGCTGATGGTCACGCCGGGCGGGCAGCCGTCGATCACGCACCCGATGGCGGGCCCGTGGGACTCGCCGAAGGTGGTGACGCGGAACAGCTGGCCGAAGGTGTTCACGTAATCAGCCGGCCTTGCGCATCTGCGCGCGGCGCGCGTCGGCGAGCTCGCGGATGCGCGCGTTGTGCGCGACCAGGTCGCTGCATTCGGCGACGAAAATGCCCATCTGCCCGACCTTGAATTCCACCCACGCGAGCGGGAGTTCCGGCAGCAATGCGCTGAGCGCCTTTTCGGCTTCGCCCACTTCGCAGATCAGCAGGCCGTCGCGATCCAGGTGCAGCGGCGCGTCGGCCATGATCTGCAGCGCGAGGTCCAGGCCATCGTCGCCGGCGCGCAGGCCGAGTTCGGGTTCGTAGCCGTATTCGCGCGGCAGCGCGTCGGTTTCGGCGTTCGTGACGTAGGGCGGATTGGTCACGATCAGTTCGTAGTGTTCGCCCTGCAGGTGCGAGAACAGGTCGGACTGCAGCAGTCGAACGTTCTCGGCGTGCAGGCGTTCCTTGTTCTCGCCGGCCAGGGCGAGTGCGTCGGGCGAGAGGTCCACCGCGTCGACGTGCCAATCGGGGTTGTAGTGCGCCATCGCGATCGCGATGCAGCCCGACCCGGTGCACAGGTCCAGCGCACGGCGCACTTCGCGTTCGCCGAGCCAGGGCTGGAAGCCGTGTTCGATCATCTCGGCGATCGGCGAGCGCGGCACCAGCGCGCGGCGGTCCGTCTTGAAGCTCAGGCCGGCGAACCACGCCTCGCCCGTCAGGTACGCGGCGGGGATGCGTTCTTCGATGCGGCGCAGGAACAGCGACAGGACTTCTTCCTTCTCCGCCTCGGTGACGCGCGCCTGGCCGTAGACCGGACTGAGGTCGTGCGGCATGTGCAGGGCGTGCAGGGTGAGCTGCGTGGCCTCGTCCAGCGCGTTGTCGTAGCTGTGGCCGAAGGTGAGCCCCGCCGCGTTGAAGCGGCTGGCGCCGTAGCGGATCAGGTCGATGATCGTGGCGAGCGCTTCGGTCATGGCTGGAATGAAGGAACCGCGGATGCGAAAGGCCGGTGATGATAGCGCGCCCGCTATCATTCGCCGCCGCCGGCCCCCGCGAACCGCCTTCCAGGAACACCCGCCCATGTTCAACCGCACCACCCTGTGGATCCTCCTGGTCGCCGTCGCCGCGGGCCTGGGCCTGTGGGCCGCGCAGCACGCCTTCGCCCCGCACGCCCCGGCCGCGCCGGAATTGCGGGCCGTCCGCCTGTTCCCGGAACCGCGCCCCCTGCCCGCCTTCTCGCTGCAGCAGTCCGACGGCACGCGGCTGGTCCCGGGCGAACTGCAGGGCCACTGGACGGTGGTGTTCCTCGGCTTCACCCATTGCCCGGACGTCTGCCCGACCACACTGGCCGAACTGGCGCAGGCGCAGAAACAGTGGAGTTCGCTGCCGGACCCGGTGCGCCCGCGCGTGCTGTTCGTGTCGGTGGATCCCGCGCGCGACACCGCGCTGCGCGCCGGCGAATACGCGCACGCCTTCCACAAGGACACGATGGCCGCCACCGGCGACGAGCCGGCGCTGGAGGCCTTCGCGCGCAGCCTGTCGATGGTCTTCATGAAGGTCGCGCCGCCCGAAGGCGTGCCCGCCGACCAGTACTCCGTCGACCATTCGGCCACGCTCGCCGTGCTCGATCCGCAGGGCCGCATGGCCGGCATCGTGCAACCGCCGCTGGATCCGCGCGCGATCGCCGCCGACCTCGCGGCGCTCACGACGTCCGTGGCACGGTGACCCGATGCGTCCCGTCACCGCCCTCACCTACGTCCTCCCGCATCGCTTCCTGTCCTCGCTCGCGCGGCGGCTGGCGTATTCCACGAATCCGCGCACCAAGCAGTGGCTCATCGACACGGTGGTGCGCAAGTTCAACGTCGACCTGGATGAAGCGCTCGAGTCCGATGCGACGCGCTACCCGACGTTCAATGCGTTCTTCACCCGCGCGCTGAAACCCGGTGCACGCGCGCCGCATCCGGATGCGCGCGCGTTGCTGATGCCCGCCGACGGCCGCATCAGCGAATGCGGGCACATCGGCCGCGCGGGCGACGCGGAACACGAAGACCCGGGCCACATCTTCCAGGCGAAGGGCCACGGATTTTCGGTCGCGGAGTTGCTGGGCGACGAAGACGCGGCGGAGAAATTCATCGGCGGCACGTTCGCGACGGTGTACCTCTCGCCCCGCGACTACCACCGCGTACACATGCCGTGGACCGGCACCCTGCGCGAAACGGTGCACATCCCGGGGCGGCTTTTCAGCGTCGGCGAGGATGCGGTGGGGTCGGTCTCGAAACTGTTTGCCCGCAACGAGCGCGTGGTCTGCCATTTCGACACGGACTTCGGGCCGATGGCGATGGTGATGGTGGGTGCGTTGCTGGTGTCGGGCGTCGAAACGGTATGGGGCGGCGTGGAGATTCCGCCGTACGGTGGGCCGATCACGGTGAAGGACTATCGCGGGCGTGGGTTCATCGTGGAGCGCTTTGCGGAGATGGCGCGCTTCAATTACGGCTCCACCGTGATCGTGTTGCTGCCGGCGGGTGTGGCGCAGCTTGATGAAGGGTTGCGGCCGCAGGGGTCGGTGAAGTTGGGCGAGCGGTTGGCGACGTTGCTTTGATCTCTGCGAAAGCAGGAATGTTGGTGCACTGCAGAAGCCCGCTTGGGGTGAAGACCGCGTCGCCCGAACCCGCGGCGTGGTAAGAATTTCTCGCCGACGTGGCGGCGAAAATTCTCACCCCACCACGGGCTGGGGCATCACCATTCGAGCCTTTTCGATCAAGGGGCCGACCTTGATTTGAGGTCGCTGGCGTGCGTGTGACGCACGCGCAACCCAATCATTGCTTTCGCGGCAATCAAGAGCTGCTGCGCGAATCGTCGGCAGTGTCACTGCAAGAAAGAGGTTTCCGGGCGTCGCCAACCATGAGTTCTTCGGCAAGCGCTTTTGCTCGTCGCGAAAGAAATGATTGGGGTGTGCGTGCGTTACACGCACGCCTGCGACCTCATGTAACCGCAGACACCTTGATCGAAAAGGCGCGAAAGGTGATGCCCCAACCTGTGGTGGCGTGAGAATTTTCGCCGCCACGTCGGCGAGAAATTCTTACGCCGCCGCGGGTTCGGGCGACGAGCAACCTCACCTCAGGCGAGCTTTTGCAGCGAACCATGGATCCCTGCTTTTCGCAGGGATGAAGGTCAGTCCGCAGTGCAACCTTCCAGCTGCAACGTCTGCCCCGGACGAATGGCGTAACGCGGCGCCTTGATCTTGTTGGCTTCCGCCAGCGCACGCGTATCGCAGGAGAACTTGCGCGAGATCGCCGTCAGCGTCTCGCCGCTGCGCACCTTGTAGGACTTCTTCTTCGCCGGCTTGGCCGCGGCAGCCTTCGCCGCCGGCTTCGCATCCGCCGCCACCGCAACGGGCGCCGTCGGCGTGGTCACCCCGCCCACCATCGCGATGTCGCCCACGCGCACCACCGCCGTCGTCGGATCGCTGATGACCAGCTGGTGCGCCAGGTCCGCGCGCTTGCCCATCGTGCAGTGGCGGTTGTACAGGCCCACGATCTTCGTCGTCGCATTGAGCGACGCGCCCGCCGGCAGCCTGCTGTCGGCTTCGTAGCGCGGGTTGAGGTTGCGCAGCGCGCGCATGTAGCCCTCGCGCGTGCCGCCGTTGCCGAGGCAGATCGTGAGTTCGTAGATCGACGCCGCACGCGTCAGCTTGAGCATCGCCGGTTTCGCATCGACCTTCGGGAAGGTGATGCCGTATTGCTTCGGGTGCAGGAACAGCCACGCCGCCGCGATCACCATCGGCACGTAGTCGCGCGTTTCCGGTGGAAACTGGTTGTACACCGACGCATCCCAGAAGCCCTTGCCGCCGCCGGCCTGGTACACGCGCAACGCGCGGCCTTCGCCGCCGTTGTACGCGGCCAGCGCGAGTTCGATGCTGCGGTTGAGCTCGCCCATGCGCTCGTTGAGGTACGAGGCGCTGGCTTCGGCGGCCGAACGCGCGTCGAAGCGCGTATCGAAGCCCGTGCCGTCCGGGCCCAGGCCGAAGCGCTTGCCGGTGTTGTACATGAACTGCATCGGGCCGGCCGCGCCGGCGCGCGAACTCACGTGCACCTTGCCGTTGGATTCCTTCGCCATGATGCCGAACAGCAGCGCTTCGGGCAGGCCCGCGCGCTCGTACTGCGGCCACATCAGGTGACGCATGTATTCGTAGTTCTCGTAGCTGTCCATCAGCGCCGGGCGCATGTCGGTCAGCCAGCGGCGGATGCCGGCCTGCACGGCCGGGTTGTACTGCACCATCTGGTCGAAGCGGTGGTCGTCGTCCAGCAGCTGCGCGGCGCGCGCGGCTTCCGGCACGTCGGCGGCCATCGCGTTGATGTGGTCGTCGCCGTCGCCGTCGTCCATGTCGTCGTCGCCGTCGGCCACCTGGGCTTCGGCGTCCGCATTCACCTTCAGCAGGCGCTTGTACGTCGTGAGCATCGTCGGCACCTGGCAGCCCTTCTGCTGCATGCAGGCGGCAACCACGTCTTCCATGTCCTCCAGCGCCGAATCGGCCTGCGCCTGGCCGGTGGGATCGGCGTTGCCGATCTTCACCACGGCGGCGCGGTACTTCTGCTCGGCGGCCGACATGCGCTGGTTGAGCGCGTCGATGCTGGCCTGGTCGCGGCGCGACACGGCGCCGGCGTCGGCAGGCATCAAGCCGGTGAACGCGAGGCCTGCGGCGAGGACGAGCGGAAGGCGGAACGTGACGGAAGCGGCCATAAAAATGCAAAGACGGGGTGAAGAAGATGGGGGACGGTAACCCTCGCGCGCGCCGCACTGCAACACGCCATCGGGCAGAACTGCGGACGCGGGCCGCCTTTCGACACAAACCGCCGACGGAGGGTCGGCGTGTTTAGAATCGACGCGACTCCTGAACAGGCACCCCGCATGCAACCCATCCTCGTCGGCAAGTCGGTCACCACGCCCGAGGGCGGGAGCGTCCTGCTCGAACCCAGGTACGGGAATCGACACGGCCTCGTCGCCGGCGCCACCGGCACGGGCAAGACCGTCACGCTGATGACGCTCGCCGAAGGCTTCTCGCGCATCGGCGTGCCGGTGTTCCTCGCCGACGTCAAGGGCGATGTCGCCGGCCTCGCGGTGGCCGGCACGCCCGACCAGAAACTGCTCGACCGCGTCGCGCAGATCGGCGTGCCCGATTACGCGCCCGCCGCCAATCCGGTGATCTTCTGGGACCTGTACGGCAAGCGCGGCCATCCCGTGCGCACCACCGTCAGCGAAATGGGCCCGACCTTGCTCGCGCGCATCCTGGAGCTCAACGACACGCAATCGGGCGTGCTCGACATCGTGTTCAAGCTCGCCGACGACCGCGGGCTGTTGCTGCTCGACCTCGAAGATTTGCGCGCCCTGCTCGGCCTGGTGTCGGACGAACGCAAGGACATCACCACGTCGTACGGTTTGGTGAGCACGCAATCGGTGGGCGCGATCCAGCGCGCGCTGCTGCGCCTGGAACAGGACGGCGCGGACGAATTCTTCGGCGAACCGGGCCTGGAACTCGCGGACCTGATGCGCACCAACACCGACGGCCGCGGCGTCATCGGCATCCTCGCCGCGGACCAGCTGGTGCTGAAGCCGCGCCTGTATTCCAGCTTCCTGCTCTGGCTGCTCAGCGAGTTGTACGAAACGCTGCCGGAAGTGGGCGACCTGGACAAACCCAAGCTCGCCTTCGTGTTCGACGAAGCGCACCTGCTGTTCGACGACGCGCCGCCCGCCCTGCAGCAGCGCATCGAACAAGTCGTCCGCCTGATCCGGTCGAAGGGCGTGGGCGTGTATTTCTGCTCGCAGTTCCCCGACGACGTACCCGACAACATCCTCGGCCAGCTCGGCAATCGCGTGCAGCATGCACTGCGTGCGTTCACGCCGCGCGACCAGAAAGCCGTGCGCGTGGCGGCGGAAACCTTCGTCGCCAATCCGGCGCTGGATGTTGCGAAGACGATCTCCGCGCTCGGCGTGGGCGAAGCGCTCGTGTCGATGCTGCACGACGCGCCCAACGCGCGCGCCGTGCCGATGCCGGTCGAACGCACGCTCATCGCCCCGCCGCGCTGCCGCATGGGCGCGATCACCGACGCCGAACGCATGCAGGTCCGCGCCGGCAGCCCGGTGGGCGCGAAGTACGACACGCGCATCGATCGCGATTCGGCCGCGGAAAAACTCGCTGCCGGCGTCGAAGCCACCGCTGCGCGCACGAACGCGCCGCCTGCCAAGCAAGCCGCCGACGACGATGGCGGCGGTTTCAGCCAGGCGGTGAAGGACGCCGTGTTCGGCACCAAGCGCCGGCAAGGCATGGTCGAAACGATGGCCAAGCAGACCGCGCGCACCGTCGGCAGCAAGGTCGGGCAGCAGATCCTGCGCGGCGTGCTGGGCAGCATCTTCGGCGGCCGCCGCTGAGTCCGTCATACCCACGCAATTCCAACCACGATGAGGATCACGATGCGCAAGTCGCTCCCGTTCGCTTTGCTCGCCCTCGCCACGCTCGCGGCCTGCAACCGCGCGCCGTCCACCGACGCCACGCCGGCCGCCGCCACGGTCGCCGCACCGGCCACCGTTGCAGAGGTGGCCCCCGCCGCCCCCGCGACGACCGCGCATTACGGCGTTGCCGAATCCGCCGCGCCCGGCGAACACACCACGTTCGACGCGAAGGCGTTCGCCGGCAGCTTCGGCAACGCGAACATGTCGGTCACCTTCACCGCCGACGGCATGTACAACATGACGAACGAAAGCCTGGCCGCGAAGGAACCCGCCACCGGCACGTGGACGCTCGAACCCGATGCGCACCACGTCCGCCTGGATCCGAACAGCAAGGCCGACGCCGACCGCGTGTACGAACTCGTGTCCAACGACGAGTTGCGCAACGGCGACGAGGTCCTCAAGCGCAGCACCGCGCAATGAGTGCCAGGCCCCGCGCGGCCGTCGCGCCCGCCGAACCGTTCTGGCAACGCATCCCGTCGATCGCGCTCTACCCGGGGCGCGGCGCGGCGCTGATGACGCTGATCGCGTTGTCCCTCGCGGGGCTGCTGCGGGTCATTCCCTTCATCGGCGGCATCGTCGGCATCCTGGTGTGGCTGGCCGCGTACAAGTACGCGTTCGAGATCCTGCGGCGCACGGCGGACGGCTACATGGATCCGCCGGAAGTGGAGGTGTCGATCGACGACGGCGTGGTGTGGCGCTTCATCGCGCTGCAGCTGATCCTGATCGCGGTGCTGCTGATCTGCGTGGGGCTCGGCGGGCCGAAGCTCGGCTTGCTGGCGCTGGTGGTCGTGGCGTTCCTGCAGCCGGGCATGACGATGATGCTGGCGATGACGGGCAGCCTGTCGTCCGCGTTGAATCCGGCGCAGTCGCTCTCGCTGGTCGCGCGCGTGGGTTTCCCCTACTTCGCCGTGTTCGGCCTGCTGCTCGTGATCCAGGCCAGCGCGCTGATGGCGGGGGCGTGGATCGCGCGCGTCATGCCGCTGCTGGGGCCGGTGGTGCTGATGTTCGCGCTGTTCTGGGCGATGTTCTCCGCCTTCCACCTCATGGGGTACCTGCTCTACCAGTCGCACGAAGCGCTCGGCTTCGAACCCGAGGCGTTGCGCGACGATGCGCATCCGCTGCCCGGTGCGCCGGGCGGCGATGCGTTGCTGGCGCAGGTCGAGCCGCTGGTGCGCGACGGCAAGACCGACGAGGCCCTGGCCTTGCTGCGCAGCGAAGTCCGCACGCGCTCGGTGACGACCGACGTGCACGAGGTGTATCGGCGCCTGCTGAAGCAGGCCGGCGATCCGGCGGCGGTGCTGGAACACGCACGCCAGTTCCTGCACCAGCTGATGCAGGAACGCCAGGATCGGCGTGCGCTGGGCCTGCTGCGCGAATCGCTCGATGCCGATCCTGCGTTCGTGCCCCTGGATTCGACGCACGCCGAGCGCCTCGCCGAACAGGCTCGCCTGGGCGGCCAGTCGCAACTCGCGCTGGATGCGTACCAGGCGTTGCTGCGCACGTATCCGGCCGATCCGAACGCGCCGCAATGGGGCCTGCACGCGGCGATGTTGCTGGTGGATCGCTTCGGCCGCGATGCGGACGCGAAGGTGTTGCTGGAACAGGCGCGCGCACGCGCGACCGATCCGGCGATGCAGCAGAAGCTCGAGGCCGCGTTGAAAGCGGTGGGACCGGTCGCGGGCTGAGGCCCGCGATCGCGTCGTGCGTCAGGCCTGTTCGAGCAGGAAGCGCGCCTTCGCCGCCTGCGGTTGTCCCGGGTGGCGTTGTGCGAGCAGGCGCAGGCAACGCAGGTGCGCGTCGTGCGCGCCTGCGTCGCGGTAGCGCAGCGCGACTTCGAACCAGCGCTGCGATTGTTCCGGGACGACTTCATCGGCCGGCAGGCCTTGCAAGGCGTGTTCCGCCGCATCGGGCCACTGCATCGCGAGGAAGCGTTGCGCCAATGACAGGCGCAGCGACGCCGGCAGTGCGATCGCCTGCGCATCCAGTTCGTCCAGCAACCCGACCTGCGCCGTCGCGGAGGCCACGTCGCGCGCATCGATCGACAACGCGTCCATCGCGCGTTCCAGTGCATTCGCTGCGCGCCCGCCGTTGCGCGCGACGCGATAGCGCGCGATGCGCACGTCGACGCGCTGCGGCTGCTCGGCCGCCAGCGTTTCCAGCAACGCATCGGCTTCCGCCAGCTGCATGCGGCCGATGTGGCGCTGCGCGCGCTCCCAGCGATCGTCACGCGCCGCCGCGGGATCCTCGTCGCGCAGGAAGGCCTGGCGCACCTGCCCCGTCGCAGACAACGCCCAGCCCAGCACGGCGCCGGTCACCAGGCCGCCCGCGTGCGCTTCGAACGCGACGCGCGCATCGTCCTGCGTGAGCAGGTTGAACACTTCCCACCCCAGCCACGCCGGGAACAACCACAACGCCGGCGCGCGCACGTAATCGAACCACACGCCGATCCAGAAGAAGAACCGCACGCGCTGCCGGCCCCAGATGAAACAGAACGCGCCCATCAGCGCCGCGATGGCGCCCGACGCGCCGAGGCCCGCGGTCGCTTCGCCCCAGTGCCAGGCGAGCGAGGCCGCGCTGGCCCCCAGGCCACCGAGCACGTACACGACGAGGAAGCGCCACGGCCCGATCGCGCCTTCCACCAGCAGGCCCAGCGCGACGAGGAACAGCATGTTCCCGAACAGGTGCAACGGATCGGCATGCAGGAACGTGGAAGCCAGCATGCGGCCCAGGTCGAATTCGCTGGCGCGCGCGACGTGCCGCCACGTGAAGATGTCTTCGAGCTGCGCGTCGTAGCGGGCGCGCAAGGGTTTCCACGCAGCGAAGTCCTTCGCATCGGCGAACGGCGTGCCGGTTTGCAGCGCGCGTTCGTAATCCGGATCGAAGAGCGTTTCGCGCGCGACCAGCGGGCCGCGCTTGTCGTCCGGCGCCGCGCGCAGGGCGTCGAGCGCCTTGCCGCGTCCGCCGCGCGTTTCCACCCAGCGTTCGTACGCGGGCACTTCCAGCCGGGCCAGGCCGGACTGCTCGTACTGCACGAGCGCGGCTTCCAGCTTGGCGTCGTCGCCCCACTGGAAACCGAAATACACGATCACGTTGGCCAGCAACAGCAAGGCCGTGACCACGGGGAAGGTCGCGCGCGTGAGCGGGCGATGCAGCGGCAGGATCAGCATGCGGCAAGCGTCCGCGAACGCCGTCGGCCGCGCAAGCGCACCGCCGCGCTTGATCGCGGCGCGCCGACTTGGCATAAGCACAGGCCGTCATTGGAATCCTGCGCATGGGTCGCTGGCGACCACCCGCCGAGAAAAGCACCGCGTTGATCACGCCCGACGGGCACGCACGCCTGAAGGCGGAACTCGACGAGTTGTGGCGCCGCAAGCGCCCCGAGGTGGTCAAGGCGCTGGCCGCCGCCGCGGCCGAGGGCGACCGCTCGGAGAACGCCGAGTACACGTATCGCAAGAAGCAGCTGGGCGAGATCGACCGGCGCGTGCGGTACCTGTCCAAACGCCTGGAATCCTTGCGCGTGGTGGACACCGTGCCCGCGGATCGCGAGGCCGTGTACTTCGGCGCGCAGGTCGAGATCGAACACGCCACCAGCGGGGAAACGCAGCGCTATCGCATCGTCGGCCCCGACGAGACCGACGCGAAGCTCGGATGGATCAGCGTGGACTCGCCGTTGGCGCGCGCGATGCTCAAGAAGCGCGTGGACGACGAATTCGAAGCCGTGCTGCCGGGCGGGCCGGCGCGCTACGTGATCGTCGAGGTCAGTTACGCGGCGTAGGACGTCTCGCCGAACAGGTCGTGTTCGTCGCTGCCCAGGATTTCGACGTCGACGAAATCGCCGGGCTTCAGGCCCGCGTCGCGCCCGTCCTGGATCTGCACCAGGCCATCGATTTCCGGCGCATCGAAGCGCGAACGCGCGATCGCCAGTTCACCATCCAGCGCATCGACCAGGCACTGCTGCACCGTGCCGACCTTCGCTTCCAGGCGATCGGCGGAAATCATCGCCTGCCGTTCCATGAAGCGCGCGAGGCGCTCCTGCTTCACGGCTTCCGGCACCGGATCGGGCAACGCATTCGCGGTGGCGCCGTCGACCGGCGAGTACGCGAACGCGCCGACGCGGTCGAGCTGCGCTTCGTCGAGGAAGTCGAGCAGCGTTTCGAATTCGGCTTCCGTCTCGCCGGGGAAGCCGACGATGAAGGTCGAACGGATCGCGAGTTCCGGGCACGTTGCGCGCCAGCGCTGGATGCGCTCGAGCGTCTTCTCCACCGCACCCGGCCGCTTCATCAGCTTGAGGATGCGCGGGCTGGCGTGCTGGAACGGGATGTCGAGGTACGGCAGCAGCTTGCCGTCGGCCATCAGCGGGATGATGTCGTCGACGTGCGGGTACGGGTACACGTAGTGCAGGCGCGTCCACAGGCCGAGTTCCGACAGGCCTTCGCACAGCGTCTTCATGCGCGTCTGGTACTGCTTGCCGCGCCAGGTGCGCTCGGCGTACTTCACGTCCACGCCGTAAGCCGAGGTGTCCTGCGAGATCACCAGCAATTCGCGCACGCCGCCCATCGCGAGCTTCTCGGCTTCGCGCAACACGTCGTCGACGGGGCGCGACACGAGGTCGCCGCGCATCGACGGGATGATGCAGAAGCTGCACCGGTGGTTGCAGCCTTCGGAAATCTTGAGGTACGCGTAATGCTTCGGCGTCAGCTTGATGCCGGTGTCGGGCACGAGCGACAGGAACGGGTCGTGCGCCGGCGGCAGCGCGGCGTGCACCGCGGTCATGACGCTCTGGTAATCTTGCGGGCCGCTGATCGACAGCACGTCCGGATGCGCTTCGCGGATCTGCTCGGGCTTCTTGCCCAGGCACCCGGTGACGATGACCTTGCCGTTTTCCGCCAGCGCCTCGCCGATCGCATCGAGCGATTCGGTGACCGCCGAGTCGATGAAGCCGCAGGTGTTGACCACCACGATGTCGGCATCGTCGTAGGACTGGACGATGTCGTAGCCCTCGACCTTCAGCTGCGTGAGGATGCGCTCGGAATCGACCAGCGCCTTCGGGCAGCCGAGGCTGACGAAGCCGACGCGGCCCCCGGTGGCGGCGGGTTTCGGCTTGGAAATGACGGACATGCGGGGGGCTGCTGCGGGACGAAGGCGGCGGATTATAGTCGCGCGCGCCCGGCCGCCAGCCGGCGTAGGATCAATCCCCCACTCGGCCTTCAGGTGCAGCCCGTGAATCGCTGGATCGACCTGGAAACCCCGCACGGCCCGATCCGCGGCTGGCGGGCCGAACCCACGGGCCCCTCGCGGGGCGCGGTGCTGGTGATCCAGGAGATCTTCGGGGTGAATGCGCACATCCGCAGCGTGGCCGACCGGCTGGCCGCGGCGGGCTTCGTGGCGCTGGCGCCGGCCCTGTTCGACCCGGTGGAGCACGGCGTGGAGCTCACCTACAGCGACGCCGACCTGCAGCGCGGCCGCGCCCTCACCGCCGCGCTGGGCATCCCGCGCGCGATGGACCTGCTGAACGCGGCGGCGGAAAAACTGCAGATGGAAGGCCTGCGCGTGGGCGCGGTCGGGTTCTGCTGGGGCGGCACCCTCGCCTTCCTGTGCGCCACGCGGCTGCAACTGCCGGCGGTGGGTTACTACGGCGCGCGCAGCGTGCCGTTCCTCGACGAAACGGCCGGTGCGCCGTTGCTGTTCCATTTCGGCGGCAAGGATCCTTCGATCCCGCCGGACGACATCGAAAAGCATCGCAAGCTGCAACCGCAGGCGCAGGTGTTCGTCTACGACGACGCAGGCCATGCGTTCAACCGCGACGTCGATCCGCACGCCTACGCGCCAGAAGCGGCGACGCTGGCCTGGCAACGCACGCTCGCCTTCCTCGAGGCGAACCTGCGATGACCGCGCAGCCACTCCCGTGGTCGCTGCATCCGCAGTTGTCGGAAGACACCCATCCGGTGGCGTCGTGGCCGCTGTGCGAACTGCGCCTGATGGACGACGACCACCATCCCTGGCTGATCCTGGTCCCGCGCGTGGCGGACGCCACCGAGATCACCGACCTGGATGCCGCGCAGCAGGCGACATTGATGCAGGAGATCGATCGCGCCGCACGCCTGCTGCAGGTGTTCCGCCCGCAGAAGTTGAACGTGGCCGCGCTCGGCAATCTCGTGCCGCAACTGCACGTGCACGTGATCGCGCGCTTCCACGACGACATCGCCTGGCCGAAACCCGTCTGGGGCATGACCGCGGCGCGGCCCTACTCGATGGAGGCGCTGGTGGAACGGATGCGCATGCTACGGTCGCGCCTGGAATCCGGAGACGCCTGATGCGCAAATCGTTGTTGCTCGCCGTGCTGCTCGCCTGCACGCTGCCCGCACACGCGGGCCTGTTCGACAAGAAACCCGAAGACGCCGCCGCCGAAGCGCAACGCACCGGCTTGCAGGCCGCGACCATCTGGGTCGACGCCAGCTGGGGCTTCCGCAACCAGGGCGCGGCCAATGCGCTCAGCCGCGCGCACAACGCGTTCGCGCAGCACGGCTACAAGGTCGTGAGCGTCGAGCCGTACATCGAGAACGGCGACCTGCAGGGCTTCTTCGTGACGTACCAGAAGCCCTAGGTGCGGGGCAGCGTCACGCCCTTCTGGCCCTGGTACTTGCCGCCGCGGTCCTTGTACGAGGTCTCGCAGACTTCGTCGCTCTGGAAGAACAGCATCTGCGCCACGCCTTCGTTGGCGTAGATGCGCGCCGGCAGCGGCGTGGTGTTGGAGAACTCCAGCGTGACGTGGCCTTCCCATTCGGGTTCGAGCGGCGTGACGTTGACGATGATGCCGCAGCGGGCGTACGTGCTCTTGCCCAGGCACACCACCAGCGTGTCGCGCGGGATGCGGAAGTATTCGACGGTGCGCGCCAGCGCGAACGAATTCGGCGGGATGATGCACACGTCCGATTCGATGTCGACGAAGCTGCCGGAATCGAAATGCTTCGGGTCGACGATCGTTGAATTGATGTTGGTGAAGACCTTGAACTCGCGCGAGCAGCGCACGTCGTAGCCGTAGCTGGACGTGCCGTAGCTGACGATGCGCTGGCCGTCGGCGGCCACCTTGCACTGGCCCGGTTCGAACGGTTCGATCATGGCGTGCTGTTCGGCCATGCGTCGGATCCAGCGGTCGCTCTTGATGCTCATTCGGGTCGGGGTCCGTCTTGGGGCGGAAAGGGCGGGATTCTAAAGCGTCAGAGCAGCTGGGCGCCCAGCGAGACCTGCGCGCGCGGCCGCTTTTCGAGTTCGGCCAGCAGGGCCCGCGCCGTTGCGCGGTAGGCCTCGGCCGCGGCCGAATCGGGGGCGAACGCGAAGATCGGCGTGCCCACGTCGCCCTGCTCGCGGATGCCGATGTCCAGGGGCAGCGACCCCAGCAGCGGCACGCCGTACTGCGCGGCGATGCGCTGGCCGCCGCCCTGGCCGAACAGGTGTTCGACGTGGCCGCAGTTCGAGCACACGTGCACCGCCATGTTCTCGACCAGGCCGAGCACCGGCACGTGCACCTTCTCGAACATCTTCAGCGCCTTGCGCGCGTCGAGCGTGGCCACGTCCTGCGGCGTGGTGACGATGACGGCGCCGGCGACCGGGATCTTCTGCGCCAGCGTGAGCTGGATGTCGCCCGTGCCCGGCGGCAGGTCGACGATGAGGTAATCCAGCTGCGCGTCTTCGCCCGCGCCGCCCCACAGGGTCTGCTCGAGCAACTGCGTGAGCGCGGAGGTGGCCATCGGGCCGCGCCAGATCAGCGGCGAGTCTTCTTCGATCATCAGGCCGATCGACATCGCTTCGATGCCGTGCGCGCGCATCGGCACGATCTGCTTGCCGTCGGGGCTGTCGGGGCGGCCGGTGAGGCCCAGCATCGTCGGGATGCTCGGGCCGTACACGTCGGCATCGAGCACGCCCACGCGCGCGCCTTCGGCGGCGATGGCCAGCGCCAGGTTCACCGCGGTGGTCGATTTCCCCACCCCGCCCTTGCCCGATCCGACGGCGATCAGGTTCCGGATGCGCGGCAGCGGCTTGAGGCCGGGCTGCACGGCGTGCGCGGTGGCGGGCCTGCGGGGGATGCTGCTCATGCGGCGTGCTTCGAAGGTGCGGGGGAAGCGCGGCATGGTACCGAGTCGGCGACGCTCACGCGGCCCAACGCCGACGCAACGGGCGGCCGCCCCCTTCCGTCGGGCCATGGCACTTGGGGTATAAAGGCCGCGCGTCGCCATACGGGGGCGCATCCGACACAACACATTGCATTCCCTGGGAGGGGTCCATGCGCACCAAGCTTTTCGCGTCGCTGCTCGCGCTGCCGCTGTTCGGCGCCGCGCTGATCGCGTCGGCCCAGACCTCGCCGGTCGGCCGCTGGAAGACCTATGACGAAGAAACCGGCAAGCCGCGCCTGATCGTCGAGGTGTACGAGGCCAAGGGCGGCACGATCGCCGCGAAGGTCGTCGACACGCTGTTCGCCCCGGACGCCAAGTGCGATGCCTGCACGGGCGCTGCCAAGGGCAAGCCGATGAAGGGCATGGTCATCGTCTGGAACCTCAAGCCCGACGGCGCCAGCGCCTGGGACAGCGGCACGGTCCTCAAGCTCTCCAACGGCAAGACCTACAAGTCGAAGGCCGAACTGGTCGACGGCGGCAAGAAGCTCAACGTCTACGGCTGCGTGAGCTTCATCTGCAAGCACCAGGAGTGGACGCGCGAGTAACCGCGCGTCGTTCCGATCGAATGGCGACGGCCCCGGAAGGGGCCGTTTGCTTTTTGGGGATGCAAAAGGCGGGAACGGGGAACGGGGAAGGAATTGACGTTCCCTGTTCCCTGTTCCCTGTTCCCTGTTCCCTGTTCCCTGTTCCCGCTCTCGGCACTCGACGCCGGGCCTCGCTCACCCCCCCATGCAATAATCCCCGGCCCCCAGTTTCGCCACGCCCATGACCCGCCACGTCGCCGTCAGCTGCGCCCTGCCCTACGCCAACGGACCCCTGCACCTCGGCCACCTGGTCGGGTACATCCAGGGCGACATCTGGGTGCGTGCGCGGCGCATGTCGGGCCACAAGGTGCGCTTCGTGTGCGCCGACGACACGCACGGCACGCCGATCATGCTCGCCGCGGAGAAGGCCGGCGTCACGCCGGAAACCTTCATCGCCGGCATCCAGGCGCAGCACGAACGCGACTTCGCCGAATTCCACGTCGCCTTCGACCACTACGATTCCACCAATTCGCCGCACAACCGCGCGCTGACCGAAGCGATCTTCGCGCGCCTGGATGCGACGGGACACATCGCGCACCGCAACGTGGCGCAGTTCTACGATCCGGCCAAGGGCATGTTCCTGCCCGACCGCTACATCAAGGGCACCTGCCCGAACTGCGGCACGCCGGACCAGTACGGCGACAACTGCGAAAACTGCGGTGCGACGTACGCGCCGACGGACCTGAAGGAACCGCGCTCCGTCCTCAGCGGTGCCACGCCCGAACTGCGCGACTCCGAGCACTTCTTCTTCGAAGTCGGCACGTTCAGCGATTTCCTGCGCACGTGGCTCGACGGCGACGTAGCGATCCCGGGCGTGAAAGCCAAGCTGCTCGAATGGCTCGACGCCGAAGGCGGTTTGCGCGCGTGGGACATCTCGCGCGATGCGCCGTATTTCGGGTTCCAGATCCCGGGGCATCCCGGCAAGTATTTCTACGTGTGGCTGGATGCGCCGATCGGCTATCTGTCCGCGTTGCAGGTGCTGTGCGAGCGCGAAGGCGCGAACTGGATGGAATACCTGGCGCACGACAGCGACGCGGAGCTGCACCACTTCATCGGCAAGGACATCGTGAACTTCCACGGCCTGTTCTGGCCGGCGGTGCTGCACGGCGCGGGCTTCCGCGCGCCGACGAAGCTGCACGTCAACGGCTACCTCACCGTCGACGGCGCGAAGATGTCCAAGTCGCGCGGCACGTTCGTCATGGCGCGCACGTACCTCGACAGCGGCCTGGATGCGGAAGCGCTGCGTTACTACTTCGCGGCCAAGTCCGGCGGTGGCGTCGATGACCTCGACCTCAACCTGCAGGACTTCGTCGCGCGCGTGAACGCCGACCTCGTCGGCAAGTTCGTCAACCTGGCCAGCCGCTGCGCGGGCTTCATCGACAAGCGCTTCGGCGGGCAGCTCGCCGATGCATTGCCGGAGCCGGCGATGTACCAGCGCTTCGTCGACGCGATCCCATCCATCGTCGCGGCGTACGACGCCAACCAGCCGGCCGCCGTGCTGCGCCACGCGATGGCGCTGGCCGACGAAGCCAATCGCTACATCGACGAAACCAAGCCGTGGGTGCTCGCGAAGCAGGACGGCAGCGATGCGCAACTGCAGGCCGTGTGCACGCAGGGCATCAACCTGTTCCGCGTGCTGTGCGCGATGCTCAAGCCCGTGTTGCCGAAGCTGGCCGGCCATGCCGAAGCCTTCCTCGCCGCGCCGGTCGCCCGATGGGACGACCTCGCGCAGCCGCTCCTCGGCCGCCGCATCAACGCGTACGCCCCCCTCTTCACCCGCATCGACCCGAAGCAGATCGACCAGATGACCGACGCCAGCAAGGACACCATGGGCGGCACCGCGCCCGTCGCCGCCACGCCCGCCGCGAAGCCCGCGCCGAAGGTGGAGGCCGCCGCACCCGCGGCCGCCGCCGCCGCGCACATCGGCATCGACGATTTCGCGAAGCTCGACCTGCGCGTGGCGAAGGTGCTCGCGTGCGAGTTCGTCGAAGGCTCCGACAAGCTGCTGCGCTTCGAACTCGATGCCGGCGACCTCGGCAAGCGCCAGATCTTCTCCGGCATCCGCGCGTCCTACGGCGATCCCGCGGCGCTCGTGGGCCGCAACGTCGTGTTCATTGCCAACCTGGCGCCGCGCAAGATGCGCTTCGGCGTGAGCGAAGGGATGATCCTGTCCGCCGGCGTCGATGGCGGCGGCCTGCACCTGCTCGACGCCCCCGATGCACCGGCCGGTTCGCCGGTGAAGTGAGCCTGTCGATGGCCATCGCCATCGATCTCGTCGAACGCCTCGATCGCCTGTTGCCGCAGACCCAATGCGGCCAGTGCGGGTTCGCGGGTTGTCGTCCGTATGCCGACGCGATGGCGCGTGGCGAAGCGGACGTCGATCGTTGCCCGCCCGGCGGCGATGCCGGCGCGCGTGCATTGGCGCACGCGCTGCACGTGCCCGCGAAACCCTACGACCGCGAACGCGGCACGCACAAGCCGCCGATCGTCGCGCTGGTGGTCGAAGCCGACTGCATCGGCTGCACGAAGTGCATCCAGGCCTGCCCAGTCGACGCGATCGTCGGGGGGAGCAAGCGCATGCACACCGTCATCGACGCGCTGTGCACCGGGTGTGAGCTGTGCGTGCCCGCGTGTCCTGTGGACTGCATCGTGATGGTTTCGCTTGGCATTCCTGCAGAAGCCCGCCTGGAGTGAAGACCTCGTCGCCCGAACCCGCGGCGGGGTAAGAATTTCTCGCCGACGTGGCGGCGAAAATTCTCACCCCACCACGGGCTGGGGCATCACCTTGCGTGCCTTTTCGATCAAGAGGCCGACCTTTTCCTGGGTTCGCTGGCGTGCGTAGTAACGCACGCGCAACCCAATCACTTCTTTCGCGACAATCAAAAGCGCGGTGCCACCGCTTTCCTTCCTAATGTGTGGAAGGCACAGACTTGGACAGGCGCCCCGCCTGCCAGAGAGCAGTGAGGCATTTCAGATGCGAGGGCTCGAGGTGGGCGGCGCGCCGTCCATCCGGAGCAGATGTGTTCGCCAGCAACTGTCCGCTGCGGTGCATGGGTCTACGCAGGCGTGTTGGCGCGAACAAGACGGCGACGAGATCCGACGCGGCACGTCGTACGGTCTTTTCTGCCGCGTTGCTCTTGCGGCAGAAAAGACTGTGCGATGGGGCGTGGCGGAGCGCCCCTCTGGGTGTCCCCGCCTTCGCGGGGACGACGCAAGTAAACAGTCAGTGCTTGCAGGCGCTGCAGATCCGCTCGACCTTGAACCCCTTCGCGCGCAGCTTCTCGACGACGCCATCGTTGCCGAGCAGGTGCAGCGCACCCACCACGACCAACGTATCGTCCGTGCCCGGCGCGCGCAGCAAGCCTTCGAGCTTCGGCACCCACGCATCGTTGCGCTCGACGTTGATACGGCGGTAGAGCGCCGGGAACTTCGCGCGCGTCTCCTTGCCCATGCCGTTCCACAACGCATCGGCATTGCCGGCGCGCCACTCGCGGTGCAGCGATTCCATCTCCTGCTTGCCGTCGGACGATTCGGTCAGCGCCTCGTCGAGCAACTGCAGCTGCTCCTCGCGCGACATGCCCGAGAACAACGCCAGCTGCTGCGCGCCCGTTTCCAGGCCGCTGGACGGCTTGCCCGCGGCCTTCGCCGCCGCGGAGAGGTGCATGTCGAGGCCGAGCTCCGATTCCATGCCCATCCCCTTCGCATCGACCAGCGACACCAGGATGCCCACCATCCACGGCTTCATCTTCTGCAGCAGTTCCGCGCCCGCGGCGCCGCCGAACATTGCGCGGATGTCGGTATCGTGCGCGGCCACCCACTTGTCGTAGTTCTTCTGCATCGCCGGGGTGAGATCGTCGGACAACGTCGTGCCGTCGGTGCGCACCGCGGCGACGAACATGCTCTGGCCCAGCTCCACCGAACCCATCTCTTCGGGCGGCAATTCGAACATCACCGATTCGGCATCCGTCAGCGCCGCATCGATGTCCTTCGACAAGGGATAGTCATCCTTGCGCAGCAGGTGGAAGGAACCGAGCAGGTACACGCTGTTGTTGGCGTCGGACACCTTCCACAGCAGCGGCACGGGCGAGGACTGCGGTGCCGGCGCCTTCGCGGGCGACGCCGCGAGCACGGGCAACGCAGCGGCGAGGAGGAGCGACAACCAGGCGGAACGGGGCATGGACGATCCTTGGTGGAATGCGGTGGTCAGTGTTTGGCGTAGGCGCGCTCGCCCGCCGCGATCGCGAGATCGAGGCGGTTGGCGGCCGGCGGCATCGGGCACGTCGCGTACGCGGTGAACGCGCACGGCGGGTTGTAGGCGCGGTTGAAGTCGAGCGTCACGTTGCCCTTCGCATCCGGGCGCGCGATGTCCATGTAGCGGCCGGCGGGATAGCTGCCGTGGCCGCTGGTGCGGTCGGCAAACACGAGGAACAACGTCGGTTCGCCTTCGTCGATCGCTTCCAGCCGGTAGGTCTTGCCGTCGCGCTGGAATTCGACCAGGCCCGGGTTCGGCACCTGTTCGACCTGGTTGATGATGTTGACGATCTGCACCGTGCGCCCGGCTTCGTGCGGCACGAACTTGCCCGGCACCACCCACGACGCGCCGCCCGGCCACCATTGCAGCCCGGCGAACTGCGTGCGCGCTTCGGCATCGGCGTGCTTGACGCGCAACGCGGTGCGATCACCACGCACGATCACCGTCGCCACGCCCTTGCCGTCGTCGAAGCCGAGCTTGCTCGCGCCGCCTTCATCCTGGTCGGTGCGCATCACGATCGCGCCCTGCAGCGGTTGGCCATCGAGCGTCAGCGCCAGGCCCTTGGCCGGCACGAAGCGCACGAGGCCCTTGGGCGAGACATCGAACATGCCCAGGTTCGCCGGGCCCTTCGCCAGGTGGATGCCGTTGTTCGGCGCTCTGCCGGCGTAGTGCGAACCGCGTTCGAGCCAGTGCAGGCCGACCAGCGTGGTCCAGCCTTCCGGCGCGAGCAGGCCGTCGATGCGTTCCTTGCGATACGGCGCTTCGTGCGCCGCGAACGCCTTCGCTTCCGCGGCGGCCTTCGCGCGCGCGGCGGCGCCGTCGTCGCCCTTGTTGCAGCCGGCGAGCGCGAACGCCACGCCGAGTGCGATTGCAATCCCCTTCCCCATTTCAACGTCCTCGCAGGAACCAGCGGTCGATGTCGGTGAGCGAAACGCGCGTCCACGTCGGGCGGCCATGGTTGCACTGGCCGGACCGTTCGGTCGCTTCCATCTCGCGCAGCAACGCGTTCATTTCCGGGATGCCGAGGCGGCGGTTGGCGCGCACCGCGCCGTGGCACGCCATCGTCGACAGCAGTTCGTCGCGCGCGTTGGCGATGCGGCGGGATTCGCCGTGTTCGCGCAGGTCGGCGAGCACGTCGCGCAGCAACGCTTCGACATCGCCATCGGCGAGCAGCGCGGGCACGCTGCGCAAGGCGACCGATTGCGGGCCGGCGCGCGTGGCTTCGAAGCCGAGTTGCGCGAGCGTGGCGGCTTCGCGTTCGGCGACGTCGGCTTCGCGCTCCGACACGGCCACCGTCATCGGCACGAGCAGCGGTTGCGTGCGCAGGCCGGCGCCGTCGTGCGCGTGCTTGAGTTTCTCGTAGCCGATGCGTTCGTGCGCAGCGTGCATGTCCACGACGATCAGGCCCTCGGCGTTCTCGGCGAGGATGTAGATGCCGTGCAACTGCGCGATCGCAAAGCCGAGCGGCGGCGCGGCATCGTCGCGCGCTTCGGGCATCGGCATCGGGCGTTCGGCGAGTGCGACGTCGGTGTCCGCGTCGACCGGGGCGTACAGGTGCGCGTAGCCGGCGCGGGTTTCTTCGACGCGCAACGACAGGCCCGATTGGTTGTTGCCCTGCCAGGTCGAGGGGCCCACCCACGTGCGCGCACCGATGTCCGCGACCGGCGCCACGTCCGCGGCCATGCCCGCGCGCGTTTCCGCGAGCGCCTGCTGCAGCGTGCGATAGGTGAAGTCGTGCACGAGGCGCGATTCGCGGAAGCGCACTTCGTGTTTCGCCGGATGCACGTTGACGTCCACCGTGCGCGGATCCACTTCGAGGAACAGGACGTACGCCGGCTGCCGGCCATGGAACAGCACGTCGCTGTAGGCCTGCTTCACCGCGTGCGCGACGCTGCGATCGCGCACGCTGCGGCCGTTGACGTACAGGTATTGCTGGTCGGCGCTGGCGCGGTTGTACACGGGCTGCGCGATCCAGCCGTGCAGGCGCAGGCCGGCGGCTTCGTGGTCCACGCGCAGGGCGTGCTTGGCGAATTCTTCGCCAAGGGTTTCGAACAGGCGATCGGTGGAGGCCAGCATGTTGTCGCCGCGATACCGGCGCGCGGGGCGGCCGTTGTGCGAGACGCGCAGTTCGACGTCGAGCCGCGCGAGCGCGAGCGAGCGCAGCCATTCTTCGATGTGGCCCATCTCCGTGCGTTCGGCGCGCATGAACTTGCGGCGCGCGGGCACGTTGTAGAACAGGTCGCGCACTTCCACCGTGGTGCCGGTCGGATGCGCCTTCGGCGTGACGCTGCCGACGCGGCCGCCGTCGACTTGCAACGCGGCGCCGTGGTCGCTGTCGGTGTGGCGCGAGGCGAGCATGAAGCGGCTGACGGACGCGATCGATGGCAATGCTTCGCCGCGGAAGCCGAGCGTCGCGACGGCTTCGAGATCATCGAGCGACGCGATCTTGCTGGTGGCGTGCCGCGAGATCGCGAGCGGAAGTTCGTCGGCGGGAATGCCGCCGCCGTCGTCGCGCACGCGGATCAGGCGGATGCCGCCTTCTTCCAGGTCGATCTCCACGCGATGCGCACCGGCATCCAGCGCGTTCTCGACGAGCTCTTTCACCACCGATGCGGGCCGTTCGACGACCTCGCCCGCGGCGATCTGGTTGATGAGCGTGTCGGGGAGCTGGCGGATCGGCACGGCGGGCGCTGCGGCAGGAAGCAGTGCCGATGATAGCCCGGCCTTGGCGGCCGTCAGCGGCTGCCGGCGGTGGACGCGGTGGCTTGTTCGGCGGCTTCGGCGCGCGCGGCGTACAGCGTGCCCGGCGGCGGCTGGCGGGTGAAGTAGGTATTGACGCCGTCGAGGATCGCGCGCGCCAGTTCGGTGCGGTGGCGCGGGTCGTTGAGCTTGCGCTCCTCGTCCGGGTTGGTGATGAACGCGGTCTCGACCAGCATCGACGGCACGTCGGGCGAGCGCAGCACGACGAAGTTCGCGCGCTCCACCGACGACTTGTGCGTGCGGCCCAGGCGCTTGAGGCCCGTCAGCACGTGGCCGGCGATGTCCTCGGAGGCCTTCATCGTGGCGCTCTGCGACAGGTCGAGCAGCACCGAGGCCAGCGTGTTGTCCTTGTCCTGCAGGCGCACGCCGCCGACCAGGTCGGCCGCGTTTTCCTGGTTCGCCAGCCACCGCGCGGCCTGCGACGAGGCGCCGCGCTGCGAGAGCACGAACACCGACGAGCCGCTGGCTTCGGGATTGTTGAACGCATCGGCGTGGATCGACACGAACAGGTCCGCCTTCGCCGCGCGCGCCTTCTGGTAGCGCTGCGCGAGGGGGATGAACACGTCGGTGTCGCGCGTGAGGTACGCCTTCAGGCCGGGCGTGGCGTTGACCTGGCGCGCGAGTTCGCGCGCGATGGCGAGCGTGAGGTCTTTCTCGCGGCTGCCGTTGGCGCCGCGCGCGCCGGGATCCTGGCCGCCGTGGCCCGCATCGATGGCGACGATCAGCGGGCGCATGCCGCCACGCATCAGTTGCTGCATCGACTTGGTCGCGCCGGGCGGCGGCGTGGTCATGGCCGAATTCGGGGACGGGAGCGTCGGCGCCACCTTCGTGGGCACGCCGGTCGCGATCGTGGTCGGGACCGTGCTGCTCGATACCGTGCCAGCCGGGAGCGTGCCGGTCGAAACGGTGCCGTTCGGAATTACCGTCGTCGCGCGGCGCGCGGTGGCCGGCGGCGGATTCACAGGCGCCGTCGTGGCGGCGATCAGGCGCGAGGTGGCCTGCGCCGACGCCGCGGCTTGCGCAGCGGTGTCGACCGGCGGGGGCGCGTCGGATTCGTCTTCCTTCGTTGCGAACGCGGCGATCGGATCGTCCGCGGCGCTGGGCGCCGGCACGTTCGCGACCGCGGTGTTCGCGCTCGTGCCGTCGCCCGGCCACTCGAGCACCAGGCGCGCGCCGTCGGCGGTGGGTTCGATGCGGGGCTTGAGCGCGACGACCGGCAGGGCCAGGTCGAACACGATGCGGACGGTGCCCGGCACGGGATGGCCGGTGCGGACTGCCTTGACGACGCCGGCGCCGGCCGGCGCACGGACGCCGCGGGCGAGGCTGGATTCGGGGAGGTCGACCACCAGCCGGTCGGGGCCGGCGAGGGTCAGCGTGGTGAACTTGGCCGGGGCGTCCAGGCGGAGCTCGGCGCGGGTGCCGGTCGGCCCTTCCGTGACCGCCAAGTCCTTGATTTCACTGGCGCGCGCAATGTTCCAGCACAGCGCCCAGACCAGCGCTGCGCCAAGCATCCATTGCTGCAATGTCGCCCCCTTGATGCGCATGGCCGGGAGTTAAGCACCGGGTCGCATCGATTGCAAGCGAAATTTCCTTATGAATCCGAGACCTGCCGCCCCTTCCTCTTAGCCAGCCACAGGAAAGGTCCGCAAGTCGGGATCGGCCCCCAGGCGGCGCAGCCAGTCGGCCCCCGCCGGGGTGCCGGCCGTGGCGGCGAAGGAGCGGCCCGGGCCTTCCAGCGCCAGTTCGATCGCCAGGTCCGGCGGCGGCAGCGCGGTGGCGCCCCGCTCCGGCCATTCGATCAACCACAACGTGCCTTCCGCGGGATCCAGGCCGAGGAACTCGAGTTCGCCCGCATCGCCGATGCGATACAGGTCGAGATGCAACGCATCGCCGCCTTCCGGCAACGGATAGCGTTCGACGAGCGTGTACGTCGGACTGCGGATCGCACCGGTGACACCGAGTGCACGCAACAACGCACGCGCGAGCGTGGATTTGCCTGCGCCGAGATCGCCACGCAGGTGCACGATCGCGCGCGGCGGACGCGACGCGGCGAGTGCCGCACCCAGGCGATCCGTTGCAACAGGCGATGGCAGGTGCAGGCGCATCAGCGTGCGATCTCCGCGTTCGAAAGACGCCGCAGGCGCGGCAACAGATCCGTCGGCAACAAACCGCGTTCGCCGCCATCGCGCGCAGCGTCGTCGCCCGCGGTGGCATGCAGCAACGCACCGATGCACGCGGCATCGAACGCGGGCAAGCCTTGCGCGCGCATCGCCGCGATCACGCCCGTCAACAAATCGCCCATGCCGGCGACGGCCATGCCGGGATTGCCTGCGCCGATGAGCGCGGAACGTCGTCCCGGCGCAGCGACGATCGTGCCTGCGCCCTTCAGCACGACGACGGCATCGAAGCGATCGGCGATCGCTTGCGCGGCGCCGAAACGATCGCGTTGCACGTCTTCCGTCGTCGATCGCAGCAGGCGCGCGGCTTCGCCCGGATGCGGCGTGAGCACCGTTTCGGGCGGCAACGCGGGGGCGTTTTCGCGCGCAGCGAGCAGGTTCAATGCATCGGCGTCGAGCACGAGCGGCTTGCCGCTGCCGAGCGCGGCGCCGAACAACACGCGGCCCCACACGCCCTGCCCCAGGCCGGGACCGACGGCGACGACGGTGGCGTGTTCGATCTGCGCGGCGAGGTCTTCGCTGCGCTCCACCGCGCGCGCCATGGCTTCTGGACGCCGCGACAACAACGCGGCGACGTGCGCCTCGCGCGTGGCGACATCCACCAGGCCCGCGCCGCTGCGCATCGCGGCCTCGGCACACAGCATGATCGCGCCGCCGCTGCCGTGGTCGCCGCCCAGGCACAGCACGCGGCCGGCCATGCCCTTGTGCGCGTCGCGGCGCCGCGGACGCAACACGTTGCGCAAGGCTTCCGACGATAACTGCGCGCAGGCCGGCGTGACGCCTTCGAACAAGTGTTGCGCGAGTTGCAGTTCCGCTAGTTCCAGGCGGCCGGCGATGTCGATCGCCTGGCCCGTGCGCAGGCCCGGCTTGGGGACGATGAATTCGAGCGTGCGCGTGGCGGCGACGGCGACGCCGCGGATCGCGCCGGTATCGGCGTCGATGCCGCTGGGCACGTCGAGCGCCAGGCACGGCGCGGGATGCGCGTTCATGGCCTCGATCAGCGCGGCCGACGCGCCTTCGGGCGCGCGCTTGAAGCCGATGCCGAACAGCGCATCGACGATGAGGTCGGCCGGCGGCAAGGCATCGACGAAGGCTTCGGTGCGGCCGTTGCGCTCGCGGAATTCATCGCGGGCGCGCGTGGCGGCGGGGCTGCGCGGCGTATGTTCGGCCAGGCGCACCACGCGCACGTTGCGCCCGGCTTCCAGCGCCAGGCGCGCGAGCACGTGCCCGTCGCCGCCGTTGTTGCCCGGCCCGCAGACCACGACGATGCGCTGCGCCTGCGGCCAGTGGCGCAGCGCGCAATGCCACGCGGCGCGGCCGGCGCGGCGCATCAGTTCGAAGGCGTCTCCGCCGAGTTCGGCCGTCGCGCGAACGTCCAGCGTCCGTGCGGCGTTCGTGTCGAAGAGCGCGAGGGTCGGCGGCATCGTGGCGATTCTATACTTGCGCCGTGACTTCCCCTGGGGCCAATGCGGTGCAAACCGCGACGCACGACCCGGATCGGCTGGCCGCCCTCGCGGACAGGATCCGCGCGATCGCGCGCGAGCTCGGGTTCCAGCGCTGCGGCTTTTCGGGCATCGAGCTCGGGCCCGACGAAGACCACCTGCGCGACTGGCTGGCGCAGGGCCTGTACGGCTCGATGGACTGGATGGCGCGCCACGGCGACAAGCGTTCGCGCCCGGCGGACCTGCTGCCCGGCACCGTGCGCGTGATTTCGGTGGGCCTCGATTACGGACAGGACGACGACGCCGCGTGGGCGACGCTGGACGACGGGGTGCGCGCCTACGTGGCGCGCTACGCGCTGGGCCGCGACTACCACAAGCTGATGCGCCACCGGTTGCAGGTCCTCGCCGATCGCATCGCGGCGGAGATCGGCCCCTTCGGGCATCGCGTGTTCGTGGATTCGGCGCCGGTGCTGGAACGCGCGCTCGCACGCAACGCGGGCCTGGGCTGGATCGGCAAGCACACGTGCCTGATCGATCGCGACGGCGGTTCGTGGTTCTTCCTCGGCGAGGTGTACGTGGATCTGCCGCTGCCGGTGGATGGACCGGCCAGCGCGCATTGCGGCACGTGCCGGCGCTGCATCGACATCTGCCCGACGCAGGCGATCGTGGCGCCCAACCGCCTCGATGCGCGGCGCTGCATTTCGTACCTCACGATCGAGCACGAAGGCGCGATCGACCCGGAACTGCGGCCGTTGATGGGCAACCGCATCTTCGGCTGCGACGATTGCCAGCTGGTCTGTCCCTGGAACAAGTTCGCGAAGCGGACCGACGAGCCGGATTTCCGTGCGCGCAACCACCTGGACACGGCGACGCTGCCCGAGTTGTTCGCGTGGACGGAAGCGGAATTCCTGCAGCGCACGGAAGGCTCTGCGATCCGGCGCAGCGGGCATGCGCGGTGGTTGCGGAACATCGCGGTGGCGTTGGGGAATGCACCGACGACGCCGGCGGTGCTGGGGGCGTTGCAGTCACGCGCGGGGATCGAAGACGCCGTGGTGCGCGAGCATGTCGAATGGGCGCTCGAACAACACGCCGCGCGCAACTCAGGGATCGCGCTGGATCTCGTCGAGTAGCGCGCGCGTCACCGGATCGGCGATCTCCGCGGGCTGGCCGCGCAACGCGGGCAGCAGGCCGTTCGCGAGTTGCTTGCCGAGCTCCACGCCGAACTGATCGAACGCGTTGATGTCCCACGCGAGCGATTGCAGGTACACGCTGTGTTCGTACAAGGCGATCAGCGCGCCGAGGCTGCGCGGCGTGAGCGCGTCGAGCAGCAACAAGGTGCTCGGGCGATTGCCCGCGTAACGGCGATGCGGATCGTCGCTGCCCTGCCCGTTCGCGAACGCTTCCACCTGCGCGAGCAGGTTGGCGAACAACGCACGGTGGCTTTCGCGATGCGGATGGTCGGCGCGCGTCACGCCGACGAAGTCGCCCGGGATGATGTCGGTGCCCTGGTGCAGCGCCTGGAAGAAGCTGTGCTGCACGTCGGTGCCGGCGCCGCCCCACCACACCGGTACGGTGGAGGTGTCGACCGGCGTGCCGTCGAGGTGCACGGACTTGCCGAGGCTTTCCATCACGACCTGCTGCAGGTGCGCGGACAGCAACTTCAGGCGTTCGTCGTACGAGAACACGCCCTGCGACGCGAAGCCGAGTGCGTTGCGATTCCACAACGCCGTCAGCGCATGCCAGGCACCGAGGTTCTCGCGCAGCGGTGCTTCGAGCACGTGCGCATCCATCTCGCCCGCGCCGGCCAGCAATTGTTCGAACGCGGGCATGCCCAGCGCGAGCGCGATCGGCAGGCCCACGGCGGACCACAGCGAATAGCGCCCCCCCACCCAGTCCCACATCGGCAGGATGCGCGCTTCCGGGATCCCGAAGGCCGCAGCGCGTTCGACGTTCGCGGTGACGGCGAGCAGGCGCGTGTCGTCGCCGAGCCATTCGCGCACGATGGCGCCGTTGAGCAGCGTTTCCTGCGTGCCGAAGGTCTTCGACACCATGATCGCGGCGGTGCGTTTCGGATCGAGCGTGGCGAGCACGCGCTGCGCGGCGGCGCCGTCGACGTTCGAGAGGAAATGCACGCGGAAGCGGCCCGGCGTTGGCGGCGACAGCGCATCGACGACGAAGCGCGGGCCGAGGTCCGAGCCGCCGATGCCGATGCTGACGATGTCGGAGACCGGCGTGTCCTGCAACGTTTCGATGACGTCGCGCATGCGCTCGAGCGCTTCGAGCGCGGTGTCGTGCGCGGCCGTGGCGATGGGCGAACGCGAGAGGTTGCTGCGCAGCGCGGTGTGCAGCGCGGCGCGATGTTCGGTGGGATTCACTTCCGCGCCGTCGACCAGCCGCCGCATGCCGCCGGCGAAGTCCGCGGCGTCGGCCAGCGCGAACAAGGCATCGAGCGCCTCGCCGTCGTAACGCTGCCGCGCGAAGTTGGCGTACAGCGGGCCCACGCGCAGCGCACAGCCCGTCGCGCGCGCGGGATCGGCGTCGACGAGCTGCTTGATCGAGGTGTCGGACAACCGCGCGGCGTGCGCGCGGAGCGTGGCGAAGTGCGTGGCGAGGGTCGCGTCCATGCGCCCCAGCTTACGCAGCCTGCTTCGGCATCGAGTGATTGGTGTGCGTCAGCGCGTTGTGGCGATCGACGTAGACCAGCGTCGGCTTGAACTTCGCCGCCTCGGCTTCGTCGCACGCGCCGTAAGCGCAGATGATCACCAGGTCGCCCGGCTGCGCCATGTGCGCGGCCGCGCCGTTCACCGAGATCACGCCCGAGCCTTCTTCGCCGCGGATCGCATAGGTGACGAAACGCGCGCCGTTGTTCACGTTGTAGATGTGGACCTGCTCGTATTCGCGGATGCCGGAAATGTCGAGCAGCCGGCCGTCGATCGCGCACGAGCCTTCGTAATGCAGCTCGGCGTGGGTGACGGTGGCGCGGTGGATCTTGGCTTTGAGCAGGTTGAGCTGCATGGAAACGGCTCCGCGATCGGCCGGGTCGGCCCGGGAAAGGTGCGCAGTCTAGGTGGGGGTTTGTGGCGCTGCAACAAAGGGGGCCGCACGGCCCGGCCGCGTATTCAGGCGCGCGCGGTCGTGAATTCCAGGTTGTCGATCAGCCGGGTGCGGCCCAGGCGGGCGGCGACCAGGGCCACGCGGGGGCCGGGCGACGCGTCGGGGTCGACCAGGTCCGGGGCGCGCACGACCGCGTAATCGACCTCGAAGCCGGCCGCATCCAGTGTGGCCCGGGCCTCGGCCTCCACAGCCCCGCGCGCGGCGCCGGCCAGCAGGCCGTCCCGCATGCGCTGCAGGCTGCGCTGGATCAGGGCCGCCACCGGGCGCTCTTCCGCCGAGAGGTACTGGTTGCGCGAACTCATCGCCAGGCCGTCGGCTTCGCGCAGGGTCTCGCCCGCCAGCAATTCGATCGGGAACGCGAGGTCGCGCGTCATGTAGCGGATCACCGCGAGCTGCTGGTAATCCTTGCGGCCGAACGCGGCGACATCGGGCTGCACCTGGTTGAACAGGCGCGCGACGACGGTGCACACGCCGTCGAAATGCCCGGGGCGATGCGCGCCTTCGAGCACGTCGGTGATGCCCGGCACGCGCATGCGCACCGCGCCATCGGCGCCGTAGGGATACATCGCGTCGACGCTGGGCAGCCACAGCACGTCGCAGCCGACGGCATCGAGGCCGGCGGCATCGGCGTCGGGCGTGCGCGGGTAGCGCGCGAAATCTTCGTTCGGCCCGAACTGCGTCGGGTTCACGAACACGCTCGCGACGATCCTGTCCGCATGCTGCCGCGCGAGCGCGACGAGCGAATGGTGGCCGGCGTGCAGGTTGCCCATCGTCGGCACGAAGCCGACGCGCAGGCCGTCGCGCTTCCAGGCACGGACGCGCGAACGCAACTCGTCGAGCGCGGTGACGGTGTCGATCATCAGTCGTAGGCGTGCGCGGCGTCCGGGAACGCGCCGCTGCGCACCGCGTCGGCGTAGGCCTGCACCGCGCCGGCGAGCGAACCGCCTTCGGCGAGGAAATCCTTCACGAACTTCGGGCGGCGATGGCCGGTGTTCACGCCGAGGAAATCGTGCAGCACCAGCACTTGCCCATCGCACGCAGCGCCTGCGCCGATGCCGATGGTGGGAATCGCCACGGACGCCGTGATCGCCGCGGCGAGCGGCGACGGCACGCATTCGAGCACCAGCAACGTGGCGCCGGCGTCTTCGACCAGTTTTGCGTCTTCGCGCACGCGTGCGGCCGCGGCTTCTTCGCGCCCCTGCACCTTGTAACCGCCCAGGCGCAGCACCGATTGCGGCGTGAGGCCGAGGTGCGCGCAGACGGGGATCTCGCGTTCGACGAGGAAGCGGATGACTTCGAGCTTGTGGCCCGCGCCTTCCAGCTTGACCATGCCCGCGCCCGCCTGCAGGCAACGCAGCGAGGCATCGAGCGCGCGTTCGGGCGTGGCGTCCGCACCGAACGGCAGGTCGGCGATCAGCAACGCGCGACGCAAACCGCGCGCCACGCACCGCACGTGGTAGACGATGTCGTCGACGGTGACGGGCAAGGTGCTGTCCTGTCCCTGCACCACCATGCCGAGCGAATCGCCGACGAGCACGAGGTCGGTGCCGTTGTCGTCGAGCACGCGCGCGAAGCCCGCGTCGTACGCCGTGAGCATCACCAGCTTGCGGCCTTCGCGCTTGGCGTCGGCCAGCATGGGCACGGTCCAGGGCTTCATGTCCGCCGGCTTGCTGTCTTTGCTGGTGTACATGACCCTAGCCTAGCGCCTGGATGTCGCCGGTGACCATCGCGGCGACGATGTCCGCCGCGCGCCCACGGCCGGGAATGACGACGTCCGGTGCGATTTCGACCAGCGGCACCAGCGCGAACGCGCGTTCGTGCAGGTGCGGGTGCGGGACGTGCAGGCCGGGTTCGTCGATGCGGTCTTCGCCGTAGAGCAGCAGGTCCAGGTCCAGCGTGCGTGCGCTCCAGCGTTCGTTGGCGCTGCGGTCGCGGCCGAAGGTGCGTTCGATCGACAGCATCGCGTCGAGCAGGGCGCGCGCGTCGAGTTGCGTGTCGAGCACGGCTGCGGCGTTCACGAATTCGGGCTGGTCGGTCTTGCCCCAGGCCGGCGTGCGGTAGAGGCGCGAGGCGCGCAGCAGGCGCGTGTCGGGCAGCGCGTCGAGCGCCTGCAACGCGGCCTGCACGGTCGCGCTCGCATCGCCGAGGTTCGCGCCGAGGCCGACGCAGGCGAGCATGGGGTTATCCGCCGCTCGCTTCGGGCCGGCGACGACGACGACGGCGCTTGCGCGGTGCGTCTTCGGCTTCGGCGGCTTCGATCGCGCGCGCTTCGAGCTGCGCGGCCACCGCTTCGCCCGGTTGCGACTGCACGTCGGTCCAGAACGCGATGTCTTCGGCGTGCTCGGGCGAGGCGTGCTGGCGCAGCACGAGGAAATCGAACGCGGCGCGGAAACGCGGATGGCCCAGCAGGCGGAACACGCGCTTGCGCTGGCGCTGGTTGAAGCGCGACTGCAGCAGCCAGATTTCCTGCATCGGCAGCGAGAAGCGGCGCGGCAACGCAATCGTGTTGAGCAGGTGCAGCGTGACGCGATCGGCGGCGCGGCGTTGCGCTTCGGCCGCGTGCACGCCCGAGGCCTGCAGGCCCATCAAATCGCGGCAATACGCGGGCCACAGCAGCACGGCGAACAGGAACGCGGGCGAGACGGGTTCGTCGTTGGCCACGCGCGCATCGGTGCTGCGCAGGCCTTCGATCACCATGCGGCGCAAGGCACCGCTGCGATTGCTGGCGAGCGCCTGCGCGGTCTCCGGCAGGAACGCGGCGAGCAGGCCGTGGTGTTCGAGGCGTTCGAAACTCGCGACCGCATGGCCGGAGAGGAAGAGCTTCAAGGCTTCTTCGAACAGGCGCGCCGGCGCGGATTCGCGCAGCAGCGGCGCGAGCGCGGGCAGCGGCGCGGCGGTGGCGGGTTCGATCGTGAAGTCGAGCTTCGCGGCCAGGCGCACGGCGCGCAGCATGCGCACGGGATCTTCGCGGTAACGCGTTTCCGGATCGCCGATCAGCCGCATCACGCGCGCCTGCACGTCCTCGAAACCGCCGGTGTAGTCGCGCACCGAGAAATCCTCGATCGCGTAGTACAGCGCGTTGGCGGTGAAGTCGCGGCGGATCGCATCTTCCTCGATCGTGCCGTACACGTTGTCGCGCAGCAGGCGGCCGCCTTCGTGCATTTCGCGATCGCCGCTGCCGTCGTCGACGTTGGCGCGGAAGGTGGCCACTTCGATGATCTCGCGGCCGTACACGACGTGCGCCAGGCGGAACCGGCGGCCGATCAGGCGGCAATTGCGGAACAGCGCCTTCACCTGCTCGGGCGTGGCGTCGGTGGCGACGTCGAAATCCTTGGGATGTCCGCCGACCAGCAGGTCGCGCACGGCGCCGCCGACGAGGAACGCGCCGAAGCCGCCCTCACGCAGGCGATAGAGGACGCGCAGCGCATTCGGACTGATGTCCTTGCGCGAGATCGCGTGTGCATCGCGCGGGATCGTGCGCAGGATCGGTTGCGCACTGGGCAGGGTCATGGGGGTCGTCGTGGACATCGGTTGCGGCAGGGCCGCGAATGAGGGCGGGATGGCAGGTCGTTCCGTTGCCTGGGGCCACGGCGGCCCGTATAGTAGCAAGCCTTCCGCGGGGGCCCTGTTTTTCCGGGGCCTGGTGCCCGTCCCCCGCCGACCAAGCCTTCGCTCCCATCGTCTAGAGGCCTAGGACACCACCCTCTCAAGGTGGACACACGGGTTCGAATCCCGTTGGGAGTACCAGATCCGTGAAAGCCCGTGCCGCAAGGCGCGGGCTTTTTCATATCCGCGCGCGCGGACGTACACTTCCCCGCCTCCGACCCCACGCCGACACGCCATGCCCTTCGTCGTCACCGACAACTGCATCAAGTGCAAGTACACCGACTGCGTCGAGGTGTGCCCCGTCGATTGCTTCCACGAAGGTCCCAACTTCCTGGTGATCGATCCGGACGAATGCATCGACTGCACGCTGTGCGAGCCCGAATGCCCGGTCAATGCGATCTATCCGGAAGACGACGTGCCGGCGGGACAGGAGGTCTTCGTTGCGCTCAACGCCGACCTGTCGAAGGCCTGGCCGGTGATCACCGTGCGCAAGGATCCGCCGGCGGATGCGAAGGACTGGGAAGGGAAGACGGACAAGTTGCCGTTGCTGGAGCGGTAACTTTTTCGGGATTCGGGCGACCTGCGGGTCCCCACCCCCTGCCCTCCCCCCGAGGGGGGAGGGGGAAATCGGATCAACCGCCGAGCGCGGCCTTCAGTGCGGCCATCAGCTTCTGCGGCGCTTCGCCCGCGGCCGGCAGGCCGCGCGGGTCGACGGCCGAGACGTACACGCCGGCTTCGACCTTCGTCACGCGCACCAGGAAATCCGACCCGGCGTAGTTGATGTCGTACGTGCCGAGGATCTGCGCCTTGCTCGCGATCTTCACGCCTTCGGTCGCGGCGAGCGCATCACCCACCTTCGCGAACACGGCATCGCGTTCGCCCGGCACCGTGAAGCCGATCGGCGAGGCGGCGGTGGCGGAGGCGGCGTTCGGCGCGCCCGGCGTGGTGGCCGAAGCGGTGGGCGGCAGCTTCATCGCGGCATCCACGGCGGGGCGATCCAGGTCCGGCGGCACTTCGAGAGGACGCTGTTCCGGCGCCATCGCGTAGGGGCCCTTGTCCTTGCCGAACCAGTGGCAGCCCGTGGCCGCGACGACGACCAGGGTGGCGAGGGACAACGTGCGTGCGAGCGTATTGACGCGCATTTCGGGGGAACTCCTGTCAGGCCGCGAGCGAATCGCGAAGGGTGTGTTCGAGGGTCTGGATGTCGGCGGCGATGACCGGCGTGCGCACGGCATGCGCCGCGGACAACGGCAGCAGCGGCAGGCGCAAGCCATGGCCGTAGCCGAAATGCGCGAGCACGGCTTTCACCGGGATGGGATTGGGTTCGACGCCGAGGAAGTCGTAGGCCGGCTGCATGCGGGCATCGAGCGCTTCGGCCTCGTCGCGACGCCCGCCGCGTGCAAGATCGCACAAGCGACGGAACGCGACGGGCAGGACGTTGGAGGCGACCGACACGATGCCGTCCGCGCCGGCGAGCATCGCGCGGCAAGCGGTGGGATCGTCGCCGCTGAGCACGCTGAAGCTGGCATTGCGCAGGCGCAGCAGCGCGGTCATGCGCGCGGGATCGGCCACCGCTTCCTTGATCGCGACGATGCGCGGATGACCGGCGAGTTCCGCCACCGTCTCCACCTGCATGTCGCAGCCGGTGCGGCCCGGCACGTTGTACAGGACGATCGGCAATGCATCGTCGTCGGCGACCGCGCGGTAGTGCGCGACGAGGCCGGCTTGCGTGGGGCGCACGTACGGCGGCGTCACGACGAGCGCGAGATCGGCGCCGAGCGCGGCGGCGCGGCGCGTCTGTTCGATGGTTTTCGCGGTGTTGGACTGGCCCGTGCCCGCGAGGACGGGAATGCGCCCGGCGACCAGGTCGACCGCCGTGCGGAGCAAGGCGTCGTATTCGGCGTCGTACAACGCCGCCGCTTCGCCCGTGGAACCCGCGACGACAATGGCCTGCGTGCCTGCCTGCAGCTGTGCTTCAAGCAAACGGCGCCAGGCGTCGAGGTCGATTTCGCCGGTCGACGTGAAAGGCGTCGCCAGCGCAGTGATGCTGCCGGAAAGATGCAAGTGGATACGCTCGCTGCGTGCGTGGGGGGCGTGCCGCCCGTCGCGATCTTACTTGCGGCGTGAAACCAGCGGCAAGTATGCTGGCCGCGCCCCGGAGTCTTGTCCGGGACGCCGTTCAGACCTCGGAAGGCCGCCTTGACCGAAACCCCCGCCCGTCCTCCTGCGCCGAACGAGAACCACCTGCTCATCAATGCGTACACGACGCACCCGCAGTCGCCGCTGCTGGCGGTGACCCGCCGCATTTCCGACAGCGGCTGCAACCTCGTCGATGCGCGCCTGAGCACGGTGGGCCGCGACGTGTCGGTGACCGCGCTGGCCACGGGGTCGTGGGACGCGGTGGCCAAGCTGGAAACGATGCTGGGCCGGCTCGAACGGGAAGAAGGCCTCAAGCTCGTCTTCTATCGCACCGGCCCCAAGCAGGTGCAGTCCAACCTGCTGCCCTACATCGTCGAGGTGGTGGCGGCGGACAAGCCGGGCATCCTGTTCCAGCTGGCGGACTTCTTCGATCGCCAGGGCATCACCATCGAATCGCTGCATTGTTCGCGCTACCGCGCGATGCAGACCGGCGCCGACATGTTTTCCGCGCAGGTCACCATCGGCATTCCCTCGGACATGCACATCGCGGCGCTGCGCGACGATTTCCTCGAGTTCTGCGACCACCTCAACCTCGACGCGATCATGGATCCGATGAAGTTCTGATGGCCAAAGCCAAGCCGCTGTCCAGGAAGCTCCTCGATGCGCCGCTGGCGCTCGCCGGCAGGGACGGTCCGCGCGAAGGCCGCTTGTCCGACCACGCCGGCCGCTGGCTCGTCCTCTACTTCTATCCGAAGGACAGCACGCCGGGCTGCACCACCGAAGGCCTGGATTTCTCCGCCCTGCTCCCGAAGTTCCGCAAGCTCGGCGCAGATGTTCTGGGCGTGTCGCGCGATTCGGCGCGTTCGCACCAGAACTTCTGCACGAAGCAGGGCTTCGCCTTCGACCTGGTCAGCGATGCGGATGAGGTGCTGTGCACCGCGTTCGATGTCATCCGCGAGAAACAACTCTACGGCAGGAAATACATCGGGATCGATCGGAGTACCTTCCTCATCGACCCGGCGTCACGCGTCGCGCGCGAATGGCGCGGCGTGAAAGTCCCCGGCCACGCACAGGCCGTCCTCGATGCTCTGCAACAGGCCCAACAGGAACCTCAATGACGCGTAGCAAGCGCATCCATGTCCTCGACACCAATGTGTTGATGCACGATCCGACGGCACTGTTCAAGTTCGAAGAGCACGATGTCTACCTGCCGATGCAGGTGATGGAAGAACTCGACAACGCCAAGAAAGGCACGTCGGAAGCCAGCCGCAACGCGCGCCAGGTCAGCCGCTTCCTCAACGAACTCATCGAGACCCAGGGCGTCGCCGACGTCCACAACGGCATCCCGCTCTCGCGCCCCAACGGCCTGCAGCTGCGCGGCGCCGAGAGCGCGGGCCGCCTGCGCTTCCAGACCAGCAACTTCGACGCGGGCAAGCGCTTCGGCGCGGTGATCCCCGACAACCACATCCTCGGCGCGATCCTGGCGCTGAAGGAAGACGAACCCGATACGCCGATCGTCTTCGTCTCCAAGGACATCAACCTCCGCATCAAGGCCGCCATCGCCGGCATCGTGTCGGAGGACTACGAGAACGACCGCGCCCTCGACGACTTCAGCCTGCTCTACACCGGCGCCACCGCGCTGCCGGAAGACTTCTGGACGATCCACGGCAAGGACCTGCGCTCGTGGACGGAGAAGGGCCGCACCTTCTACGAGATCGCGCGCCGCGACGAGGACGACTGGTATCCCAACCAGTTCCTCTACCTGCCGGGCGACGAAGAAGCCGAACTGCGCGTGGCGCGCGTGACGGACGCGAAGATCACGCTGCAGATCGTCGACGACTACCGCCACAACCAGCACAACGTGTGGGGAATCACCGCGCGCAACCGCGAGCAGAACTTCGCGCTCAATGCGCTGATGGACCCGGAAGTCGATTTCGTGTCGCTGCTCGGCACCGCCGGCACCGGCAAGACGCTGCTCGCGCTCGCCGCGGGCCTGGCGCAGACGATGGACCAGCAGCGCTATCGCGAAATCATCATGACGCGCGCCACCGTGAGCGTCGGCGAAGACATCGGCTTCCTGCCCGGCACGGAAGAGGAAAAGATGACGCCGTGGATGGGCGCGCTCACCGACAACCTGGAAGTGCTCACGCACAACCAGGAAGGCGGCAGCTGGGGCCGCGCGGCCACGAACGACCTGCTGGCCTCGCGCATCAAGATCCGCTCGCTCAACTTCATGCGCGGGCGCACGTTCCTGTCGCGTTACCTCATCCTCGACGAGGCGCAGAACCTCACGCCGAAGCAGATGAAGACGCTGATCACCCGCGCCGGTCCGGGCACCAAGATCATTTGCCTCGGCAACGTCGAACAGATCGACACGCCCTACCTCACCGAGACGACCTCGGGCCTGACCTACGCGGTGGATCGCTTCAAGGGCTGGGCGTACAGCGCGCACGTGACGCTGCGTCGCGGCGAGCGTTCGCGCCTGGCGGATTACGCCTCCGAAGTGCTCTGAGGCCATGGCGCAGGGAAGCGCACGCGTCTCCGCGTTGACCATCGCCGGATCCGATTCCGGCGGTGGCGCGGGCATCCAGGCCGACCTGAAAACCTTCGCCGCGCACGGCGTGCACGGGCTGTCGGCGATCGCCGCATTGACGGCGCAGCACACGCGCGGCGTCACGGCGGTGCACGTGCCGCCGGTGGAATTCCTGCGGGCGCAGGTGGATGCGTGCTTCGACGATTTCGACATCCGCGTCGTGAAGCTGGGGATGCTGGCGACCACCGACGTGATCCGCGAAGTCGATGCGTTGCTCGAGGCGCATTGCGCGGTGCCGGTGGTGCTGGATCCGGTGATGGTGGCGACGTCGGGCGCGAAGCTGCTCGCCGACGACGCCCTCGATGCATTGCGCATGCGCCTGCTGCCGCGCGCGACGATCGCGACACCGAACCTGCCGGAAGCCGAATTGCTGCTCGGCGCGCGCATCACCGACGTCGAATCGATGCATGTCGCCGCCGGTGCATTGCTCGCGCACGGCGCGCGTGCGGTGCTGCTGAAAGGCGGCCACCTGGCGCAGGGCGATGCGGTCGTGGATGTCTTCGCCGATGCGCATGGCATGCAGGAGATCGTGCATCCGCGCCTGGCACTCGAAGCGCACGGTACGGGCTGCACGCTCGCCTCCGCCATCGCCGCGCGCCTGGCGCTCGGCGACGCGCTGCGCGAGGCCTGCATCGCGGCCTCGGATTACGTGCATCGCGCGCTGGCGTCGGGGTACCGCCCCGGCCGCGGCGACATCGTGGTCCTGGATCACTTCGGCGCGGCGCGCTGACGATGGAGGCGATCGAACTGCCGGTGGTCTCCGCCGACGGCCATCGATCGCAGCTGCAGGCCCGCATCCCGCCCTCGCCCACCGCGACGTTGCTGTGGTTCGGCGGCATGGGGATCGCGGCGCGGCATTTCCTCCCCTTCGCCGAAGCGCTCGCGCAACGCGGCATCGCGGTGTTCGTGCACGACTGGCGCGGCCTGGGCAGCAGCAGCGTGCGCGCGAGCCGTCGCGAGGACTGGGGCTACCGCGCATTGCTGATGCAGGACTTCCCCGCGTGCGAAGCGGCGATCGAACACGCCCTGCCCGGCCTGCGCCGCATCGTCGGCGGCCATAGCCTCGGCGGGCAGCTGGCGAGCTGCCGGCTCGGGCTCGCGCACGGCGTCGCGTCCGAATTGTGGCTCGTCGCCAGCGGCACGCCCGACTGGCGCGCCTTCCCGCCGCGCACGCGCTGGTGGCTGCCGATGGCCTACCAGGCGCTGCGGTCCATCGCGGTGCTGTGCGGCAAGTTGCCGGGCCGCCGGCTCGGGTTCGGCGGCGAGGAAGCACGCGGCGTGGTCCGCGACTGGTCGCGCACCGGGCTCACGGGGCGCTACGCGGCGGTCGGGGTGGACGATCTCGAAGCGGCGCTCCGGTCCGTGACGGTCCCGATCCGCGCGGTCCGCATGGCCCACGACTGGCTCGCGCCCGGCACGTCCCTTGAGGCCCTGCTGGCGAAGATGCCCGCCGCGCCGCGGTCGATCGCGGTCGTCGAGGAGGCCGCGCCTGGCGTGCGCGCCGACCACTACGCGTGGATGAAACACCCCGCGCGGACCGTGGAGGCCCTGCTTGAGCGATAATCGCCGCCGCTTCTTTGGCCCCGTAGCTCAGTTGGATAGAGCGGTCCCCTCCTAAGGGACAGGTCGCACGTTCGAATCGTGTCGGGGCCGCATCGGTACTGGTCGCACATCCATGTGCTACTGCCCGCACATCCCTGTGCGGACTGTTCACTTCGAAAGCGTTCCCCCATTGGAGTTTTATCGTGACCCATCCCGTCCTGACCGCGCTCGGCCTGCGCGACATCGAATCCGGCACTTTCCTCGGCAACGACACCTGGTCGAAGACCACGGATGCCGGTGTCCTGGAACCGGTGAACCCCACCGACGGCGCGGTGCTCGCGAAGGTCCACGCCTCCTCGCAGGCGGACTACGACACGATCGTCGAGCGCGCGCAGGCGGCCTACCAGGTGTGGCGCACCACGCCGGCGCCGCGTCGCGGCGAAGCCGTGCGCCTGTGCGCCGAAGCGCTGCGCACGCACAAGGATGCGCTGGGCTCGCTGGTCGCGCTGGAAATGGGCAAGTCGAAGCCGGAAGGCGACGGCGAAGTCCAGGAAATGATCGACATCGGTGAATTCTCCGTCGGCCTGTCGCGCCAGTTGTACGGCCTGACGATGCATTCGGAGCGCCCGGGCCATCGCATGTACGAGCAGTGGCACCCGATCGGCATCGTCGGGATCATCAGCGCGTTCAACTTCCCCGTCGCGGTGTGGGCGTGGAATGCGTTCGTGGCCGCGGTGTGCGGCGACATCTCGATCTGGAAGCCCTCGCCCAAGACGCCGCTGTCGGCGATCGCGGCGATGAAGATCTGCAACGAGGCGCTGAAGAAGGGCGGCTTCCCGGACATCTTCTTCCTGTTCAACGACGCGGGCACCGAGCTCGCCTCGACCTTCGTCGACGACAAGCGCATCCCGCTGATCTCGTTCACCGGTTCCACCAAGGTCGGCCGCATCGTCGGCGAGCGCGTCGCCCGCCGCATGGGCCGCTCGTTGCTGGAGCTGGGCGGCAACAACGCGATCATCGTGGACAAGTCGGCGGAGCTGAAGCTGGCGATCCCGGCGATCGTGTTCGGCGCCGTCGGCACCGCGGGCCAGCGCTGCACCACCACGCGCCGCCTGATCGTGCACGAGTCCATCTACGACGACGTGCTGGCCAAGCTGGTCACCGCGTACAAGCAGGTCGAAAAGAAAATCGGCGACCCGACGGATCCGGCCAACCTGATGGGCCCGCTCAACAGCCGCGACGGCGTCGATGCGTACCTGGATTCGATCGCCAAGGCCCGCGCGGCCGGCGGCAAGATCGAAACCGGCGGCACCGCGATCGAGGGCAAGGGCAACTTCGTGCTGCCGGCGATCGTGACGGGCCTGACCAACGACGCGGAGATCGTGCAGCACGAAACGTTCGCGCCGATCCTCTACGTCATGAAGTTCAAGGCGCTGGATGAAGCCATCGCGATGCAGAACGCCGTGCCGCAGGGCCTGTCGTCCTCCATCTTCACCACCGACCTCAAGGCGGCCGAGGCCTACCTGGCCGCGTCGGGGTCGGATTGCGGCATCGCCAACGTCAACATCGGCACCTCGGGTGCGGAGATCGGCGGCGCGTTCGGCGGCGAGAAGGAAACCGGCGGTGGCCGGGAATCGGGTTCGGATGCGTGGAAGGCTTACATGCGCCGACAGACGAACACGATCAACTACTCCGATGCGCTGCCGCTGGCGCAAGGCATCAAGTTCGACCTGTGAGCCACTGACCGCATGTACGGGCTCGCCAGGCCTTTCCTGTTCGGGCTGGACGCCGAGCGCGCGCACGCGCTCGGCCTGTCCGCCCTCGAAGCCGCGTATCGCACGGGTACCAACCCGTTGCTCGCGCGCGCGCCCAAGCCGCTCGCGGTCAAGGTGTTCGGGCTGCAGTTCCCCAACCCGGTGGGCCTGGCCGCGGGGCTGGACAAGAACGGCGCGCACATCGATGCGCTGATGGCGCTGGGTTTCGGCTTCGTCGAAGTCGGCACCACCACGCCGCGGCCGCAGGCGGGCAACCCGAAGCCGCGCATGTTCCGCCTGCCCTCGCAGCGCGCGATCATCAATCGCCTGGGCTTCAACAACGACGGCGTGGATGCGCTGGTGGCCAACGTCTCGCGCGCGCGTCGCCGCGGCGGATTGCTCGGCATCAACATCGGCAAGAACAAGGACACGCCGAACGAATCGGCCGAATCCGATTACCTGTTCTGCCTGGAGCGCGTGTATCCGCTCGCCGACTACATCACCGTCAACATTTCCTCGCCCAATACCGCGGGGCTGCGCGAACTGCAGGAAGAACAGCAGCTGCGCCGCCTCGTGGGCACGCTGCGCGAAGCACAGGAGCGCCTGGGCGCACAGCACGGGCGCCGCGTGCCGATGCTGGTGAAGATCGCGCCGGACCTGTCGGACGAAGACATCGATGCGGCCGGCCGCGTGCTGTCGGACCTGGAAGTCGATGGCGTGATCGCCACCAACACCACGGTGTCGCGCTTCGGCCTGGAACACGTGCGGCACGCGGACCAGGCCGGTGGCCTCTCGGGCGAACCGCTGATGGGCCGCTCCACGCTGGTGCTGCGCAAGCTGCGCACGCGCCTGCCGGAACACATCCCGCTGGTGGGCGTGGGCGGCATCCTGTCCGGCGCGGATGCAGCGGCGAAGGCCGCGGCGGGTGCGTCGCTCGTGCAGGTGTATACGGGCCTGATCTATCGCGGGCCGGCGCTGATCGGCGAATCCGTCGATGCGATGCGCCGCCGCAAGGAAGCGCCGAGCCGCGGGAACCTGCCACCCGATGCCTGAGGCGATCCACGTCGGCGGCGGCTATCGCCTCGTCGAGCACGCCCGGCTCGATGCGCGCAACACCTTCGGGGTGGCCGCGCGCGCGCCGATGCTCGTGGAAGTGTCCGACGTCGCGGCGCTGCCGGAGTTGTTCGGTTACGCGATGTTGCGCGATGCACCGGTGCTGGTGCTCGGCGGCGGCAGCAACCTGCTGTTCGCCGACGATCCGCCGGGTGCAGTGCTGAGCCTGGGCGCGCAATCGATCGCGATCCTCGAAGATGACGGCGACACGGCGATCGTGCGCGCCGACGCGGGCGTGGAATGGCATGCGCTGGTGCTGTGGACGCTGGGCCACGGCCTGGCGGGCCTGGAGAACCTCGCGCTGATTCCCGGCACCGTGGGTGCGGCGCCGATCCAGAACATCGGGGCGTACGGCGTGGAAGTGCGCGAGTCGATCCATGCGGTGCACGTGTTCGAACGCGCGACGCGCACGACGGCGACGCTGACGGCCGAAGACTGCGCCTTCGCATACCGCGACAGCGTGTTCAAGCATGCGCCGGATCGCTGGCTGGTCACCGCCGTCGATTTCCGCCTGTCGCGCACGCCGCAGTTGCGCCTGGATTACTCGGGCGTGGGCGACGAGCTGAAGGCGATGGGGATCGACGCACCGCGCGCATCGCAGGTGGCCGAGGCCGTGTGCCGCATCCGCCGGCGCAAGTTGCCGGACCCGGCGGTGATCGGGAACGCGGGCAGCTTCTTCAAGAATCCGATCGTGCCGGTCGCGGTGGCGGATGCGTTGCACGCCGAACATCCGGGCCTGCCGATGTTCCGCGGCGCCGGCGAAGGCACGCGCAAGTTGTCCGCCGCGTGGCTGATCGACCAGTGCGGCTGGAAGGGCCATCGCGATGGCGACGCGGGCGTCGCGGACTCGCATGCGCTGGTACTGGTGAACCATGGCGGCGCGACCGGTGCGCAGCTGCTCGACCTGGCGCGACGCATCGCGGCGTCGGTGCACGAACGCTTCGGCGTGCCCATCGAACCCGAACCGCGGATCGTCGGCGCCACGTGGTGACGCTGCCGATGCCGCGGATGCCGGGCGCGCATTGGCGCGCTGCGCTGCTGATGCTGGGCAGCGCGTGCTTCTTCGGGCTGATGGCGGTGGCGATCAAGCTGGCATCGGCGTCGCTGCACACCTTCGAGATCGCGTTCTTCCGCAATTTCTTCGGCCTCGTCGCGGCCCTGCCGTTGTTGCTGCGCCACGGGCCGCAGCTGTTGCGGACGACGCAATTCCCCCGCTACATCATCCGTTGCGTCATCGGCGTGGTGTCGATGTTCTGCGGCTTCTGGGCCATCGGCCACCTGCCGCTCGCGCAGGCGATCGCGCTGTCGTATTCCACGCCCCTGTTCGTCACCATCGCGGCGGTGTGGATGCTCGGCGAACAGGTGCGCGCGCGCCGCTGGGCCGCGGTGGTCGTCGGCTTCATCGGCGTGCTGATCATCGTGCGGCCCGGCAGCGCCAACTTCACCCTCGGCACGCTCGTGGCGCTGTCGGCGGCGGTGCTGAGCGGCCTGGCCGCGATCCAGATCAAGCAGCTCTCGCGCGTGGAGCCGGCGGACCGCATCGTGCTGTACACGACGATGCTGTGGGTGCCGCTGTCGTTCCTGCCCGCCCTGTTCGTGTGGGAGTGGCCGCGCGGGATCACCTGGCTGTGGGTGGTGGCCGCGGGCTTCATGGGCACGGGCGGGCACATGCTGTGGACGCGCGCGCTGAAGATCGGCGAGGTGTCCGCGCTCTCGCCCATCAGCTTCATGCAGTTGCCGATCGTCGCGGTCTTCGGCTACTTCCTGTTCGACGAACGCCTGGACAAGTGGACCTTCGTCGGCGCCTCGATCATCTTCGCCGCGAACGTCTACATCTCGCACCGCGAAGCCCAACTCGCAAAGCGCAACGCGACCCAGTCCCCCTCCGAAGCCGCCCAACCGAACGAGTAACGCGCGTCCATCCGGAGACCCCAGCCCCTTTTAGTAAAAGGGGCGCGCGACAGCGGGGGTATTTGGCGGTATGCCGCCAGGGGCCCAAAGTTTGCCGCGCAAACTTTGGGTCGGCGCGCTGAGCGCGCCGACGCGCCACTCCCAAAGAAAAAGGCCGATGCGTTTAAGCATCGGCCTTTTTCTTTGGAGTGGCGCGCCCGGAGAGATTCGAACTCCCGACCACCAAGTTCGTAGCCTGGTGCTCTATCCAGCTGAGCTACGGGCGCAGGAGCGGAATTATGAAGAACGTGTCATCACTTCGTCAACGTGCATTTTGAAAATCCATGCAAGTTTTCGTCGTGACTTGTAACTGGCGGAGACTGAGGGATTCGAACCCTCGATGGAGCTTTTGACCCCATACTCCCTTAGCAGGGGAGCCCCTTCGGCCTCTCGGGCAAGTCTCCGGAGGCACTTCATCGAAGTGCCGGCGAAGGATACAGATTCACTCCGTGCCCGGCAAACCGGATTTGCCGTCGCCCGGCTCTTCGCCGCGCTGGATTCGCTGGTAGATCTCTTCGCGATGCACGGCAACGTCCTTCGGCGCGGTGATGCCGATGCGGACCTGGTTGCCTTTAACGCCCAGGACCGTGACGGTGACCGAGTCGCCGATCATCAGGGTTTCGCCGACTCGCCGAGTCAGGATCAACATGTGGCTCTCCTTCGCCAGCGGCCATCCCGCTGGTCCGTTCCGCCGCGAAATCGCGGCGGGGCACATCCATTGGTGCGCGAAGCTGAACGATCATAGGTCGCAGGGCCGGGGCCAGACAACCGCAGGACGTCATGCCTCAGTTTAGGCGCTGGGCCACCCACTGCGGAACCTCGGCCAGCGCGGCCTGCAATGCGGGGCCATCATCACCGCCGCCCTGCGCGAGATCCGGACGGCCGCCGCCTTTGCCGTTGATGCGACTGGCGACATGCGCAAGCAGTTCCCCGGCCTTGACCTTGCCGACGAGGCCGCCCGTGACACCGGCGACCAGCGCGGCCTTTCCGTCCGACGTGCCGGCCAGCACGATGACCGCTTCGCCGAGCTGCTGTTTCAGCCGGTCGACCGCATCGCGCAACGCCTTCGCATCGAAGCCTTCCAGGCGCGAGGCGAGCACGCGCACGCCGCCCACCTCCACCGCCGCGCCCGCCAGGTCCGACGTGGCGCCGGAGGCAGCCTTCGCCTTCAGCCCTTCGACTTCGCGTTCGAGTTTCTTCTGGCGATCGAGCAGTGCGCGGAGCTTCTCGCCCACGTCCGCGACGTTGCCACCCAGCATCCGTGCTGCTTCGTTCAAGCGACGTTCCTCGTCGGCCACGTAATCCAGCGCGCCCTGCCCGGTCACTGCCTCGATCCGGCGCACACCGGCGGACACGCCGCCTTCGGAGACGATCTTGAACAGGCCGATGTCGCCGGTGCGTGATACGTGCGTGCCGCCGCACAACTCGGTGGACGTATCGCCCATGCGCAGCACGCGCACGCGCTCGCCGTATTTTTCGCCGAACAGCGCCATCGCGCCGAAGTCCAGCGCTTCCTGCATGCCCATGTGCTGCACTTCGGCCGCGTGGTTGCCGCGGACTTCGGCGTTGACCATGCGTTCGATGGTCGCCAGTTCGTCGGCGGTGACCGGCTGGAAGTGCGAGAAATCGAAACGCAGGCGATCCGGCGCGACCAGCGAGCCCTTCTGCGTGACGTGCGTGCCCAGCACCTGGCGCAACGCGGCGTGCAGCAAATGCGTGGCGCTGTGGTTGAGGACGGTGGCGGCGCGGCGCGCGTGGTCGATCGCGCCGACGAGGTGGTCGCCGACCTTCAGCTCGCCGGCCTTCAGCGTGCCGACGTGGCCATGGAACTGGCCCGCGAGCTTCTGCGTGTCGCGCACTTCGAACAGCACGCCCTGCTCGGCGAGCTGGCCGGTGTCGCCGACCTGGCCGCCGCTCTCGGCGTAGAACGGCGTGCGATCCAGGATCACGATCGCTTCTTCGCCGGCGCGCAACGCGTTGACCGGGCGGCCTTCGCGCACGATGGCCTGCACGACGAGGCCGCCGACGTCGACGTGGTCGTAGCCGTCGAATTCGGTGGGCGCCAGTTGCGAAATCAGTTCGCCAGGCAACGACAGCCCGCCGCCGAACTTGCCCGCGGCGCGCGCGCGTTCGCGCTGCTGTTCCATCAGGCGTTCGTAGTCGGCCATCGTCGTTTCGGGCAGCGTCGTGCCCTTCTCGCGCAGGATGTCGGCGATCAGGTCGGGCGGGCAGCCGTAGGTGTCGTGCAGCTGGAAGAGCTGGTCGCCGGTGAGCGTGCCACCGGATTGCTGCAGGTAGGTGTCGAGGCGCTGCATGCCCGCATCGAGCGTCTGCGCGAACGCGGCTTCTTCGGCCTTGAGCGCGCGTTCGACGAGTTCGCGCTTCTGCACGAGCTCCGGATACGCCTCGCCCATCGCTTCGCACAGCGGCAGGACCATGCGCCAGAACGCGCCGCCCGGCTGCAACGCGCCGAGCTTCCAGAAGTGGCGCACCGCGCGGCGGATGATGCGGCGGAGCACGTAGCCGCGGCCTTCGTTCGACGGCAGCACGCCGTCGACGATCAGGAAGCTGCACGCGCGAATGTGGTCGGCGATGACGCGCAGCGACTTGTGTTCGAGGTCGGACGTATCGGTGATCGTCGCCGCGGCGCGGATGAGGTGCTGGAACAGGTCGATCTCGTAGTTGCTGTGCACGTGCTGCAGCACGGCGGCGAGGCGTTCCAGGCCCATGCCGGTGTCGACGCACGGCGCAGGCAACGGCACGAGCGTGCCGTCCGGCTGGCGGTCGAACTGCATGAAGACGTTGTTCCAGATTTCGATGTAGCGATCGCCGTCTTCATCGGGCGACCCCGGCGGGCCGCCGGCGATGTGCGCGCCGTGGTCGTAGAAGATCTCGGTGCACGGGCCGCACGGGCCGGTGTCGGCCATCTGCCAGAAATTGTCCGACGCGAACGGCGCGCCCTTGTTGTCGCCGATGCGGATGATGCGATCGGCCGGCAGGCCGACGATCTTGTGCCAGATGTCGAAGGCTTCGTCGTCGGTGTGGTAGATCGTGACGAGCAGGCGCTCGGGCGGCAGCGCCCACACCTGCGTCAGCAGTTCCCACGCCCATTTGATGGCGTCGTGCTTGAAGTAATCGCCGAAGCTGAAGTTGCCCAGCATCTCGAAGAACGTGTGGTGGCGCGCGGTGTAGCCGACCTGGTCGAGGTCGTTGTGCTTGCCGCCGGCGCGCACGCAGCGCTGCGACGAGGTCGCGCGCACGTAGCTGCGCTTCTCGGCACCGAGGAACACATCCTTGAACTGCACCATGCCCGCGTTGGTGAACAGCAACGTGGGGTCGTTGCCCGGCACGAGCGGGCTCGACGGGACGACGGCATGCCCCTTGGAGCGGAAGAACTCGAGGAAATCGGTGCGGATCTGGTGACTGCTGCGGAGGGGCTGTTGGGGATTCATGCGGCGACCGGAAGGGGAACGCGGGCGCGACGGCGGCCGCGTCGCCGGGGGCGGACGCGGAGCCTGCGCTCCGGGAGGGGCGAAGCGTATCAGCCCGGCCGGAATGCCGTCAGGTCGTGGGTGAAACGCGTGGTTCCGCGATCGGCTGCGATCGGTGCGGCCGCGGGCTCAGTCGTCGGGATCGAAGCGGGTCGCGGCCCGGACGTGGTCGTTGGAAAAACCGCGGCGCAGCAGCCAATCGGCGGCCTTGTAGCGGAGGTCGCGATCGTCGGCGACGGCGGGGCCGAAGCGGCGTTGCACCAGGTCGCGGGCGAGCGAGGGCCAGTCGGCTTCGGCCGATTCCATCGCGGTGGAGACCGCTTCGCGCGGGAGGCCGTGCATGGCCAGTTCGGCGCGGATGCGGACCGGGCCGTAGCCGGTGGCCGCCCGGCTACGGATGAGTTGTTCCGCAAAGCGGCCGTCATCCTGCCAACCGGCCGCCTGCATCTTGTCGACGGCCGCGACGGCGGCATCGACCTCCACGCCGCGCGCGGTGAGCTTGCGCGTCAGCTCGCGGCGGGAGTGTTCGCGCCGGACCAGCAGGCCGAGGGCGCGCTGGGCAGGCGTGGCTTCGGGACGCTTGCGGCGTGCGGGGCGATCGTCGGGTTTGCGCGCGTCGGCGGCCGAGGCCTCCGACGACGCATCCGCGGCTTCGCGTGCATCCGCCTGGTCCCGATCGCCCTCCCCGCTGTGCCATCCCATAGCCAGCGGGGAGGACGTCGGGTCAGTCTTCGATCGCTTCCGGTGCGGCATCGCGCGGCGCATCGATCTGCGGCACGAGCTTGGCGCGCAGTTCCGTTTCCAGGCGCAACGCCATCGCCGGGTTGTCCTTGAGGAACTGGCGCGCGTTCTCCTTGCCCTGCCCGATGCGCTCGTCGTACGCGCTGTACCAGGCGCCGGATTTCTCGACGAGCTTGGCGTTGACGCCCATCTCGATCAGTTCGCCTTCGCGGCTGATGCCTTCGCCGTAGAGGATCTCGGTGATGACCTGCTTGAACGGCGGCGCCATCTTGTTCTTGACGACCTTGATGCGCGTTTCGTTGCCGATGATCTCGTCGCCCTTCTTCACCGAGCCGATGCGGCGGATGTCGAGGCGGATGGAGGCGTAGAACTTGAGTGCGTTGCCGCCCGTGGTGGTTTCCGGGCTCTGGCCCGGCATCATCACGCCGATCTTCATGCGCAGCTGGTTGATGAAGATGACCATGCAGTTGCTGCGCTTGATGTTGCCGGTCAGCTTGCGCAGCGCCTGGCTCATGAGCCGCGCCTGCAGGCCCGGGAGCTGGTCGCCCATTTCGCCTTCGATTTCCGCGCGCGGGGTGAGTGCGGCGACGGAGTCGATGACCACCATGTCGACGGCGGCCGAGCGCACGAGCATGTCGGCGATCTCGAGTGCCTGTTCGCCGGTGTCGGGCTGCGAGACCAGCAGGTCTTCGATGTTGACGCCCAGCTTCTGCGCGTAGCCCGGATCGAGCGCGTGCTCGGCGTCGATGAACGCCGCGGTGCCGCCCGCCTTCTGGCACTGCGCGATGGTCTGCAGCGTGAGCGTGGTCTTGCCGGAGGACTCGGGACCGTAGATCTCGACCACGCGCCCCTTGGGCAGGCCGCCGATGCCGAGCGCGATGTCGAGCATCAGCGAACCGGTGCCGATGACCTCCGCCGCTTCCACGGGCTTGTCGCCCATGCGCATCACCGAGCCCTTGCCGAACTGCTTCTCGATCTGCCCGAGGGCGGCGGAAAGGGCGCGCTTCTTGTTCTCGTCCATCGTCGTGTCCTTGGCTCTATTTGGATTTGGGTTCGAATCCGGGCGAGGCATCGTCTTGGAAACCGCCGCCCCGTCGTCTGGGGAGGAAGCTACTCGGGACTTGTCGCGTGGGCTGAGACGTGAGCGCATGGGGAAGATTTTTTCTCATCGGGGAGGGAGTTGGACATCGGGCAACGCCGCGCCCGCGTGTCGGAAAGCACCGACCCAGGAGAAGTGCGCTCGTACATCGAATTCATCGGTTGGGCCGCACCAGGCCGCAATACAGCCCTTCGATCGCGAAGTCCTGGCCGGGCTGCACGTCGATCGGTGCGTAATCGGGATTGCGGGGCAGCAGGCGGATGCGGTCGGCGGACATCTTCAGCAGCTTCACCGTGATCGCGTCATCCACGCGCGCCACGACAATCTGCCCGGAACGCGCGTCGCGCGTGCGGTGCACGCCGATCAGGTCGCCGTCGAAGATGCCTTCGTCGATCATCGAATCGCCCTTGACCTTCAGCAGGTAATCCGGCGCCGGCGAGAAGAACACGCGATCCAGCAGCACGTAGCTGTCGCCGCTGATGTCCGCGCCGATCGGCACGCCCGCCGCGACGCGGCCCAGCACCGGCAGGCGCAGCGCGTCGTCGTTGGCAGCCATGGGGGCGGCGTCGCCGGCCGGATGCACGATGCGGATGCCCCGCGCCTTGCCCGGCAGGCGCTGGATGGCGCCGGCGGTTTCCATCGCCTCGAGGTGGTACTGCGCCGCCCGCACGCCCTTGAAGCCGAAGGCGTGGGCGATTTCCGTCTGGGACGGCGGGACCCCGTCGCGCGCGATCCGCTCGGCGATGAGGGCGAGGATGGCTTGCTGGGTTTCGGTCAGGTCCATGTGAGTAGTAATACTACTCACGCCCCGGAGCCGTCAACACCTCAGTCGAGCAAGGCGCCCAGTCCCCGCAGGGCGGCGTCCACGGTCTGCCGGCGCACGGCCTCGCGGTCGCCGTCGAACTGGAACACCTCGGCCTTCGGATAGCCCCCGCGCCGCTTCCAGGCGATCCAGACCGTGCCCACCGGCTTGTCGGCCGTGCCACCGCCCGGCCCGGCGATGCCGGTCACGGCCACCGCGAGCGACGCGCCCGAATGCACCAGCGCCCCGGCCACCATCTCCAGCGCGGTCTCGCGGCTGACGGCGCCGTGGCGTTCCAGCGTCTCCGGGCGCACGCCCAGCAACGCCTGCTTCGCTTCGTAGCTGTAGGCGGCCAGGCCGCAGTCGAACCAGTCGGACGACCCCGCCACGTCCGTCACCGCCTTCGCGATCCAGCCGCCGGTGCAACTCTCGGCGGTGACCAGCATGTGGTGCGACGCGCGCAGGCGTTCGCCGAGTTGCGCGGACAACGCCTGCAGGGCGGGATCGTCGGGAACGGCGGCAACGGTCATGCGAACGCTCGGGGGAAGACAAGCGCGCGTTGTAACGCAAATCGACGCTGCGCGCGCAGGCCGTGCGTCATTGGCCGAGGACGTGGCGCGCCATGCCGTCGGCCAGTTCCGCTTCGCCGAGGAACACGCGCCCGACGTGTTCCTGCGTCAGCAGCGCGGCTTCTTCCTCGTTGTGGCTGCGCACGACGATGTCGATGCCGGGATTGAGCGTGCGCGCGGTCTCCACCATCTGCCGCACGCTGAAGGTGTCGGGGATCGCAACGATCAACCAGCGCGCCCGCGCGATGTGCGCCTGCACCAGCACGCCCGGTTCGGCCGCATCACCCGACACCGCGGCCGCGCCCTGTTCGCGCAAGGCTTCGACGCGCTCGCGGTGCTGCTCGACCACCACCACCGGCACGTCGCGCGCCGAAAGTTGCGCCGCGATCCGCCGCCCCACCCGCCCGTAGCCGACGAGCACCGCGTGGCCGGCGAGGAATTTCGGATCGGTCGACATCGGCAGCGCGGCCATCGGATCGACGGGCTGCTCCAGTTGCCGCGCCAGCGCCGATCGCGCGCGGATCCATCGCTGCAGCGGTTCGATCGCGCCGAACAACAGCGGATTGATCGCGATCGAAATGAGCGCGCCCGCGAGCACCAGGCTGTTGCCTTCCGCAGGCAGCAGGCCCAGCGACATGCCCAGCCCCGCGAGGATGAAAGAGAACTCGCCGATCTGCGCCAGGCTCGCCGACACCGTGAGCGCCGTGTTCAACGGATAGCGCAACAGCAGCACCAGCAACGCGGCGGCCAGCGTCTTGCCGAGCACGATGATCGCCACGACCAAGAGCACGCGCAGCGGCTCGTGCACCAGCACCATCGGATCGAACAACATGCCGACCGACACGAAGAACAACACCGCGAACGCATCGCGCAGCGGCAACGATTCGCTGGCCGCGCGGTGCGCGAATTCCGATTCGCGCAACACCATGCCCGCGAAGAACGCACCCAGCGCGAACGACACATCGAACAGTTCGCCCGCCCCGTACGCGATGCCCACCGCGCACGCGACCACCGCCAGCGTGAACAATTCGCGCGACCCCGTCTGCGCCACCCACCACAGCAGCCGCGGCAGGAACTTGCGCCCCGCGATCAGCATCACCGCGAGGAACGCGCCCACTTTCAGCAACGTCGTGCCCAGCGCGAGCCAGAGGTTGCCCGTCTCCGGCGCATTCGTGCCGCCCAGCGCGCCGGCCATCGGCGGCAGCAGCACGAGCACCAGCACCATCGCCAGGTCCTCCACCACCAGCCAGCCCACGGCGATGCGCCCGTTCATCGATTCCAGCAGGCCGCGCGACTCCATCGCGCGCAGCAGCACCACCGTGCTCGCCACCGACAACGCCAGGCCGAACACCAGCGCCGCGCCCCACGACCAGCCCCACCAGTGCGCGACCAGCGCCCCCAGCCCCGTCGCCGCCGCGATCTGCAGCACCGCGCCGGGCAGCGCGACCTTGCGGACTTCCATCAGGTCGTCGAGCGAGAAATGCAGCCCCACCCCGAACATCAGCAGCATCACGCCGATTTCGGCGAGCTCCGCGGCCAGGGCCGTGTCGGCCACGAAGCCCGGCGTGAACGGCCCGATCAGCACGCCCGCCAGCAGGTAGCCCACCAGCGCCGGCAGCCGCAGCCGTGCCGCGATGAACCCGAGGATCAGCGCCGCCCCGAAGGCGGTCGCGAGCGTGGAAATCAGAGCTACGCCGTGGGGCATCGTCACCTCGGGATTGCGGAAGGCTCCATCCTACCTGCCCGCCCGCGTCGTCCCGTGCTTCGAAGCGCGCCGCAATCGCGACATACTGTCGCCCGCGGTGCGCCGCACTCCGGAGCCATGTCGTTGAAAGAGAAGGAAGCGGCCGCCAGCGCGCGCGCCCAGGCCGAACACACGCCCCTCATGCGCCAGTTCTTCGCCGCGAAGGCGGAGCACCCGGACGTCCTGCTGTTCTTCCGGATGGGCGACTTCTACGAGTTGTTCTTCGACGACGCGCGCAAGGCCGCGCGCCTGCTCGACATCACGCTCACCCAACGCGGCAGTTCCGCAGGCCAGCCCATCCCGATGGCGGGCGTGCCGGTGCATGCGTGCGAGGGGTATCTGGCGCGCCTCGTCGCGCTGGGCGAATCGGTGGCGATCTGCGAACAGATCGGGGATCCCGCGACGTCCAAGGGCATCGTCGACCGCAAGGTCGTGCGCGTGGTCACCCCGGGCACGGTCACCGACGAAGCGCTGCTGAGCGAACGCCGCGACACGCTGCTGCTTGCGCTCTCGCGCGACAAGCGCGGCTACGGCCTGGCGTGGATGGACCTGGCGAGCGGCCGGTTCCTCGTCAACGAAGTGGATAGCGACGACGCCCTCGAAGCCGAACTCGCGCGCCTGGAGCCGGCCGAAACCCTGGTGCCCGACGACGGCACGTGGCCGCCCACGGTCCTCGAACGCACCGGCGCGCGCCGTCGCCCGCCGTGGTTGTTCGACGCCGACACCGGCCGTCGCCAGTTGCTGCAATTCTTCGCGCTGCACGACCTCACCGGCTTCGGCATCGAAGACCGTCCGCGCGCGATCGCGGCCGCCGGCGCCCTCCTCGGCTACGTCGAGGAAACGCAGAAGCAGCGCCTGCCGCACATCGGCGCGATCGCGATCGAAGCCAGCGACGGTGCGATCGCGATGAACGCCGCCACGCGCCGGCACCTGGAACTCGACACGCGCGTCGACGGCGACACGCGCACCACCCTGCTCGGCGTCATCGATACGACGATCACGCCGATGGGCGGGCGGCTGCTGCGCCGCTGGCTGCATCGCCCGTTGCGCGACCGGCGCATCGTCGGCGAACGCCACCACGCCGTCGCCACGCTCGCCGACGCTCGCGCTGAATCCACGTTGCGCGAGAGCTTCCGCGCGCTCGGCGACCTCGAACGCATCCTCACCCGCATCGCGTTGCGCAGCGCGCGCCCGCGCGACCTGTCGACGCTGCGCGACGGCCTGGCGTTGCTGCCCGGCGTGCGCGCCCTGCTCGCGCCGCTGGATTCGCCCCGCCTGCAGGCGCTCGCCGCCGAACTCGGCGAACACGCGGCCAACGCGCATCTCCTCGCGACTGCGCTCGTGCCGCAGCCGCCGGTGCTGGCGCGCGATGGCGGCGTGTTCGCGGACGACTACGACGCCGACCTCGCCGAACTGCGTCGCCTGTCGACGAACGCGGACCAGTTCCTCGTCGACCTGGAAGCGCGCGAACGCGCCGCCACCGGCATCGCGACGCTGAAGGTCGGCTACAACCGCGTGCACGGCTACTTCATCGAGATCAGCAAGGGCCAGTCGGTGCGCGCGCCCACGCATTACACGCGCCGCCAGACGCTCACCGGCGCCGAGCGTTACATCACCGAGGAACTCAAGCAGTTCGAGGACAAGGTGCTGTCCGCGCGCGAGCGTTCGCTGGCGCGCGAGAAGCTGCTGTACGACGGCCTGCTCGACACGCTCAACCGCGACCTCGATGCGTTGAAGCGCTGCGCCGGCGCGTTGTCGGAACTCGACGTGCTCGCCTGCTTCGCCGAACGCGCGCAGGCGCTGGACTGGGCGCGCCCGGAATTGCGCGACGCACCCGGCATCCACGTCGAGCGCGGCCGGCACCCGGTGGTGGAAGCCGTGCGCGACGAACCGTTCGAACCCAACGACCTGGTGTTCGACGAGCACGTGCGCATGCGCGTGATCACCGGCCCGAACATGGGCGGCAAGTCGACGTACATGCGCCAGAACGCGCTGATCGTTTTGCTCGCGCACATCGGCAGCTTCGTGCCCGCCGCACGCGCGGTGATCGGCCCGATCGACCGCATCCTCACGCGCATCGGCGCCGGCGACGATCTCGCGCGCGGGCAGTCGACCTTCATGGTCGAGATGGCGGAGACGAGCTACATCCTCCACCACGCCACGGCGGAGTCGCTGGTGTTGATGGACGAAATCGGCCGCGGCACGTCCACGTACGATGGCCTGGCGCTCGCCGATGCGTGCGCGCGGCATCTTGCCGCGGTCAATCGCAGCTACACGCTGTTCGCGACGCATTACTTCGAACTCACCGCGCTGGCCGAACCCGGCAGCGGCATCGCGAACGTACACCTCGACGCGGTGGAGCACGGCGATGCGCTGGTGTTCATGCACGCGGTGAAGGACGGGCCGGCGAATCGCAGCTTCGGCTTGCAGGTGGCCGCGTTGGCGGGCCTGCCGAAGGCCGTCGTGCGCCAGGCGCGCGGGCGCCTCGCGGAACTCGAACAGCAAGGCCGCGATGCACCTGTGATGCCGATGACGGTGGACGCGCTGGAGTCGCCGCAGCAGTTCGGTTTGTTCGCACCGTCGTCGGCGGCGATCGAAGCGCTGGCCGCGATCGAACCGGACGAACTCACGCCACGCCAGGCGCTGGAAGCGCTGTACCGCCTGAAGGGATTGCTCTAGAGCGCGTCGATGTCGCCGAGCGCGCGGATCAAGCGACGCGCGCGTTTGTCGGGCTTGCCTTCGGGCGCGCGGTAACCGGCGCGTTCCGCGGCGCGCGTGGCGCGCTCGGATTCGCGCCGTGCACGCGAAGCTTCGGATTCGACGAACAACGTTTGCGCGATCGACGCCGGCCCGCGCTTGTCCGCCAACCCGCGCACTTCCACTTCGAAACGTTCCTCGCCGCGCAGCACGACCAGCGCATCGCCGACGTGCACTTGTCGCGACGCTTTCGCGCGCTGGCCGGCGACGTCCACTTTCCCGTGCTCGATCGCCTGCTTGGCCAGGCTGCGCGTCTTGTAGAAGCGCGCTGCCCACAGCCAGAGATCGATGCGGACGCCGGCGGGCGGCGCGGGCGCGACGGGCGGGGATTGCGTCATGGGCGAAGTATCGACCTGGTGTTGTCGCTGAAACGCAAACGACCGCCACTTGGGCGGTCGTCTGGTGGCGCGCCTTGCGGCGCGCGATGCAACGAGGATTACTGCTGCGCGGCAGCGGCGGCGGCCGCAGCGGCCTTCGCCTTGGCGTTGCCCGCCAGGTCTTCCTTGATGCGCGCGGCCTTGCCTTCCAGGCCACGGAGGTAATACAGCTTGCCCGCACGCACGTCGCCGCGGCGCTTCACTTCGACCGAGTCGATGACGGCGCTGTGGGTCTGGAACACGCGCTCGACGCCGTAGCCGTGCGAGATCTTGCGCACGGTGAACGCGGAGTTGAGGCCGGCGTTCTTCTTGCCGATGACCACGCCTTCATAGGCCTGGATGCGTTCGCGGTTGCCTTCCTTCACCTTGACGTTGACCACGACGGTGTCGCCGGGGCCGAAGTCGGGAAGCTGGCGCGTGATCTGGTCGGCTTCGAAGTTCTGAAGCAGGGTGTTGAGCGAGGGCTTGTTCATGGTGACGGCCTGTAGATGAAGTGCGTCGGCGCCCTCACGGCGGCGACGGGTTGACGCGAAGCCGCGCATTCTAGCGGGCCTTCGCGGGAATTGGCTAGCTTTTCTTTGAACCTGAGGGGCTTACGCGGGTCAGGCGTCTCCGTCCGGTTCGTCCAGGGCCCGGAGGTAGCGGCTGCGGAAGGCCTCGAGCAGGGCTCGGTCGGCCTTGCCCAGCGCCGCTTCGTCCAGCAGGTCCGGCCGGCGCAGCCAGGTGCGGCCCAGCGATTCCATCCGGCGCCAGCGCGCGATTTGCGCGTGGTTGCCCGACAGCAGGACCTCGGGCACCTGGCCCAGCGGGTGTTCCAGCGGCCGGGTGTAGTGCGGGCAATCCAGCAGGCCGTCGGACTCGAAGCTGTCCTGGGCCGCGGATTCGGCGTCGTTCAGCGCGCCCTCCTGCAGGCGGGCCACGGCGTCGACCAGCACCGCCGCGGCGAGTTCGCCGCCGGACAGCACGTAATCGCCGATCGACAGTTCCTCGTCGACCTCGGCTTCGATCAGGCGCTCGTCGACGCCTTCGTAGCGGCCGCACAGCAGGACCAGGCGCGGATGCGCGGCCAGCTCCCTGACCTTGGCCTGCGTCAGGCGCGTGCCCTGCGGCGTGAGGTACACGACGCGGGCGTCGGCGGGATCGGCGGCGCGCGCGGCGTTGAGCGCGTCGCGCAACGGATCGATCAGCATCACCATGCCGGGGCCGCCGCCGAAGGGGCGGTCGTCGACGCGGCGGTAATTGCCGGTGGCGTAGTCGCGCGGATTCCAGCCGTGCAGCGAGAGTAGCGCGCGTTCCTGCGCCCGCCCCACCACGCCGAACGCGGCGCATTGCGCGACGAACTCCGGGAAGAGGCTGACGATGTCGATGCGCATCGTCAGAAGTCCGCGTCCCAGTCGACGGTCACCACGCCGGCGTCGAAATCGACGGAACGGATGTAGTCGGGTGCGACGAAGGGAATCATGCGTTCGCGATCGCCGAGCGCGACGAGCACGTCGTTGGCGCCGGTGGCGAACAGGTGCGAGACGCGCCCGAAATCCACGCCTTCGACGTTCACCACGCGCAGGCCTTCCAGGTCGACCCAGTAGTACTCGCCGGGTGCCGGCGGCGGCAGCGCGGAACGCGGCACGTACAGCTCGGTGCCTTTCGTGGCGTCCGCCGCATCGCGGTCTTCGATGCCGGGCACGTGCACGACGAGGCCCTTCGGACTCGAACGCCCACGCACGCCCGCGAGCGTGCGTTCGCGGCCCTGCGCATCGCGCAGCAGCCACGGTTGGTATTTGAGGATGCGATCGGCGGGCTCGGTGAAACTCTCGAGTTTCACTTCACCCTTGACGCCGAAGGCGCCATGAAAACGCCCCACCAGAATCGTCTTCTGCGGGGCGTCGTCGGTGTTGCTCATGCGGTCATCGCGCCAGGCGCGAGCGCAAATATCAGGCGGCCGGCGCGGCGGCCTTGCCGGCCTGCTTGGCGAGATCGGCGACCTTGTCCGTCATCTGCGCACCCTGGCCGACCCAGTGGTTCAGGCGGTCCATGTTGAGCTCGACGCGCTTCTCGGCACCGGAGGCGATCGGGTTGTAGAAACCCAGGCGCTCGATGTTGCGGCCGTCGCGCGCGCTGCGGCTGTCGGTGACGATGATGTGGTAGAAGGGGCGCTTCTTCGCGCCACCGCGGGTAAGGCGGATCTTGACCATGGTGCGGGGTTTCCTGTGTTGCCCAGTCGGCGGACGTGCCGAGGTAAGCCGGCGATTCTAAGCCAATCCCCCGGCCCGGGGGAACCCGCGGGAGCGCCCGGCCCCATCGATCCACCCGAAATCCGCCCGGAACGCGCCCAAAACCGGGGCGCCAGGGCCCCGCCTGGCCGTCGCCCTCAGCGGAACGGCATGCCGCCGCGCCCGCCCATCATCCCCTTCATGCCCCGCATCAGGCCCTTCATGCCGCCTGCGCCGAGCTTGCCCATCATCTTTTCCATCTGCTGGAACTGCTTGAGCATCTTGTTGACGTCGGCCGGCGTGGTGCCGGAGCCGCGCGCGATGCGCGCACGGCGCGAGCCGTTGAGCAGGTGCGGGTTGCGGCGCTCCTTCGGCGTCATCGACCCGATGATCGCGATCATGCGCGGCACTTCCTTGCCCGTGACCTGCTGCTTGAGGTGCTCGGGCACCTGGCCGATGCCGGGCAGCTTGTCCATCAGGCCGCTCAGGCCGCCCATGTTCTGCATCTGCTCGAGCTGGTCGCGCATGTCTTCGAGGTTGAAGCGCTTGCCCTTGGCGACCTTCTCGGCCAGCTTCGCCGCCTTGTCCTTGTCGACCTGCTGTTCCACCTGCTCGACGAGCGACAACACGTCGCCCATGTCGAGGATGCGGCTGGCGATGCGGTCGGGATGGAAGACGTCGAGGCCATCGGGCTTCTCGCCCGTGCCGATGAACTTGATCGGCTTGCCCGTGATGTAGCGCACCGACAACGCGGCGCCGCCGCGCGCATCGCCGTCGGTCTTGGTGAGCACCACGCCCGTGAGCGGCAGCGCTTCGCCGAAATGCTTCGCGGTGACCGCGGCGTCCTGGCCCGTCATCGCATCGACGACGAACAGCGTTTCGACCGGCGCGACGGCGGCATGCAGCGCCTGGATCTCGCGCATCATCGCTTCGTCGATGCTCGTGCGGCCCGCGGTGTCGACGATCAGCACGTCGACGTAGGACTTGCGCGCGTCCTCGATGGCGGCGCGCACGATCGCTTCGGGTTTCTGCGATGCATCCGACGGGAAGAACAGCACGTCGACCTGCTGCGCGAGCGTCTTCAGCTGTTCGATCGCGGCGGGACGATAGACGTCGGCTGACACCACCATCACTTTCTTCTTTCGGCGTTCCTTCAGGTGCTTGGCGAGCTTGGCCACCGTGGTGGTCTTGCCCGCGCCCTGCAGGCCCGCCATCAGCACCACGGCCGGGGCCGGGACATTGAGGTTGAGGTCGGTGGCGGCCGCGCCCATCAGCGTGGTGAGCTCGTCGCGCACCACCTTGATCAGCGCCTGGCCAGGCGTCAGCGACTTCAGCACTTCCTGGCCGACGGCGCGCACCTTGATGCGTTCGATCAGCGCCTGCACCACCGGCAGCGCGACGTCCGCTTCGAGCAGCGCGATGCGCACTTCGCGCAGCGATTCGCGGATGTTCTCTTCGGTCAGGCGACCGCGGCCGCGCAGGCGCTCGATGGTGCCGGACAGGCGCTGGGTCAGGGATTCGAACATGGGGGATGCACGGCTGCGGAAAACGGCCGCGCAGTATACCGCCGCGCCCTCCACCCCCTTCCCGCCTGAACGCGGCATGCGACACTCCGCCGCATGACGCTCGCGCTCCTCGCCGCCCTCGCCTACGTCCTGTCCGCCGGCCTGCTGGCCCGCGGCGTCGCCGCCGATCGCGCGACGCGCGGCTACGCGTGGGTGCTGCCAGCGCTCATCGCACTGGTGCTGCACGTGGCGGTGCACGTGACCACCTGGCGCACCGCGGGCTCGCTGGACCTGCACTTCTTCTCCGCGCTGTCGCTGGTCGGCCTGGGCATGGCGATCCTGACCACGCTGTACGGCGCGACGGGCCGCATGGCGGCGCTCGGCGTCATCGTGTTCCCGCTCGCGGCGGCCGCGCTGGTGGGGTACGCGGCCTATGGCCACGTGCACACCGACACGCTGGACTGGCGCCTGCAACTGCACGCGTGGTGCGCGTTGCTGGCGTACGCGACGCTCGGGATCGCCGCGGTCCTCGCCTTGCTGCTCTGGGCGCAGGAACGCGCGTTGCGTCGCCGCGAATTCCACGGCTGGCTGCGCGCGCTGCCGCCGCTGACGGAACTGGAATCGCTGCTGTTCCGCACCATCGCGGTGGGCTTCGTGCTGCTCACCGCCACGCTGCTGACCGGCGTGCTGTTCGTCGAGAACCTCCTCGCCCAGCACCTGGTGCACAAGACGGTGCTGAGCGTCCTGTCGTGGCTCGCCTTCGGCGCGCTGCTGCTGGGCCGCTGGCGGCGCGGCTGGCGCGGCGCCACCGCGGTGCGCTGGACGCTCGCGGCCATGGCCCTGCTGATGCTGGCCTTCTTCGGCAGCCAGTTCGTCCTCGAAATGGTCCTCAAGCGGGTCTGACGACCCGCCCCGGCCCCGCTGGGCCGGCTTGTTCCACTGCCGGGACAATAATTGCATTGACAACTATTGCGGGCGCATGGATCATGCCGCCCCATGAACACCGCCCCCTGCAACGGTTCCAGCCTCGGCCTGCTCTTCCGCCAGGTCCGCGACGCCATGTGGGCCCGCATGGAACGCGAGCTCGCCACCACCGGCCACGAGCTCAACTTCAGCCAGTTCATCACCATCAAGTACCTGGCCAACGGGACGGCCGGCGTCGGTGAACTCGCCCGCGCCGCCTACCTGCACCCCGGCGCCATGACCCGCCTGCTCGACAAGCTGGAGGCCCGCGGGATCCTCACCCGAGTCGCCGACCCCGCCGACCGCCGCGCGCTCCACATCCACCTCACCCCCACGGGCGAGGCGATCTGGAAGGACATCAACGAGTGCGCGCAGCGCGTGCATTCGCAGGCGACCGCAGGCCTGGACGAATCGCAACAGGACGAACTCCGCCGCCTGCTCGAGCAGGTCCGCGACAACCTTTCGAACGGAAGCTGACATGCGCCACGCGTTCCCCACAGTCGCCGCATTGGCCCTGGCCGTCGCCCTCGCCGGGTGCGCGAGCTCGCGCGGCCTCGCCCCCGAATCGCAGCCGCGCGACGCGAACGCGCTGGAGATCCAGCGCTCCGTCGGCGCAACGTCCGATGCGCAGTTCCCCACGCAGGCGTGGTGGACGGCGCTCGGCGATCCGCAACTCGATGCGCTGGTCGACGAAGCCTTCGCCGGCACGCCGTCGCTCGCCGCCGCCGATGCGCGCGTGCGCCAGGCGGCCGCGCAGGCCGGCCTCGCCGATGCGGCGCGCAAGCCCACGCTCGGCGCCACTGCGCAATACGTCGGCGTGATGCTGCCCGAGAACATCGCCGGCTCCGACCTCGGCGGCAATTACCAGGGCGTCACGCTGCTGGGCCTGAATTTCAAGTGGAGCCCCGACCTGTGGGGCGGCCACGCCGCGACGTGGCGCGCCGCGCTCGACCAGGCGCGCGCCAGCGAAGTCGAAGCGCAGGCCGCGCGCCTGATGCTCGCCTCCAACATCGCGCGCACCTACATCGTGTTCGCGCAGGCGAATGCCGCGCACGACACCGCCGAAGCGGAAATCGCGCGCGCCTCGCACCTCACCGAACTGGCGCAGCAACGCGTCAAGGCCGGCCTGGACAACCAGGTGCAACTGCGCACCGCCGAAACCAACGTCGCCACCGCGCGCCAGCAATCGCAGGCCGCGCAACAGCAGATCGATGCCTCGCGCAACGCCCTCGCTGCGCTGCTCGGCAAGGGCCCGGATCGCGGCCTGTCGATCGGCAAGCCCGGCGTGTTGCAGGCGTCCGCGCCCACCGTGCCCGGCGTGCTGCCGAACGAACTGCTCGGCCATCGCCCCGACGTCGTCGCCGCGCGCTGGCGCGTCGAAGCCGCGGGCGAAACCGTCCACGCCGCGAAGGCCGACTTCTATCCGACGGTGAACCTCACCGCGCTCGTCGGCCTGGCGTCGGGTCATCTCTCCGACCTGTTCACCAGCGATGCGCTGCTCGTCAACGGCGGTCCCGCGCTGAGCCTGCCGATCTTCGATGGCGGCCGCCTGCGCAACCAGCTCGCCAAGCGCGATGCCGACTACGACCTCGCCGTCGCCGATTACGACCAGTCGCTCGTCGGCGCCGTGCGCGAAGTCGCCGACGCCGTGCAGGCCGCGCGTGCACTCGATGCGCAGCTGCAGTCCGCCAACCAGGCGCGCGACGCCGCGCAGCGTGCGTACGACTTGTCCACCGCACGCTACAAGGCCGGCCTCGGCACGCAGCTCGATGTGCTCGCCGCGCAGCGTCCGCTGTTCCAGCTCGACCAGCAGCGCGACGCACTCACAGCGCAGCGCCTCACCGCCACCGTCGACCTGCAGCGTGCCCTCGGCGGCGGCCTGCAGATCGCGCATCCCATCGCCCTCGACGCCGACGCGTCGACCGCCTCCCACTAATCCCGGCCCACTTCCATGACGACTGCGATCAATCCCCCCGCCCCCGCCGCCGCGCCGAAGAACGGCAAGCGCAAGCGCGCCCTGATCATCCTGGCGCTCGTCGTGCTCATCGCCGCGATCGCCTGGCTGCTCTGGTACTTCCTCGTCGCGCGCTGGCACGAAGGCACCGACGATGCGTACGTACAGGGCAACATCGTCACGATCACGCCGCAGACGCAGGGCACGGTGGTCAGCATCGGCGCCGACGACGGCATGAAGGTCACCGCGGGCCAGGTGCTCGTGCAGCTCGACCCGAACGATGCACGCGTCGCCTACGAACAGGCCGCCGCCAACCTCGCCAATACGGTGCGCCAGGTGCGCGGCCTGTACAGCGCGGTGGATGCGAACCACGCCGACATCGCCGCTCGCCGCGTCGCCGTCGACAAGGCGCGCGAAGACGTCGCGCGTCGCAGCGGCCTGGTCGCCACGGGCGCGGTGTCGGCCGAGGAACTTGCGCATGCGCGCGACGAACTCGCCGCCGCCGAAGCCGCGCTCGCCAGCAGCCGCGAGAACCTGTCGAAGAACAACGCGCTCGTCGACGAAACCACGCTGATCGACCAGCCGCAGGTCGCCGCCGCCGCCGCGCAATTGCGTTCGGCCTACCTCAACCTGGAGCGCACGGCGATCGTGGCGCCGGTGGATGGTTACGTCGCCAAGCGCAGCGCGCAGCTCGGCCAGCGCGTGCAGCCCGGCGTCGCGCTGCTCACCGTGATCCCGCTGGACCAGGTGTGGGTGGAAGCGAACTTCAAGGAAACGCAGCTCGCGCAGATGCGCATCGGCCAGCCGGTCGAACTGCACTCCGACCTCTACGGCAAGGACGTGCGCTTCGACGGGCACCTCGTGAGCCTCGGCCTCGGCACCGGCAGCGCGTTCGCCCTGCTGCCCGCGCAGAACGCGAGCGGCAACTGGATCAAGATCGTGCAGCGCGTGCCCGTGCGCATCTCCGTCGATGCCAAGCAATTGCACGACCACCCGCTGCGCCTGGGCCTGAGCATGCACACCGACGTCGCGATCCGCGACCAGAGCGGTCCGCTGCTCGCCGCCGCGCCGCCGGCCAAGCCGCTGCTGGCCACGCAGGCTTACGCGAAGCAACTGGCCGAAGCGGACGCGCGCATCCAGAAGATCGTGCGCGCCAACCTGCCCGGCCGCGGCTGAGCCCGGGCAGCCCTCCCCATGTCCGCCACTGCAGCAAACGCCGGCGCACAGCCGCAGGCCGCCTTCCGCCCACCGAACATGGCATTGACGACGCTCGGCCTCGCGCTGGCGTCGTTCATGCAGGTGCTCGACCTGACGATCGCGAACGTGTCGTTGCCGACCATCTCCGGCAACCTCGGCGGCAGCGCGAACCAGGCCACGTGGGTGATCACGTCCTTCGCGGTGAGCAATGCCATCGCGCTCCCGCTCACCGGCTGGCTCACGCGCCACTTCGGCGAACGCAAGCTGTTCGTGTGGGCCACGGCGTTGTTCGTCGTCGCATCGCTGTTGTGCGGCCTGGCCAACAGCATGGGCCTGCTGGTCGCGGCGCGCGCGTTGCAGGGCTTCGTCGCGGGCCCGATGTACCCGATCACGCAGGCGCTGCTGATCTCGATCTATCCACCGCACAAACGCGGGCAGGCGATCGCGTTGCTGGCGATGGTCACCGTCGTCGCGCCCATCGCGGGCCCGATCCTCGGCGGCTGGATCACCGACAACTACAGCTGGGAATGGATCTTCTTCATCAACATCCCGATCGGCATCTTCGCCAGCTTCGTGGTCGGTCGCCAGCTGAAGGGACGCCCGGAGCGGCTCGAGAAGCCGAAGATGGATTACGTCGGGCTGATCACGCTCGTGCTCGGCGTCGGCGCGCTGCAGATCCTGCTCGACCTGGGCAACGACGAAGACTGGTTCCACTCCACGCTGATCGTGTGGCTGGCGGTGATCTCGACGATTTCGCTGGCGGTGTTCGTGATCTGGGAGATGACGGACAAGGATCCGATCGTCAACCTGCGCCTGTTCCGCCACCGCAACTTCACCGCGGGCACGATCGCGATGGTGGTGGCGTACGCGGCGTTCTTCAGCGTCGGCATCCTGGTGCCGCTGTGGTTGCAGCGGAACCTGGGATTCACGCCGATCTGGGCGGGTTTCGCCACCGCGCCGATCGGCATCCTGCCGGTGCTGCTCACGCCCTTCGTGGGCAAGTACGCGCACAAGTTCGACCTGCGCATGCTGGCGAGCCTTGCGTTCATCGCGATGTCGCTCACCAGCTTCGCGCGCGCCGGCTTCAACCTGGACGTGGACTTCAACCACATCGCGCTGGTGCAGTTGCTGCAAGGCTTCGGCGTGGCGTTGTTCTTCATGCCGGTGTTGCAGATCCTGCTGTCCGATTTGCAGCCGCATGAAATCGCGGCGGGCTCAGGGTTGGCGACCTTCATGCGCACGCTGGGCGGCAGCTTCGCCGCCTCGCTCACCACGTACGCGTGGACCGAACGCGGCGCCGTGCACCACGCGCACCTGACCGAAAAACTGTCGGCCTACGATCCCGGCACGATCGAGACGGCGACGCGCCTGGGCGGCGGCGACCTGCAACGCGGCGCGGCCATCCTGGAACGGATGATTTCCAACCAGGCGGCGCAGATCGGCTTCAACGAGATCTTCCACCTGCTCGGCCTGGTGTTCCTCGGCGTGATCGCGTTCGTTTGGATCGCCAAGCCCCCGTTCCAGGCGAAGGCCGGGCCGTCGGCGGAGGCCGCAGCGGGCGGGCACTGATCCGGGACGTTTCTGCCTCGTTTCGTGCTTGCCTGAATTCACATTAATGTTTACAGTGCGCCCACTGCCCGGCGGATGACCGGGCAGTGCTCCGACAGGACGGCGCGGCATTGCCCGACGGTCGCCGCGGTTCGCGCGCACCACCATGGACGCCGGTTTCCACGGCGCCATGGACATGAAGCAGTGCGAATTCCGCCGGTGGCTCGCATTGCGCGGCGCGTTGTTCAAGGAAGGCAGCAAGCACACGCGCGTGTACTACCGCGGCCGGCAGAGCACCCTGCCCCGGCATCCGGCGCACGAGATCGGTGAAGCGCTGCGCAAGGCGATCATCCGCCAACCCGGCCTCTGACAAGGAGCACGCGCATGCTGGTCTACCCCGTCACGATCGAACGCGATGGCAAGGGATGGTTCGTGCGTTTCGACGACATCCCCGAAGCGCTCACCTCCGGGCGTTCGCGCGCGCATGCGCTGTCGATGGCGCAGGACGCGCTCGAGAGCGCGATGGAGTTCTACTTCCAGGATCGCCGTCCGGTGCCGTTGCCGGGCAAGGCGAAGCCGGGCCAGGACACGGTCGAACTGCCCGCCTCGCTCAGCGCCAAGGTGCTGCTGCTCAACGAAATGCTGGTGCAGGGCATCACGCCGGCGGAACTCGCCCGCCGCCTCGACACCACGCCGCAATCCGTGCAGCGCATCATCGACCTGGACCACGTCACCAAGATCGACACCATCGCGCAGGCGTTCCGCGTGATGGACCGGCGGCTGGATTTCCAGGTGAAGCGTTGGCCGCAATCGGCCTGATCGCGGATCAGCTCGCCGCGGACATCGCGTCCGACAAGCGCTCCACGGGGATCACTTCCAGTCCCTTGAACATCCCGGCTTTCGGCGCGTTGGCCTTCGGCACGATCGCGCGCAGGAAGCCATGCGCCGCGGCTTCCTTCAAGCGTTCCTCGCCGTTGGGCACCGGGCGGATCTCGCCGGACAAGCCCACTTCGCCGAACGCCACCGTCTTGTCGGGCAACGGCCGATCGCGCAACGACGACAACACCGCGAGCAGCACCGGCAGATCCGCCGCCGTTTCCTGCAGGCGCATGCCGCCGACCACGTTGACGAACACGTCCTGGTCGCCGACGCCCACGCCCCCGTGGCGATGCAGCACCGCGAGCAGCATCGCCAGGCGATTCTGTTCCAGGCCCACGGCCACGCGGCGCGGATTGGACAGCGGCGAGGCATCCACCAGCGCCTGCACTTCCACCAGCAACGGCCGCGTGCCTTCGCGCGTCACCATCACCGCGCTGCCTGGCTGCGCGACGCTGCCGCCCGACAGGAAGATCGCCGACGGATTGGGTACTTCCTTCAAGCCCTTCTCGCCCATCGCGAACACGCCGAGCTCGTTCACCGCGCCGAAGCGGTTCTTGAATGCGCGCAGCACGCGGAAACGACTGCCGCTCTCGCCTTCGAAATACAGCACCGCATCCACCATGTGTTCCAGCACGCGCGGACCGGCGATGCCGCCTTCCTTCGTGACATGGCCGACCAGGAACACGGTGGTGCCCGTTTCCTTCGCGTAGCGCACGAGGCGGGCCGCGCTCTCGCGCACCTGGCTCACCGAGCCCGGTGCGGCGCCAAGCGATTCTGTCCACAGCGTCTGCACCGAGTCGGCGACGATCACCTTCGGCCGCATCGCCACTGCGTGTTCGAGGATGCGCTCCACGCCGGTTTCCGCCAGCGCGTGCAGGTGGTCGATCGGCAGGCCGAGGCGCATCGCGCGCCCGGCGACCTGCGCCAGGGATTCTTCGCCCGTCACGTACAGGCCCGGCAACGCGCCGCCCATGCGCGCGAGCGCCTGCAGCAGCAACGTCGACTTGCCGATGCCCGGATCGCCGCCCACCAGCACGACCGCGCCTTCGACCAGGCCGCCGCCGAGCACGCGATCGAATTCCGCGATGCCCGTCGGCACGCGCGCGTCTTCGCTGTGTTGCACGTCGCGCAACGCGGTGACCTTCGGCGCATCGACCTTGCCGGCCCAGCCGTCGCGGCGCGCGGCGGGCGCGGCCTCCGCGGCGCCGAGCGCCACTTCGCTCAGCGAATCCCACGCCCCGCACGCATCGCACTGGCCCTGCCATTTGGCGTAGTCGGCGCCGCATTCGTTGCAGACGTAGGCGGAACGCGATGCCTTCGCTTTGGACGCGGCGGATTTGTTCGATCCAAACCCGGTGACAGCCTTGGCCATGGTGTGTTGTTCGATGCGGGGAGCGACGCGGCACTGTAGCGGCTGGCGGTCTCGCCTGCCGAGACGCCTCCGGCACGCGCGCGAAAAAAAGGCCGGGCATTCCTGCCCGGCCTTGCTCCCCGATCGTGGCGTTTGTCGCCCTTACAAATCGGCGCCCGCCGCGGCGGCGTTCCGGATCAGGCCCGAGAACGGCAGCAGCTGCGTGATGTAGCGGTTCCAGCGCGTGATGCCGGCCGGGCCCACCCACACGACGTCGCCGGCGCGCAGCGGGAAGCGCGAGGCGAGCGCGAAGGCGGCAGGCGAGCGCGCGTCCAGGTGGTAGACGGTGGACGGCATGTTGGCCGTGTCGTCCATGCCGCGGATCACGTAGACCGCCTTGCCCTTGGAGGTTTCCGGATTCAGGCCACCGGCGCGGCCGAGGGCCTGCGTCAGCGACATGTCGCTGGTCTTGAAGCTGATCGCCTGCGGCGTGCGCACCTCGCCCACCACGTAGATCTGCTTGCGATCGTTGTACGGCAGGTACACGCGGTCGCCCGGCTTGAGGTAGATGTCCGGCGCCACGCCGTTGCGGTTGAGCGCATCGAGGTCGAGGTTGTAGTTGCGACCGTCGCGCGTGAGCACCAGGCCCGACAAGTCGGCATTGGCCACGTCCACGCCGGCGCGGCCGATCACCTGCGACAGCGTCTGCGGCACCACGGTGGTGTCCTGCGGCGCGGTGTTGGTGAAGGCGCCCTGCAGCGACACGCGACCGCCGTAGCCGACCACGTTGACGTCGACCTGCGGATCCTTGAGGTAACGCGCCAGGCGCTTCTCGAGCGTGCTGCGCACCTGCTCCACGGTCATCCCGCCGACCTTGACCTTGCCGGCGTAGGGATAGAACAGCGTCCCGTCCGGCTGCACCTGGCGGCCGTTGATGACCGTCTGCTGCTGCGAGCCGGCCGGCGTGGTGAGTTCCGGGTGGTCCCACACGGTGATGATGAGCGTGTCGCCCGGGCTCACTTCGTACGCGACGGGCTGGAAGCTCGCCAGTTCCTGCGGCACCACCACCGGGGCGCGCTTGGCACCGACCAGTTCGCTGGTGATCGGCATGACGTTGATCGATTCGCCCGACACCGTGACCGAGCCCGGTCCCGTCTGGGTCATCTGCTGGCCGGGAATGCAGCCGGTGAGCGCGATGGCCGATGCGAGTGCAAGGCTCAGTGTCGCGCTGGTCATTGCAGCTCTCGAGATAGTGCTCAAGGTGGATCCCTCCTGGCTGGTCGACGGCGGCCTGCGCACGTCGCGTTTGTGGTCACGTTGGCGTCGCGGAAAAGCAGGGAAAGCGCGCGACGCGGGCCGAATTCAGGTTGTCGCCGGGAGCCTACGTACAGGGATGCACGCGCCACGTGAAAAAGGGCCGCCCCACCACCCCGACCGGTTTCACGCAGGCTTATCGGCGCCGAGGCACAGGGCGACGAGGCCCGCGTACTCCTTCAACGCACGCCCGCTGCGCCACAGGGCACGGCCGCTGGGGATCCACTGGTCCGCCCAGGTACCGCCGAGCGTCGGCTCGGGCACCGGCACTTCGAAGACTTCCATGCCGTTGCGGCGGAACAGCAGGCTGGCCCGCGGCATGTGCACCGCCGAGGTGACCAGCAGGATCCGGTGGACACCCTGCTCGCGCGCCAGCATCCCGACGTAGCGTGCGTTGTCGTCGGTGTCGTGGCTCTTCTCTTCCAGCAGGAGCGCCGATTGCGGCACGCCCAGCACCTGCATGCCGCGCGCCATGTTGCGGGCCTCGGTGTTCTTGCCCACGCCGCCGCCGGACAGGATCACGCGCGGCGCGCGATCGGCCAGGAACAGGCGCGCGCCCGCGGCCAGCCGGCTGTATTTCAGGTCATCGATGGTCACGCCGGGGCGGCTCACCCACGTGTAACCGCCGCCGCCGAGCACGACGATCGCATCGGCGGTGGGCAGCGCGCGTTCGTGTTCGCTCGCGTGGCGGTCTTCCAGCGACTGCCGCAGCCATTCGGAATTGCGCGGCACCGACCACACCGCCGACCAGCCGAGCGCGAGGACGGCGAGCGTCATCGCCGTGCGGCGCCAGCGCAATCGCCACACGACGGCCGCCAACAGCAATCCCGCCAGCGTCAACGCAAGGGGAAACGTCAGCGCCACGAGCGCTTCGCGCAGGAAACCCATCACGTCAGGCCGCCGCGGCTGCCTTGTGCGCGGCGCGGCGCGTCGGCAGCAGTTCGTCGTACACCGCGATGGTGCGCGTGATCACCATCTGCTCGTCGAAGTGTTCCAGCGCGTTCTGGCGCGCGCGATCGCCGAGGCGGCGCAGCAGCACGCGATCGTCGTCGAGCTCCACCAGGCGATCGGCCAGCGAGCGCGCGCAACGCGGTTCGACGTGCAGGCCGTCGACGCCGTGTTCGCGCACCACTTCTCGGCAACCGGGCAAGTTGGTGGTCACCACGGCGAGGCCGCAGGCCGCGGCTTCGATGAGGCTCTTCGGCACGCCTTCGCGGTAATAGCTCGGCAACGCGATGACATCCATCGAACGCATCAGGCCCGGCATGTCTTCCACGTGCCCGCGCCAGTCGACGAGGCCGTCGGCGGCCCAGCCTTCCACCTGTTCGCGGCTCACCGAACGCGGGTTGCCCGGGTCGGGCGAACCGGCGATCACGAACTCGATGGTGCGGCCCTGCGCACGCAGGATGCGCGCGGCCTCGATGTATTCGCCGATGCCCTTTTCCCACAGCAGGCGCGCGGCGAGGAGCACGCGCAGCGGGCGCGGTTCGTCGATGGGCTGCACGGGGAGGAAGCGTTCCAGGTTGACGCCGGAACTGCGGATCACGCGGATGTGCTGTTCCGGCACCAGGCGCGCGCGCACGAAAGCGTCGGCGTCGTCCGGATTCTGCAGGATCAGGCGCGACTGCTTGCCACCCAGCGTGCCGCGCATCAGCAACTTGACCATCGGGCGCAGCGTGCGCGCGAGCATGCGTTCGCTGGCGAACACGTAACCCATGCCGGCCACCGCATTGACGACCGCGGGCACGCCGGCGGCGCGCGCGGCGATCGCACCGTAGATCGCGCACTTGACGGTGAAGTTGTGCAGCAGGTCCGGGCGCTCTTCGCGCAGCACGCGCGCCAGCGTGCGGATCAGTGCCGCTTCGCGCACCGGGTTGAGGCTGGCGCGATCCATCGCGAGCTGGATCCAGCGCAGCCCGTGCGTCTCGAACCGCGCGCCGAACTCGCCGGGCGGCGACAGCATCACCACCTCGTGTCCCTCCGACTTCAGGCGCAGCGCCGTGGAGAGGCGGAAGTTGTAGAGGTACCAATCGGTGTTGGCGTAGAACACGAACTTCATCGGAGCTCCGCAAGGCGATAGTCGTAGATGACGCCGCGGTGGCGCATGCGCGGCGTTTCCGCCGGCGCAGCCACGCCCGAACGCACCATCCACGGGAAGACGAGGAACAGCAGGAAACACGAGGCGTAACGGATGCCACTGCCGGGGTTGTAGATGCCGAACGGCACGTACGCGACCAGCGTCACCAGCATCGCCGGCAACCAGGCGAGCACCAGCACCTTGCGCGGCAGGCCGGCCGGGGCGCGGAACGCCTGCTGGATCGCATAGAGCAGCACGAAGAAGACGACCAGCCCCGACACCATGAAGGGGAACATCACCGGCCGCGACAGCACTTCGCCAGGCGTGGGACCGACCAGCGACAGCGGCAGCGTCCACCACAGGCTGGAGAACAATTCGTTGGTGTCGGCGATGTTGACCCACATGCGCGTCGTCGCCGACCCGATCGTGAAATACGAACGCGCCTTCGGCAGCACTTCGCCCGCGATGTACGCATCCAGCTGCGGCCACGCGACCACCAGCACGAGCGCCGCGAGCAGGAACATCACCAGCGCCTGCACGCCCGTGCTCAACCCGGTACGCGGTCCGCGCACGAGGATCCACGTCATCAGGAAGCAGCCCGCCATCGCCGCGCCGAACGGCGCGCGGATGAAGACCATGCCCGCGACGCAGAACACCGCGAGCCACCAACGCAGGAATCCACCCGAACGCACGTAACCGACCAGCGCGCCCATGAAGAATCCGAGCAGGCCGATGTACAGCGATTCGCGCCCCACCACCGACGCCCACACACCGAAACTGGGGATCAGCAGGATCGCGAGCAACGGCCAGCGGTACTGTCCGTGCAGGCGCGCCTGGCCGACGAGGTAGGCCACGCCGCTCGCCGCGAACAAGGAAAACACCAGGTGCGCGAGCACGTCGACGTGCACCAGGCCGATGACCGTCGTGGCCAGCTGCGTCACGAAGTACGTGCGCGCCGACGATGCATCGTCGTACGCGCCCGTGAGGTACGAGCGGGCATCGCCGAGCTGGCTGTATCGGCTGTAGACGAACACCGCGAACAGCGACCACGCCACGAAGATCGCGTAGATCGTCGCCTTCCCAAGCATCACGCGGGCAGGCGGCGGCGCCTGGTGTTCGGCGGCAATGTCGGTATAGGCCGGATCCATGACGCCGTGATAACGATCGAGCCGTGAGGGGTCCGTCATGAATGCATGCCCTTCGCACGGTGGAAATGCCGCACGCCGTGCCACGTCCCGAGCAACAGCACCGTTTCCGCGGCAACGGTCGCCCAGGCGGCGCCCACCTCATGGAAGAACGGGATCAAGGCGGCGTTCAGGACGATGGCCACGCCGGTGGCCCACGCCATCGCGTACACCCGGTACCGCATGTGGTGGTCGGTGAGCAGCGCCGAGCCCATTGCGGTCGACAGGAACCGGATCGGCGGACAGATCGCCAGGATCATCAGGATCGTGGTCACGCCGGCGTAGGCGTGGCCGAACACGCGCGGCACCACGAACGGCGCCACCACCACCAGCGAGGCGCTCACGGCGAGGCCGAGCAGGAACATGCCGAGGTTGCCGCGCTTGTACACGAGCCAGAACTTCGGCTGGTCGTGCGCGGCCCAGCGGTGCAGTTTCGACAACAGGAATTTCTGGTAGATCGTCGCGGGGATGAGGTAGATCGCCGTCATGATCGCGAGCGCGATGCTGTAGATGCCCGCGTACGCATCGCCCGCCAGGTACTTCAGCAGGATCGTGCTGATCTGGAAGAACACCGGATAGAGCACGGCGACCATGCCGTACATCCACGCCTGCGACCACACTTCCGCCACGCGCGGCGGTTGCGTCGGTGCGGGGATGTCGACGCGTGGGCCGTGGCCGCGCAGGTCGATCTCGCCACGGATCATGCCGCGCAGCTGCGGCAGCGCGAAGCCGACGAGCGCGAGCGAGATCAGCGCGTAGGAAATCGACACGAAGCGCCCGGTCAACGTCGGCACCAGCAACAGCGCGAGCGCCACCACGAACCGGCTCGCCGGGATCGCGAGCTGCCACGACGCCATCTGCCCGTAACGATCCTCCAGGCGCAGGCGGTTGCTCATCAAGTCGATCGCCAGGATGCTGAGCACCACCGGCGTCAGCACGAGCAGGTCGAAGCGCGTGTCCGCATCGGGCGCGACGAACAACGCCCAGAACACGATGATCGCGAGCGCGGCGATCGTGGTGCCCGTGGTGAAGCGCAACGACGGCCGCAACCAGCGCGCGGCGGCCCAGCCCTCGATGCCGTACACCTTCAACCGGAACTGGGTGAGCCCGAAACCCGCGAGCGGCGCGATCATCGTCACCGTCGCCAGCGACGACGCGAACAGGCCATAGTCGTCCGGCCCGAGCTCGCGCGCCAGCAGCGTCTGCGTCAGGAACACCAGCACGGCGCCCAGCGCGGTGGCCGCGCCCAGCATGCCGATCGTGGTCAGCGCCCGTTTCCAGCCCGGCACGAGCCAATGTGCGAGCCGTCCCGGGCCCGGTTCCATCGCCACCGAGGCACCCCCTGCCTGCTTCGAATCCATCCGCGCCGCGTCCTGCACCAAAGCCGCCGGACGATACCGGCGGCGTCGTGAAGAACAACGCACGAAGCAGGCGATGGATGCCAAACGACGGGCAAAAAGAAAGGCAGGCGCCCCCCGACGCCTGCCTTTGGGTGGGCCCGCGCAGCTGCGCGGGGCCCGCCGTCCGGTGGATTACTTGTAGAAGTTGGACATCACGCGCACGTTGGTCGTCATCGTCTTGACCAGGATGTCGCGCTCGATCTTCGAGGTCCACCCGGTCTGGGTGAAGTCGACGCGGTCCACGATGCCGTTGCGCGCGTAGTTGCCGTAGAAGGTGTTGCCGGTGATCTCGCAGTCGTTCGAACCGTCCTGGATGTACACGCCGGTCGCCGAATTGAGGCGGATCGTGTTGGCCTCGATGCGCATGCTGTTGGTGCCCACGGTGACGATGCCGCAGCTGCCGTTCTTCTCGATCGTGCAGCGGCGGATCGACGTGTTGGTCGAGCGCTTGTAGGCCATCAGGCCGTACTTCTTGTTGCCGCGCAGCACGCAGTTCTCGATCGACACCACGTTGGAGATGCCCGGATCGTCCGGCTCGATGTCGATGCCGCACTCCGGCGCCGTGCCGTTGCTGTTGCTGAATTCCGAATCGCGGATGACCACGTTGTTGCCGCGGCCGATCGACAGGCCCTGGCGACGGTTGTTGGTGCACACGACGTTGGCGACCACCACGTCCTCGGACGGGATGGGATCGCCGTTGAAGACCAGCGCCGCGCCGATCGACATGCCGTCGCCCCAGCAATCCGACAGCAGCATGTCGCGCACGGTCACGCGCTGCGAACCGCGCACGAACACCGCGTGGCCCCACTCGCCGGTCGTGCCGAGGTGGTTGTAGCGATCGCCGGTCACGCGGCCGCCGGAGATCTCCACGTCCGACACCTTGTAGGCGTAGATGACGTAGGCCTTCTCTTCGGCGTTGGGCTTGCACACCAGCGTGGCCGCCGGATCCAGCTGCAGGTGCATTTTGCTGCGAAGGTTGATCGAGGTGACGGCGTTGATCAGGTAGTTGCCGGCCGGCACGGTGACGGTGCCGCCGTCGGCCGGGAGCGCCTTGATGGCGGCGTTGAAGGCGGCGGTGTCGTCGTGCACGCCGTCGCCGAAGGCGCCGTACTTGCGCACGTCCAGCACGGTGGCGCCGCGGGTGCGGGCCGGCGGCGCGTAGATCGACTGGAGGGTGGGCGTGCGGCGGACCGTTGCGGCCGATGCGCCGAAGGCGACGCCGCCGAGCGCGAGCGGAACGCCCGCGAGCAGTGCGTTGCGAAGGAAGGTGCGGCGGCCGAGGCCGTCGAGCTGCTGCGTCTTCGTGTCCATTCCCCGTCCCCTTTCACGTCGCGCTCACATTCGCGGCGTGGGTCGGACACTAGGGAGAGGACGCAGCGAACGTCACTGGCCTCGTGTGCAATCTGTGGACTGCGTTGAATCTTCACCGGATGGACGGTCCGGCCTTCACGCGTTTCACGAATCTGACTGGGGAAATGCGCGGCTTGCGCCCGCCTGACTGGGGCAACGGGCGTCCGGGGGCAAGCGTGATCCAGTGCACGGAGTGCGCAATTCGCATATGGACAAGCGGGAACAGGGAACAGGGGAACAGGGAACAGATGGGTTGACCTGTTCCCTGTTCCCCGTTCCCCATTCCCGCTCTTGCTCAGTCGGTCTTGTTGTCCGGCGCGATGCGGACGGGGCCCACGCCGTCCTCGATCTTGATGTGCGGGGCCATGCGCGCGTTGGCGCCGAACGACACCAGGGGCTTGCCGCCCGCGTTGCGCGCGAATGTGTTGCCGGCCACCGTGACGCCCGAACTCTTGTCGCGGATCACCAGGCCTTGCTTGCCGTTGCCGCGGATCTTGTTGCGCTCGATCGCCACGTCGCTCGCGCCGACCGCCAGGATGCCGGCGTTGCGGTTGTCTTCGATCGTGCAATCGCGGATCGCCACCGACGTCGCGCGCTTCCACACCTGGATGCCCGGCCCGCGGTTGCGGCGGAAGATGCAGCGCTCGATGCGCACGTCCTTCGCCATGTCGCCCGCGTCGGGCTCCACGTCGATGCCGGCCGACGGCGGCGTGCCCCCGGTGTCGCTGAACTCGCAGTCGTGCACGTACACGCGCCGCGAGCGTCCGATGCTCAGGCCCTGGCGGCGATTGCCCAGGCTCGCCACGTTCGCGATCTCGATGTCGGTGCTCGGGCGCATCACGCCGCCCTTCCCCGCCTTCGTCGAGCCGATCGAAATGCCGTCGCCCCAGCAGCCCGAGATGCGCACGTCGCGCACCTTGACGTTGGACGCGCCGTAGATCGCGATGCCGTGGCCCCACTCGCCGGTGGTGCCCAGGTGCGCCTTGCGCTCGCCGAGGATCTGCCCGCCGCTGATCGTGATGTCCTGCACGCCCTGCAGCAGCAGCACGTAGGCGCGCGGCAAGGCATTCGGGATCGCACGCAGGCGCGCGTTGCGATCCATGCGCAGCTGTGTGCCGCTCGCCAGGCGCACGCTGCGTTGCGCATCGATCATGTAGTCGCCGGCCGGCACGACGACGATGCCGCCGTGCGCCGCGTCGATCGCGTCCTGGAACGCGCGCGTGTCGTCGCTGCGCCCGTCGCCGCGCGCGCCGAACTTGCGCACGTCGAACGTCGCGGCCGCAGTCGCAGCGCCCGCACCGAATACCAGCAACGGCACGCCCGCCACGGCGACGCGCAAACAGGCGCGCCGCGACACGGCGGCGCCGGAGGTCTTCGAAGGCGTCATGCGATGCGGTCCTGTCCCTGCAGGCGGCCCGTCAGCCAGGGCAGCAGCACGGCGAGCAGGTAGAACTTCGAGGCGTGGTACTTGTTGTCCAGCCGCGTGCGGTTGCGATCCAGCCAGTTGACCGCACCCGGCAACGCATGCCGCGCATCTTCGGCGAACGCATGCACCTGGTCGTAGCGCGCGGCGGCGAGCCCGCGCACGTCAAAGCGGAAGCTGCCCTTGTGCTGCACGTACGGCAGGCTCGAGAAGCGCGTGGCGATGTGCTGGCGCACGAGCACCTTGCTCAGGCCCGTGACCGGATCCATCAGCAACTCCACCGGCACGTCGCGGTAGATCCAGTCGCAGAAATGCGGATCGCAGAAGGGATAGGCGATCTTCATCGGCATCGCTTCGGCGGTGTACAGGCCCTTCGCGAAACCGCCGGCGGCCGCCGCGATCGACAGCGACATCACCCGGAATTCCTCCGGGCTCGTCGCCGTGCCGATCTCATCGAGGAACGGCTGCAGGCGCGCGCGCGACTGGTGCGCGATGGTGCGGCCGCACAGTTCGTCCACTTCCGCGTCGGTGAAGCGCGAACCGGGGAACACGCGCTCCACGGCGTTCATCTGCAACGTGCCCAGCGCGAAGCACAACTCGAAGTTGTCGCCGACCCACGGCAGTTCCGTCGTCTTGCGCGGCAGGCGCACGCCGCGCGCGAGCCACTTGAGGATCTTGTACTGCGAATTGACCGGGATGCCGAAGTACGTATCCGAGCCCAGCCCGTCGACCATGCCGTCGCCGCGCAACGACGCGATCTCGTAGGCCAGGTCGCAGTACGACAGCAACGCGAAGTCCGCGGTGAGCGACGGCATGCGCGGCGCGAGTTCGAGGTAGCGGTCGTACGCGCGGCCGGGATCGCAGGTCAGCGCTTCGTGGCGCAGGCCGAGCGTGGTGGCCACGGTGCGCGCGGACGCGACTTCGTTTTCCTCGGTGCCGCCGAGGTAGGTGATGCACGTGGTGTCGGGCCGCGCGTCGGCCAGCGCGATCGCCAGCGTCGTGGAATCCTTGCCGCCGCTCTGCAACGAGAACGGCGCGGCGATCTCCGCACAGCTGGACTCGATCGCTTCGCACAGGTGGCGATGGTAGGCCGCCACCCAGTCCGGGGACGCCACAGCGTGCCGGTCGCGCTTCTTCCCGCTGTCGCGCCAGCGGAAGCGCCATGCGTCCGGCCCGTGCGGATCGCGCCCGGCCAGGTTGGCCGAGAGCGACTGCATGTCGACGCCTTCGAAGATCGAATGCGGCGGATAGACGAACCCGTTGCGCAACACGTCGGCGACGGACACCGCATCGATCGCCTGCCCGTGCACGTCGGCGACGGGCGCGCGTGCGGCCGCCGCGGGCGACGGGGTCGTGGCAAGCGCGGACGGGGTCATCACGAGGGTCACGGCACCTGCTGTTCGCGTGCGCGATGCAACTGGATCCAGGGGAGCACCACCGCCAGCAGGTAGAACTTGGAGGCGTGGTACTTGTTGTCGAGGCGACGGCGATTGCGTTCCAGCCAGCCCGCGGCGCCCGGCAACACGTCGCGTGCCTGCACGGCGAACTCGTGCACGGTATCGAAGCGCTTGACGGCCAGGCCGCGCACGTCGAAGCGGAAACTGCCCTTGCGCTTGACGTACGGAAGATCGGGGAAGCGTGTCGCGATATGGTTGCGCACCAGCACCTTGTTGGTCCTCGTCACCGGATCGATCATCTGGTGCGGCGGGACTTCCCGGTACACCCATTCCCTGAAACGCACATCGCAGAAGGGATAGGACGCGTGCATGCCGAGCGCGCTGCACGTGTACAGGCCCTTGGCGAAGGCACCGGCAGAGCCGGCGATGGACGTGGACATGTCGCGCCATTCATCCGGGCTGCTCGCCGAGGCGATTTCCTCCAGGAACGGCGCCAGGCGCGCCTGCGATTCGCGCGAGATCGGCTGGCCGAACAATTCGTCGACTTCCGCATCGGTGAAGCGCGAACCCGGGAACACGCGCTCGATGGAGTTCATCTGCAGCGTGCCGAGCATGAAGCACAGCTCGAAGCTGCGGTCGATGAGCGGCAGTTCCGCCAGGGCCGGCGGCAGGCGCACGCCGCGCGCGAGGCGCTTGAGCAAGCGCTGCTGGCGCGACATCGGCGTACCGAAATAACTGTCGGCGCCGAGGCCGTCGATCACGCCGTCGCCGCCGCGGCCGGAGATTTCGGTCGCCAGGTCCACGTAGGACAGCAGCGCGAAGTCCGCGGTGAGCAGCGGCATGCGGTCGGCGACCGCGAGGTAGCGATCGTAGGCGCGCGCCGGATCGCACTGCAGCGATTCATGGCGCAGGCCGAGCGTCTTCGCCACCATCGTGGCGGACTCGACTTCGTTTTCCTCGCGCCCGCCCAGGTACGTCATGCACACCGTGTCGGGGCGCGCATCGGCGACCGCGATGGCGAGCGTCGTGGAATCCTTGCCGCCGCTCTGCAGCAGCCACGGGTTCTTCGACTCGCGCGTGGAGGCGGCCACCGCGTCGACGAGCAGCTTGTGGTACGTGCCGACCCAGTCGATGTCGTGGTCGGGATGCGAGGCATCGGTGTCGCCGCGCTTGCCCGAATCCCGGAACTTGAAGTGGAACTGCGGCGCCACCTGCATGTCCTGCGCCGGCGAGAAACCGAACGTCACCAGCTTGACGTCCTTGAAGATCGAGTTCGGCGGATAGACGAACGCGTTGCGCAGGATGTCGGCGACCGAGACGTAGTCGATCGGGCGATGCGGTGCGGTGTTCGCCACTTCGGAGAAATCCGGCGTGCCGTAGTACGGCGACATCGTGATCTGCAGCGGCGGCGGTCGCTGCAGGGACGGCGCGAGGGCGCGGGGATCGAGCATCGAGACATTCATGGGTCAGCGGTACGCCTGATGCTTGTTGCTGGTGGTCTGGGGGAGGTACTCGTAGTACGTGTATGCGTAGTGGCCACCGCTGCGCTTCTGGACGCCGTTGAAGATCGCGCCCTTCACTTCCACGCCGTTCTGCTCCAGGCGCTGCTTGGCCAGCGCGATTTCGCGCTGCTGGTTCAGGCCGAAACGCACCACCATCAGGCACGTGCCCACCTGGTGGCCGATCACCGCCGCGTCGGTCACCGCGAGCACCGGCGGCGTATCGATGATCACGATGTCGAAGCGCGGACCCACCTGCTCCAGCAACTCGTTGAACGCAGGGTTCATCAGCAGCTCGGACGGGTTGGGCGGGATCTCGCCGCGCGAAATGAAGGACAGGTTGTCGGCGCCGGCGACCTTGCGGATCGCTTCTTCCAGCGGGATCTGGCCGGTGATCAGTTCCGACAGGCCGCCTTCCGAACGCACGCCCACCGCGTGGTGCAGCGTGCCGCGACGCATGTCCGCATCGATCAGCAGCACCGTCTGGCCGGCCTGCGCCATGGTCACGGCGAGGTTGGCGCAAACGAAGGTCTTGCCGACGCCCGGGCTCGGCGCGGAGATCATCAGCAGGTTGTTCTTGGTCTTGAAGCGCGCGAAGTGCAGGCTCGTGCGCAGGCTGCGCAGCGCTTCCATCGCAAGGTCGGTCGGTGCGTTGAGCGCGAGCAGGCGCTGCGACCCGTTGGGGAAGCGGCTCGGGTGCATCGTGATCTCGCGGCCGCGCTCGCTGTACGGGATGGACGCGTACACCGGCAGGCCCAGCAGCTCGATGTCGGCCGGGTCTTCCACGCCGCGGCGCATCATCTGGCGGAACAGCACGAAGCCGAACATCAGCAGCGCGCCGAGCAGCGTGCCGCCGAACACCACCGGCAACGGCTTCGGCCACGCCGGGCTGTCGTAGTTGACGGCGGCCGGATCGATCACGCGCGCATTGCCGACCGCGCTGGCGCGCGCGATGTCGAGCTGCTGCGCCTGGTCGAGCAGGCTGGCGTAGGTCTGGTTGGTCACTTCCACGTCGCGCGTCAGGCGGAACAGGCCCTGCTGCGTTTCCGGCAGCGCGGCGATGCGGCCCTGCAGCTGGCCCTTCTGCGCCTGGAACTGCGCGATCTGCGACAGCACCGCCTTGTACATCGGATGCGCCGGCGTGAAGCGCGCGGCGAGGTCGGCCTGCTGGATGCGCAGCTGGCTGATGGCCGAATCGATCTGCACGGTCTGGTTGAGCAGCGACTGGTTCTGCACGCCGACATCCAGCGTCTGCGTGCGCGACTGGAACGCGGTGAGCGCGGCCTGCGCCTTGTCCAGTTCCTTGCGCACGTTGGGCAGCTGGCGCTTGACGAACTGCAGGCGCTTGGCGGCTTCGGCCGAATTGCGCGCGACGTTCTGGTGCACGTAGGCGCGGCTGACCTGCTCGAGCACCTGGCGCGCGAGCACCGGGTCTTCGTTCTCGTAGCTCAACGCGATCACGCCGGAATCGCGGCCCTGTTCGGACGCGCTGATGTCGTGGCGCAGCTTGTCGAGGATCGCCAGCGAGTTGAGGCGCGTCACTTCGAAGCGCATGCCCGGGTTCGCGTTGAGGCTGCGCACCAGCATGTTGACGCCGCCGGCCTGCACCGGCTTGCCGACGGTGCCGCGGACGAGCGCGCGGCCTTCCGGATCGTAGAGCGTGTAGGTATTCGCGTCGCCGGCGACGAGGCGCAGCGGCTGGTCGATCAGTTCCTGCGGCACGTCCAGGCGCGCGACCTGCACCGACTCGCCGCCCCAGCCGTAGCGCGCCATGCCGAACCACGGTTCGTTGACGGCGTTGGGATGCGACGGCGTGAAGTGGCGCGCGATGTAGCTGCCGAACAGCGGGAAGCGCGCCGGCTGCACCTGCACGTCCAGGTCGAGGTTGTCGAGCGCTTCGCTCAGCACCGTGCGCGAGGTGAGAAGCTGGATCTCGGTGGTGGCCGGCGATTCGGCCGGCGAGGACTGCTGCGCCGCGTTGGCGTTGAGGCCGGGGAACGTCGGCATGCGCCGTTCCACCTGCACCGTCGCATTGGCTTCGTACTTCGGCGTGGCCAGCACGACGTACAGCACGCTGAGCAGGAAGAAGGCGAGCGTGCCGAACAGGATCATGCGCTTGTGATCGCCCAGGGTGGACATCAGCGTGCGCAGGTCCAGCTCCTCGTCGCGCACCGAGGACGGGGCGATGTGCGGCGGCGGCGTGGTGCGGGTGGAAAGGTATGTCGCCATTGGTTTTTCACTCATCCATATAAGTTGGTTGAAACCCACGCCCGCTCAGGCGTCCGCTGCCTGCGCCGTGGATCCCCCTAGAACGAATCCGGTTTGAAGCGCCCCGCTCTCCTCAGGACACCTCTCGCACCCGGTCGCCCGCCGCCGCGTACCGCGGCAGGTCGGCCACCGGTGCCAGCGGCACCACCGGCGCGATGCTGGGCCGCAGCCCCGCAAGCGCCTCGACGATCCGGTCGCACACGTCCGCCTGCATGCGTTCGTCGGTCCGCAGCGTGTCCCACGCCCGACGATCGCTGACCAGGTGGAGCACCACGTCCGAGATCGTCTGTTCATGGAGGTCGAGACGACGGATGTTGGGCGCTTCACTCGTGAGCGGACCGTCAACGGCCGTATTCAGCACCAGGACAGGCGTTCCGAGCGGGGCGGCTTCGGCCGCCACGTCGCCCGACAGGGCCAGCACCAGGTGGGCCGCATCGGCCAGGTACGCGAAGTCCAGGTATTCGCCCGGCTCGACGAGGTGGATGTTGGCGAAGGCGCCGAGCATCCCGTCGATGCCATCCATGTTCCGGGAGGGCGGCAGCAGGCAGACGATGTCCAGGTCCGGGCGGCGCAGCGCGATGCGGCGCAGGGCGCGGGCCAGGGGTTCGGAGCGTTCGCCGAGCTTGTCGCGCGCCAGCACCAGCAGCAGCGGCGCGTCCTCGCGCAGGAAGCCGAAGCGCTGCACTTGCTGGCGGCGCAGGTCCTCTTCGTCGCGCAGGCGCGCGACCGCGGTGTGCAGCGTGCGGGCCGCCGGGTCGCCGGAGACGAGCACGCGCTCGGCGGACACGCCGTCGGCGATGAGCGTGCGGCCCTGCGATTCGGTGGCGGTGAAGTGCAGCGTGGCCAGCGAATCGATCACGCGGCGGGCCGCTTCCGGCGCGCTGCGCGAGGACGCGGGCCCCGCGGCTTCGATGCACGCGATCGGGATCTGCAGGTAGCTGGCGGCCAGCGCGGTGGCGACGCTGGTGGGCGCACCGGCCGGCACGATCACCATGTCGGGCCGGTATTCGGCCAGCACGCGGTCGATCGAGCCCAGGGCGGCGGACGTGGTCTGCGCGATGTCGGACGAGGCGGCGAGGTTGATGCGCACGTCTGCCGCGATGTCGAACAACGACAACACCTGTTCCGGATGTTCGGCGCACGAGGCGGCGACGCACATGCGCGCTTCGAAGCGCGCATCGCGCGACATCGCATCGGCGATCGGCGCGAGCTGCGCGGCGTCGGACGCACCGGCCACGACGTACAGCGCCTTGAGCACGTTCGGCGGCGCATGCGCCGTGGACGACGACGACGGGACCGGCGTGAGCGTCTGCACGTTCGCGGCGGGCGTGCGATGCGTGACGACGTGCGGCTCGCGGACGTGCGCCTTCGGCAAGCGACTGCCCAGCGCGGCGATGAGGTTGGGCAGGCGCGTCATGTAGGCGAACAGCAATACGCCGAACGTGGCCAGGCTCACCGACTCCGGCGCATCGCGCAGCACGAAGCCGAGGCCGCCGATCAGCAGGCCAGCGCCCGTGATCATCGCCAGCGCCATGCGCGCATTGAAACCGGCATCGAGCAGCAAGTGGTGCAGGTGCTGGCGATCGGGCTTGAACGGCGAGTTGCCCGCGCGCATGCGGCGCAGCATCACGCCGAGGGTATCCATCACCGGGATCGCCACGCACCACAGCGTGTCCACCGGCGCGAGCACGCCGACCTTGCCGTGGCTCAGATAGATCAGGCTCCACGCCATCAGGAAGCCGATGAGCGTGCTGCCCGCATCGCCCATGAAGATCTTGCGGCCGTCGGGCCAACCGAGGTTGACGCACAGGTACGGCACCAGCGCAGCGAACAGCACCTGCAGCAGGAGCAGCACGCCCAGCACCGGGAACCCGCCGTTGGCGAACAGCAGGATCGTGCCGATCGTGACCATCGCCATGCCCGCGGCGAGGCCGTCGATGCCGTCCATCATGTTGAAGGCGTTGACCAGGCCGATCACCGCGATGATCGTCACCGGGATGCCGAGCAGGCCGATCTGCAGTTCCATGTCGCCGAGCAGGTGGCCCGCGCTATCCAGGTACACGCCCGTCGCGCCGATCACGAGCCACGCGGTGCAGCACTGGATCACCAGGCGCGCCTTGACGCTCATGTCGTGCAGGTCGTCGACCAGGCCGGTCATGACGATCAGCGCGCACGGCACGAGCAGGCTCGCGACGAACGCATCGATGTAGCCCAGGTACAACAGGCCCGCGACGGTGCCGGCGAAGAAGCACAGGCCGCCGATCAGCGGGACGCGACCCTTGTGCGCTTTCCGTCCGCCGGGCTTGTCGACCAGCCCGAGCCGCCGCGCCATCGGGCGCAGGGAAAAAATCGCGAAGAGGGTGACGGCCAACGCGATCGCACTCGCGGCCACCAGTTTTGCTTCTTCCATGCGCGCCTCTCGATGACCGGACACCAGGCGCCGCGTACATGCGGAACCCCTTTCCGGCACCACCGCTTCGTGTTCACGAATGTGTCGGTGGTGCAGGTTCGGGAGAGGCTATTGAGAGGGAGTTGATGGAAAGATGAAGAAATCCCGTTAAAACGCGGATTTCGTGAACCCTTCGTACAGGGACCGTTGCCTTTCGTCGGCGTGGCCGCTGGGCTTGTCGGACTGCGTTTCCTCCGGGGATGCGTCGTTGCCGACCGTGCGCGACGCAACGCGCGCCACGCGTTGGCATCGATCCTGCATTGGCCCTACAGGTGCATGCGCCAATCGTGCGCCATGCGGTCGATGTCGCGGTACGAGGCTTCGAACACCGGCTGCGTCTTGCCGTAGGGATCGGAGACTTCGGTGTTCCCGCTCCACCGCCCCATGAGGAACGTCTTGCCGCGCGCCTGCGGGGAAATCGCGTGGATGGCGTCCAGGTGCCGCTTCTGCATGGCCAGCACGAGGTCGGCGGTGCCGATCATCGCCGCGGTGACCTGGCGCGCGACGTGTTCGGTGCCCGACAGGCCGTTGGCTTCGAGCACGCGTTGCGCGAGCGGATCGATGGGATTGCCGACCAGCGCGGCGAGGCCCGCCGATTCGACGCGCACGTGGTCGCCGCCGCCGAGGTGGTGGCGCAGGACGATTTCGGCCATGGGGCTTCGGCAGATGTTGCCGACGCAGACGATCAGGATGCGTTCGATCATGGCGCGAGTGTAAACACCCGCCGGCATGCACGCTTGCTCACGCGCGCGTCACGCCGGTGCCGGTGCCGGCTCCAGTTGCAGTTGCCAGTAGCCCACGTCGATCCAGCGATCGTGCTTGAAGCCCACCTGTTCGAAGTGGGCCACCTTGCGGAAGCCGAGGCGCTCGTGCAGCGCGATGCTCGCCGCGTTCGGCAACGCGATGCCGCCGATGACCGTGTGCAGCGAATGCGCGCGCAGGCGGTGCACGAGTGCGGTGTAGAGCGCCGTACCCAGGCCGCGGCCCATCTGCTCGGGCGCGAGGTACACCGTGGACTCGGCGGCGAAGCGATACGCGTGGCGTGCGCGCCAACGCGTGGCGTACGCATAGCCGACCACCCCGCCCTCGCCTTCCGCGACGAGCCACGGCAACGGCAGCGCCTGCGTGTCGGCGATGCGCGCGGCCATGTCGTCGGCGCTGACCGGCGCGGTTTCGAACGTCACGCACGTCGAGGCGATGTAGTGGTTGTAGATCGTCGCGAGGGCGGGCGCATCGGTGCGGGTGGCGTCGCGGAGCGTGGCGAGGGAGCGCATCGGGCCGAGTCTAGCGGTTGCATCGCCCGGGTTCGAAGCCCACCCTGCCCGCATGGAGACCCCCGCACCGTCGGCGTGGACCTGCCCCACCTGCGGGGGCCGCGTCGACACGGCGTTCTGCGCGTGCTGCGGGGAGCGCCGGCTGGAACGCCGCGACCTGGCGATGCGCAGCCTGTTCGATCGCGTGGCGCATGCGCTCACCAGCGTCGATGGCCGCGTGCTGCGCACCGCATGGACCTTGTTCCGCCGCCCCGGCGCATTGACCGTCGCCTACCTCACCGGGCGCCGCAAACCCTTCATCGCGCCGTTGCAGGTCTTCATCCTGGCGAACGTCGTGTTCTTCGCGATCCAGTCGTTCTCGGCGGCCAACGTGTTCGGCGCGAAGCTCGAATCGCACCTGCACCAGCAGGACTGGGCGCCGTGGGCGCAGGACGTGGTGGCGCACCGGCTCGCACCGTCGCATCGCACGGTGGCCGAATACGCGCCGGTGTTCGATCGCGCGGTGGAGCGCAACGCGAAGTCGCTGGTGTTCCTGATGGCCATCCCGTTCGCGCTGCTGCTGGCCGCGATGTTCCGGCGGCGGCGATTGCCCTTCATCACGCACGCGACGTTTTCGCTGCATTCGTGGGCGTTCCTGCTGGTCGTGTTTTCGTTCGCGACCTTGTTCGCCGATGCGGATGCGTTGCGTGGCGGCGCGGGATTGCGTTCGGCGATGCTGGACAACGTGTTGACGACGGTGTGCATCGTCGCGTGCCTGCTGCACATGCGCGCGGCGCTGGGGCCGGTGTACGGGATCCTGGGCGGAAGGCGCTTGCTGGCGAGCGTGTTGCTGACGCTGGCGGTGGGCGTGATCGTGCTCGGCTATCGATGGTTGCTGTTCGTGATCACGGTCTACTCGACGACGTGAGCGGACAACGGAAGGCCCGCTTGCGCGGGCCTCCTGCGAATTGCTGGAGCGGCATCAGCTCTTCAGGCAAGCGCTCTGCGCGGCCTTGTACTCGGCGCCCTTCTTGCCCTTGTTCTGCGCGGAGCACTTCGCCATGCGCTCCTGCGAGGACATCTTCGCCGGCGCCGCGGCGGGCTGGGCCTTGAGGCAGGCGCTTTGCGCGGCCTTGTACGCCTCGCCCGTCTTGCCCTTGTTGGCCGCCGAGCAGCTGGCCATCTTCTGTTGCTGGGCGGTGGGTGCCTTGGTGGCGGCAGATTGTGTCGCCGCCGCCTGGCCGGCGGGCGTGGCCGCGAAGGCCGACGTGGAAACCGTGAGCATCAATGCGAGCAAGCCAAGTCGAATGTTCATGGGACCTCCGATGGACGCGCATGCACAGGCGGGATGCCTGGCGCGTCGGGCGGCCACACGTTAGTCCTGCCGCGATCGAAGTAACGGCAAATGTGGATTAAGTTTTTTTAATCCAGCGAAGCCCGGGCAAACGGGGACATCCAGTCGTACGCATTGTTGCGTCCTAGCCGAATCCTTCGCTCCATTCTTGTTGATCAACTACGTACGCATCCACATGAAAGCCATCCTGTTGCTCCCGGAACCCTGGCAACAGCAGGTAACCAGCGATTGCCTGGTTGGCTTTCTCGGCTGAGGAAAACACGCCAAGAATCTTTTCGTCGTCCTGCAACTTCCCGGGATTTGCATGTGACAACAAATAGACCGTGTTTTCATTCCGGGTGTTCAAATGCGATCTCCTCGCGCAGTGGCTCACGAGTCCAAGGAACGTCAATGCTGTCCCGCCAAGCGCACCAGCCAGGAGCAAGGTCGGCCAAGTCCAGAAGCGTTGGGTCCATTTCGACGGGAAGACACATTTCGACGACCACAACGTCCGACGGCGGGTCCGCGCCGTCCAGGAATTGCCAGCCATGATCGTCGTCATCGTGTGTTACGAAAAGGATGGGGTGTCCGTCATACACGACTGACTTGGAAACGAGCGCTGCAGAATATGGAGTTTGATCGAAGCGCCACATTGAGATTCGAGCCGACGGAAGAACAGGGTCAGAGTAACAATTCCCAGGAGTCCGCCAATGCCAGGAGCGGACACTGCTGCGCAGATCGACCTACCGTGAACGCGCCCAGGCAAATGCAACGAGCGCGGCGCCAAGACACATGCCAGTCCCGATGAGATGCACGAAATCCACCGCCCGGATGGTGGCGAGGGACGGGCGAGCGAGCATGCTGCAGAGACTCATGAGGCCAAAGGCAGCAAGAACGAAGGCGATTCGAAACGATTCGCGGCGTGAGCTCATGGAGGGTCACCTCTCAAGCGTTGTGGACGAGGAGTTGGAACGTGACGTGGTGCGGTGCGTGCTACGACTTCTTCATGGCGGCGTGCGGGGAAGCAGTCTCCGAGTGACCAACGGCAGCATTCGGCCAAAAGCGGGTGCTCGCCAGTCCCGTTACCTAGGCGACCTCACAGTTATGCAGAAGTGCAAAGCATCGGCGCCACCACCGTGTTTTTCTTGCCAGTCCAACGCGCCAGCTTGGATCGACTTGCGCGCGTCCGCGGCAGCCTCAGCAACCGAAAGGTGTTCGGTGAAGGTATTCAAGTAGCCAGCGCTGCCATGCCCAACGCGACCGTCAGGCGCCTTTACCCAGCCCTCCCAGCCCAGGATCAGAGTCGATTGCGACTCTAAGTAGTTGATTGCTTCCAATGCATCGGCGAGGGGAAGCACGATCTCCCCCTTGGAGATTGATCGCTTCTGAAGGTGGGGCGGAATGTTGTCGAGTTGGCTCACGCCGCGAGCTTATGCAGGCAGGGTCCGACTCACAAGCCGAGCAGACGCTCAGCACTTAGGCTCGCCGAATATCCCCCTGGGTCGAAAGCGGACAGCAAGGTGATTACGGAGTGGCCTCCCCCGCCAGCCCCCAGGCGCGAAAAGGAAAAAGGGCCTGCAAGATGGTGCCTTGCAAGCCCCTGTTCCAACTGGTGCTACTCGCGCTTTGCCCTTGTCACCAAGGCGAGCGTGAATGTGCGCACCCACTCGGACGCCATTCTGTCGGTGACGGTGCATCGCGTTTCGACTTCGATCTGGAGGTCGGGACAATGCGGCACGACGATGTAGCCGGTTTTCTGGTCACCAACCATCAGGCACTCCCTCCCCTCAGCCATGTGCAGCGCAACGAGCAGGCAAAGGCAGGCATCCAACTTGTCCTGGTCGGTCTTGTGCGGGCGATCCTTGTCCCGCGCCTCATCCATCCAGCGAGCTATGCCACCAAGACTCAATTTTCTAAATGCAGCGGACGCCTCGCGGCAAAGGAATTGCCAATCGTCCAACGAAAACGTCTTTCTGCGCTCCGGGTTGTACTTGGGAAGGCGCCCCGCACGACGCGCATCCTCCCGAAGCCAGCCAAGCGCGATCAGCGCCAGGACCGGGTAGGTTTCAAAGACAACGGCGCCATCGGGTCGGGGAGTCAACGGGTCGCCTGCGCCGCCGAACTGATTGATGAAGGCCCATACCGGCGCGCCTTCGCCAAACATGTCTGCTCGTGCCGTGTTGGCCGGCTGCATGCCCCCATACCGAAGACTCACGCAGGAAGAAACGATGTTTTCGACAGGGCGTTGGCCTGCGCTGTTGTTCACGATCGTCGGCTGGTCGAGCAGGATGACGGTGGAGACCGGGGCGTGTTCGGCCTGCCACTTGCGAATTGCATCTTCAGCTTCCCGGAAGTTTGCGATTTGCGGATCGCCAAGAACCTGAAACGCGCCATCATCGTTTTGGATGGCGGCGACGATCGCTCCGCGCTTCCCTGGGGTCCAGGCCGAATCGAAACCAACCAGCAGTGTCGTCATTTCAGATGTATTGCTGCGGACTATTCCCGGCTTGCCACTCACAATGCATCAACGCAGGGGGGCTTACCGCTACCCAATTCAGGGGATGGGTACATGGACCCCAGCGCGCAAAAAGAAAAAGGGCCTGCAAGGTGGTGCCCTGCAAGCCCTTGTTTCTACTGGTGCCGGAAATAGGAATCGAACCTACGACCTACGCATTACGAATGCGCCGCTCTACCAACTGAGCTATTCCGGCGAGGGCGTGAATTCTAGGGGCGCGGGGGTGGCCGGGTCAATCGACCAGCGTGACCCGCAGCTCCTTCGGCAGCGCGAACACCATGTCCTCGGGTTCGCCGGACAGCTCGCGGACGCCACCGGCGCCCAGTTCGCGCAGGCGTTCGATCACGCCGCGGACCAGGACGTCCGGCGCGCTGGCGCCCGCCGTCACGCCGATGTGCTTGCGGCCCGCGACCCAGCGCGGGTCGATCTCGCTCGCGCCGTCGATCAGGTGCGCTTCCACGCCCTCGCGCTCGGCGAGTTCGCGCAGGCGGTTGGAATTGGAGCTGTTGGGCGAACCGACGACCAGCACGAGGTCGCATTCGCGCGTGAGTTCGCGCACGGCGTCCTGGCGGTTCTGCGTGGCGTAGCAGATGTCGTCGTTCTTCGGGCCCTGGATGTGCGGGAAACGCGTGCGCAGGGCGTCGATGATGGTGCGCGTGTCGTCCACCGACAGCGTGGTCTGCGTGGTGTACGAGCAATGCTCGGGCTGGCCGATGTGCAGGCGCGCGACGTCGTCGATGCTTTCGATGAGGTAGATGCGCCCGGTGCCGGCCTGCGCGTTCCACTGCCCCATCGTGCCTTCCACTTCCGGGTGCCCGGCGTGGCCGATCAGCACCATGTCGCGGCCGGCGCGGCATTGGCGCGCGACTTCCAGGTGCACCTTGGTCACCAGCGGGCACGTGGCGTCGAACACCTTCAGCCCGCGGCGCGTGGCTTCCTGGCGCACCGCCTGCGACACGCCATGCGCGGAGAAGATCACCGTCGCGTTGTCCGGCACTTCGTCCAGTTCCTCGACGAACACGGCGCCGCGATGCTTGAGGTCGTCGACCACGAAGCGGTTGTGCACGACTTCGTGCCGCACGTAGATCGGCGCGCCCAGCGTTTCGAGCGCGCGTTTGACGATCTCGATGGCGCGGTCGACGCCGGCGCAGAAACCGCGCGGGTTGGCGAGCAGGATGTCCATGGCGGGCGCGATTATCGCGCGTTCCCCGCCTTCTTGCCGTGCAGCAGGCCGAACAGGGCGATCCCGATGGCGCCGCAGACGATCGCCGAGTCGGCGATGTTGAAGGCCGGCCACGCGTGGTCGCGCCAATACCACTGGATGAAATCGACCACGTGGCCGTGGCGGAGGCGGTCGATCACGTTGCCCACCGCCCCGCCGATCACCAGCGCGAACGGCAGCGCCGTGCGCCAGTCGTGGCGCGGGGTGCGCGAGAGCCAGAACGCCAGCAGCGCGCTCACGCCGAACGCCAGCGCGGTGAACACCCACTTCTGCCAGCCGCCCGCCTCGCTCAGGAAACTGAAGGCGGCGCCGGTGTTGTAGCTGCGGTACCAGTTCCAGAACCCGTCGATGACGGGCACGGCCTGGTATTCGGGCAGGCGCGCGAGCACCCAGGCCTTCGACAGCTGGTCGAGGCCGATCACCGCGGCGGAGACCAGCAGCCACGGCAGTGCGTTGGGACGTTGCTGCATCAGAAGAACTTCCTCGTTTCGCCCGGGCCATCCACGTTGGAGACGCAGCGGCCACACAGTTCGGGATGCGCGGCCACGCTGCCGATGTCGCCGCGGTGCTGCCAGCAGCGCACGCACTTGGGCTTGTCGGTGCGCGTGGCGGTGATGGCGATGTCCTTCGCGGCGTCGTCGGCGATGAGCTGCACGTCGCCGCTGATCAGCAGGAAGCGCAGTTCGTCGACGAAGGGCGCGAGCCAGTTCTGCTGCGTGACACCGCAGCGCAGGCCGATCTCCGCTTCCAGCGCGGCGCCGATGTCGCCGGCGGCGCGCATGGGTTCGAGCACCTTGGCGATGTCGTCGCGCAGCGCGAGCAGGCGGTCCATGTCGTCGACCGACAACGGGGCGTCGTCGGGCAACGGCGCGAGGCCTTCGTACCAGGTGGCGAAGAGCACGTGCCCTTCCCGCTTGCCCGGCACGTGCGCCCACATCTCGTCGGCGGTGAACGACAGGATCGGCGCGATCCAGCGCACGAACGCTTCGCTGATGCGGTACATCGCGGACTGCGCCGAACGCCGCGCGGGCGAATCCTCGCGCAGCGTGTACAGGCGGTCCTTGGTGACGTCGAGGTACAACGCACCAAGGTCCACGCTGCAGAAGTTGCCGAGCGCCTGCACGATCTCCGCGAAGTCGTAGCGCGCGTACGCGGCGATGAGCTTGAGTTGCAGCGCATGCGCGCGGTGCACGATCCAGCGATCCAGCGCCACCATGTCCTCGAGCGGCTGCAGGTCGCGCGCCGGATCGAAGCCATGCAGGTTGCCGAGCAGGAAGCGCGCGGTGTTGCGGATGCGGCGGTACACGTCGCCGGTGCGCTTGAGGATCTCGTCCGACACGGCGATTTCGTTGCTGTAGTCGGTGGAGGCGATCCACAGGCGCAGCACGTCGGCGCCCATCTGGTCGATGACCTTCTGCGGCTCGATCGTGTTGCCGAGCGACTTCGACATCTTCCGGCCGTTCTGGTCGACCGTGAAGCCGTGCGTGAGCACCTGGCGATACGGCGCGTGGCCATCCATCGCGATGCCCGTGAGCAGCGACGACTGGAACCAGCCGCGATGCTGGTCGGAGCCTTCGAGGTACAGGTCGGCCGGCTTGCGCAGCTGGTCTTCCGGACGCTGCGCGAGCACGCACTCGTGGCTCACGCCCGAGTCCAGCCACACGTCCAGGATGTCGACGATCTTGTCGTACTTGTGCGCGGTGGCGCCCAGCAGTTCCTTCGCGTCGAGCGAATACCAGGCATCCACGCCGTCGCGTTCGACGCGCTCGGCCACCTGGCGCATCAGCGCCGGCGAATCCGGATGCGGCTCGCCCGTTTCGCGATCGACGAACAACGCGATCGGCACGCCCCACGTGCGCTGGCGCGAGATGCACCAGTCGGGGCGGCCTTCCACCATCGCGAAGATGCGCGCTTCGCCCCAGCCCGGGAACCATTCGACCTTGCCGATCGCATTGAGCGCGTCGCGGCGCAGGCCGGCCTGTTCCATCGAGATGAACCACTGCGGCGTGGCGCGGAACGCCACCGGCGTCTTGTGGCGCCAGCAATGCGGATAGCTGTGCACGAGCTTGGCGAAGGCGAGCAGCGCACGGTTGTCGCGCAGCACGTCGACGATCGCGTCGTTCGCTTTCCAGATGTGCATGCCCGCCAGCACGACGTCGCCCGCGGGCGGCGTGGACGGCAGGTACACGCCGCGGCCGTCGACGGGATTCATCTGCGCGGCGGTGTAGTTGTCGGTCAGGCCATAGCGCAGGCCGACCGCGAAGTCTTCCTGGCCGTGGCCCGGCGCGGTGTGCACGGCGCCGGTGCCGTCTTCGGCGGACACGTGGTCGCCGAGGATCAGCGGGATCTCGCGGTCGTAGAACGGATGCTGCAGGCGCTGGCCTTCGAGCTCCACGCCCTGCGCACGCGCATGCACGACGTAATCGGTGACGCCGTAACGCGCGAGCGCTTTCTCCGCGAGCGCTTCGGCGAGCACCAGCCACAGGCGATTGCCGTCGCGCGCGGGGCCTTCGACCAGCACGTAATCCAGTTCCGGGCCCAGCGTGACCGCGAGGCTGGCGGGCAGCGTCCACGGCGTGGTGGTCCAGATCGGCACGGCGACGTCGACGCCTTCCGGCACCGCAACGCCGAACGCCGAAGCAAGCGCCTGCGGCTGCCGCGCGCGATACGCGACGTCGATCGCAGGCGAGGTCTTGTCCTGGTATTCGATCTCCGCCTCGGCGAGCGCCGAGCCGCAATCGAAGCACCAGTGCACGGGCTTCACGCCGCGCGCGAGGTGCCCGCGTTCGATGATCTTCGCCAGCGCGCGCAGCATGTCCGCTTCGTAGCGGAAATCCATGGTCTGGTACGGACGATCCCAGAGACCGACCACGCCCAGGCGCTTGAAGTCGCGACGCTGGCCGTCGATCTGCTCGCCGGCGTATTCGCGGCACTTCGCGCGGAAGGCGGCGGCGTCGAGCTTGTCGCCGACCTTGCCGAACTTCTTCTCGACCACGAGTTCGATCGGCAGGCCGTGGCAATCCCAGCCGGGCACGTAGGGCGCATCGAAGCCGGACAGCAGCTTCGACTTCACCACCATGTCCTTGAGCACCTTGTTGACCGCGTGCCCGATGTGGATCGCGCCGTTGGCGTACGGCGGGCCGTCGTGCAGCACGAACAGGGGACGGCCGGCGGCGTGTTCGCGGATGCGCGCGTACAGGCCCTCGCTTTCCCAGCGCGCGAGCGCGACGGGTTCGCGCTTGGGCAGGTCGCCGCGCATCGGGAAGTCCGTCGCGGGCAAATGGATGGTGGCCTTGTAATCGGTGGTCACGCGAATGCCTGGTGCGGGGAATGGGAGAGGACGTCGCGCGCCTGCGCCGCGTCGCGATCCATCTGGACGACGAGCGAAGGCAGGTCCGCGAAGGTGAGCTCGTCGCGCAGGTGCGCCACGAACTCCACGGCGATGCGGCGACCGTACAGGTCGCCGTCGAAGTCGAACAGGTGCGCTTCGAGCAAAGGCTCGATGCCTTCCACCGTCGGCCGAGTGCCGAAACTGGCGACGGAGGCGTGCGCATTCAAGCCATCGCCATGCACCCGCACCGCGTAGATGCCCTGCAGCGGCGGGCGCTTGCCGCCGTAGCGCAGGTTGGCGGTGGGATAGCCGAGCGTGCGCCCGAGCTGCTTGCCGCGCACGACGCGGCCGGCGATCGCATAGCGACGGCCGAGGAAGCGCGCGGCGGTGTCGAAGTCGCCGGTCTGCAGCGCGCCGCGGATGCGCGTGCTGGAGACGCGTTCGCCGTCGACCATCACCTGCGGGATCGTGTCGGCGATGAACCCGAGTTCAGCCCCGAGGCGCTGCAGCAAGGCGAGATCGCCGGTGCGGCCCTTGCCGAAGCGGAAATCGGGACCGATCCAGATTTCGCGCGCGCCGAGGCGTTGCACCAGCACCTCGCGCACAAAGCGCTCGGCGTCCATCGAGGCCAGGCGCGCGTTGAAGCGCAGCAAGCCCACGACATCGACGCCCGCGTCGCGCAGGCCTTCGAATTTCGCGCGGGGCAGCGTGAGGCGCGGCGGCGGATCGGCGGGCTGGAAGAATTCGCGCGGCAGCGGTTCGAAACTCAACGCGACCGCGGGCACGCCGATGGCGCGCGCACGCTCGACCGCGCGGCGCACCAGCGCGCGATGACCGAGGTGCAGTCCGTCGAAGGCGCCGATGCAGACCACGCTGCCTTGGGGGCACAAGGGCCCGCCTTCGACGTCACGGAACAGCCTGCTCATGGAACGCGGGAGTATAGGTCAGTGCTCGCGCAGATCGGCCAGGCGGAAGCCCAGCGCGATCCACGCCATCGCATAGGCCGCGACCCCGGCCGCGACCAGCGCGGTGAGCCAGCCCACGCGCGTCCAGAACGCCACCGCCGTGAAATCGGGCGCGAAATGCAGGCCGATCAGCAGCGCGCAGGTCATCGTGCTGCAGGCCACCAGCAGGCGCAGCGTGAATCCGCCCCACCCCGGCCGCCGCTCGTACACGCCCGCTTTCCGCAGCCAGCGCCACAGCAGCGCCAGGTTGAGGTAACTCGCCACCGCGCTCGCCAGGCCCAGCGCGAAATGCAGGCCCGGCTGCTTGGCCAGCGCGACCAGGATCGGGCCCTGCTGCAATTCCGCCGGCACCCACAGCACGTAGAGGATCGCGAGGAACAGGCCGTTGAACACCATGTTGGCGATCAGCGAGGCCACGCCGGCGCGCATCGGGGTCTTGGTGTCCTGGCGCGCGTAGAACGCCGGCAGCACCACCTTCACCAGCGCGAAGGCCGGCAGGCCGAAGCTCAGGCCGAACACCGACAGTGCCGCCATGCGCGTGTCGAAGCTGGTGAACGCGCCGTGCTGGAACAATGTGGAGACCAGCGGGATCGCGAGCAGCATCAGGCCGATCATCGCGGGCATCGCGATCATCAGCGTGATGCGCAGGCCCCAGTCGAGCGCATTGGAGAAGCCGGCGCGGTCGGTGTTGATGTGGTGGCGCGCGAGCGAGGGCAGGATCACGGTGCCCAGCGCGACGCCGAACACGCCCAGGGGCAGTTCGAGGAAGCGATCGGCCTGCGAGAGCCAGGTCTGCGAACCGGCGACCAGCAGCGCGGCGATCACCGTATCGAGCAACAAATTGATCTGCGCGATCGACGAACCGAACAGCGTCGGCACCATCAGGCGCATGACCTTGCGCACGTCCGGATGCGAGCCGCCCCACTTCGGCAGCGCCAGCAGGTCCAGCTTCGCCAGCTGCGGCAACTGGAACAGCAACTGCAGGATGCCCGCGAAGAACACCGCCCAGCCCAGCGCGAGGATCGGCACCTCGAGCTTCGGCGACAGCCACAGGGCGCCGGCGATCATGCACAGGTTGAGGATCACCGGCGTCAGCGCCGGCATCGCGAACTTGTGGAAGCTGTTGAGCGCCCCGCCCGCGAGCGCGGTGAGCGAAACGAACAGCAGGAACGGGAACGTGAGGCGCAGCAGCTCGACGGTGAGGGTGAACTTGTCCGGGTCCCGCGCCTCCCCGCCCGAGAACAGCGTGGCGACCTGGGGCGCGAAGATCATCCCCAGCGCGACGATCAGCAGCAGGACGGCGCCCAGGGTGCCCGCCGTGCGGGAGACCAGTTCCTTCAACTCCGCGTGGGTCCGCTTCTCCTTGATCTCGGTGAACACCGGGACGAACGCCGTGGAGAACGACCCCTCGGCGAACAGCCGCCGCATGAAGTTCGGGATGCGGAAGGCCACCCAGAAGGCGTCGGTGCCCGCATTGGCGCCGAAGACGTGCGTGATGGCCACGTCCCGCACCAGGCCGAACACCCGGCTGACCATCGTCATGCTGCCGAAGGACAGCAGGCCCCGCATCATCCGGGGCTTGTGGGCAGCGGCCGTCATCGGAAATCCCCCGGCGGGTTGACGCAAGTACCTGATCCGCCCATACTTCCGCGCTTCGTCGGGCCGGCCCAGCTCTTCAGCGCCCCCGTCGACACCCCTAATTCCAACATCTGCACCCCAGGATTCCAGTCGTGGCCAATATCAAGTCCGCAAAGAAGCGCGCCAAGCAGACCGTCGTGCGCAACGCCCGCAATGCCGCCCAGCGCTCGATGCTCCGCACCGCCGTCAAGAAAGTGCTCAAGGCCCTCGACGCCAACGATGCCGCTGCCGCCCAGGCCGCGTTCGTCGTCGCCCAGCCGATCCTCGATCGCTTCAGCAGCCGTGGCCTGATCCACAAGAACAAGGCCGCCCGCCACAAGAGCCGCCTCACGGCGCGCATCAAGGCCCTGCAGGCCGCCTGATCCAGGCGCCGCAGCCGCCGTCACGAAGAACCCGGCCTCGGCCGGGTTTTTTGTTGCCCGCGAATCAAACACGCGGGGCATCCTGCGCGGCGCGCTCGGCCTCGTCTTCCTTGAGGCGATCGAAGAACGCCTGCACGGACAGCGCGATCGGCCAGGTGTTCTCGCGGCCGATGGCGGAGACCAGGTACCAGGGCTGGGTCCAACCGAGTTCGCGCACGACTTCCTCGGCGCGCTCGCGCGCCTCGTCCTCGAACAGCAGGTCGGCCTTGTTGAGCACCAGCCAGCGCGGCTTCTCGAGCATGCCCGGGTCGTACTTGCGCAGCTCGTGTTCGATGGCGCGTACCTGTTCGGCCGGCGAGGCTTCCACGCCGCCTTCCATCGGGGCGAGGTCGACGAGGTGCAGCAGCAGGCGCGTGCGCTGCACGTGGCGCAGGAACTGCGCACCCAGGCCCGCGCCGTCGGCCGCGCCTTCGATCAGGCCCGGGATGTCGGCGATGACGAAGCTGCGGCCCGGCTCGACGCTGACGACGCCGAGGTTGGGATACAGCGTGGTGAACGGATAGTCCGCGACCTTCGGCGTCGCGGCCGACACCGCGCGGATGAAGGTGCTCTTGCCCGCGTTGGGGAAGCCGAGCAGGCCCACGTCGGCGAGCAGTTTCAGCTCGAGCTTCAACGTGCGCGACTCGCCCTCGCCGCCCGGCGTGGCGCGCCGCGGCGAACGATTGATCGAGCTCTTGAAATGCATGTTGCCGAGGCCGCCCTTGCCGCCGTGCGCGACGAGCAGGCGATCGCCGTGCGCGACCAGGTCGCCGATGATTTCGTCGGTGTCGACGTTGTGCACGACGGTGCCCACGGGCACGGTGATCGTGTGGTCCGTGCCGCCCTTGCCGTACATCTGGCTGCCCATGCCGTTCTCGCCGCGCTGGGCCTTGAAGTGCTTCTGGTGGCGGAAGTCGACGAGCGTGTTGAGGTTTTCGTCCGCCTGGATCCAGACGTTGCCGCCGTCGCCGCCGTCGCCGCCATCGGGGCCGCCGAGCGGGATGAACTTCTCGCGCCGGAAACTGATGGAGCCGTTGCCGCCATTGCCGGCGGTCACGGTGATTTCTGCTTCGTCGAAGAGTTTCATGGCGTTACTTCGGTTGGCGCTGCGTACTGCGGGGGATCAAAACGAAGAACCCCGCCGGAGCGGGGTTCGTCGCACACCGGGTCGTCAAATTTACGCGACGACGCTGACGGTGCGGCGCTTCTTCGGGCCCTTGGTCGAGAACTCGACCTTGCCGTCTATCAGCGCGAACAGGGTGTGGTCGCGGCCGAGGCCGACGCCCATGCCCGGGTGGAACTGCGTGCCGCGCTGGCGAACGATGATGTTGCCCGCGTCGACGGCCTGGCCGCCGTACAGCTTCACGCCCAGGAACTTCGGGTTGGAGTCGCGGCCGTTGCGCGAGGAACCTACGCCCTTTTTATGTGCCATGGCTGCTGCTCCTTACTTCTTGTCGCCACCGGCGATGCCGGTGATCTCGATTTCGGTGTAATGCTGCCGGTGGCCCATCTGCTTGCGATGGTGCTTGCGGCGGCGGAACTTCACGATGCGCACCTTGTCGGCGCGGCCGTGCCCCTTGACGGTGGCGGTGACGCTGGCGCCCTTGAGCGCGTCGCCGAGCTTGACGCCTTCGCCGTCGCCCAGCATGAGCACGTTGTCGAACGTGATCTCCTTGCCGGCTTCGATGTCGAGCAGTTCGACGCGCAGCGTCTCGCCCTTCATCACGCGGTATTGCTTACCGCCGGTGACCAGTACTGCGTACATGACCAGACTTCCTCTGTAGTTATTGTGGTCGCTCTGACCGCCTTCGAGGGCGGACAGCCGCGGGATTCTAGGGGAATCAGTCGCTTGGAACAACCCCGGGGGCCCGATCCGGCCCCGATCCGCCCACCTGACTGCTTCAGGTCGCAGCCCCTGCGACCGGCCGCGCCCAGACTGGGTTTGCGGGGATTTGCCCCCACCTCCCCTCCTCGCTAGGCTCCCCTGTTCCCCGGGCCGCCCGCCCCCACGCACCCACCCCACGGATCCCGACACTCGATGGCGATGGACTTCATCCGCATCCGCGGCGCGCGGACGCACAACCTCAAGAACCTGGACATCGACCTGCCCAGGGACAAGCTGATCGTGATCACCGGCCTGTCCGGGTCGGGCAAGTCGTCGCTGGCGTTCGACACCATCTACGCCGAGGGCCAGCGCCGGTACGTGGAGTCCCTGTCGGCCTACGCGCGCCAGTTCCTCAGCGTGATGGAGAAGCCGGACGTCGACCACATCGAGGGCCTGAGCCCGGCGATCGCGATCGAGCAGAAGGCCACCTCGCACAACCCGCGGTCCACCGTGGGCACGATCACCGAGATCTACGACTACCTGCGCCTGCTGTACGCGCGCGTGGGCACCCCGCGCTGCCCGGACCACGGCTTCCCGCTGGAAGCGCAGACGATCAGCCAGATGGTCGACCAGGTCCTGGCCCTGGCCAACGACCCGAAGACCGCCGAGCAGCGCTGGATGCTGCTCGCGCCCGTGATCCGCGAGCGCAAGGGCGAGCACGCGCAGGTGTTCGAGCAATTGCGTGCGCAGGGTTTCGTGCGCGTGCGCGTGGATGGCGTGCTGCACGAGATCGACGCCGTGCCGCCGCTCGCGCTGCGCCAGAAGCACACGATCGAAGCCGTCATCGACCGCTTCAAGGTGCGCGACGACCTCAAGCAGCGCCTCGCCGAATCCTTCGAGACCTCGCTGAAGCTCGGCGACGGCATGGCGATCGTGCAGTCGCTCGACGACGACAAGCTCGATCCGCTGCTGTTCTCCTCGAAGTACAGCTGCCCGGTGTGCGACTACTCGCTGCCGGAGCTGGAACCGCGCCTGTTCTCCTTCAACTCCCCGGTCGGCGCGTGCCCCACGTGCGATGGCCTGGGCGTGAGCCAGTTCTTCGATCCTTCGCGCGTGGTCGTGCACCCGGAGCTCTCGCTCGCGGCGGGCGCGGTGCGCGGGTGGGACCGCCGCAACGTCTACTACTTCCAGCTGATCGCCTCGCTCGCGCGCCACTACGGCTTCAACGTCGACAGCGCGTGGCAGGAACTCACCGACGAACAACGCAACGCCGTCCTGCACGGCAGCGGCAGCCAGGTGATCACCTTCACCTACCTCACGGACGCGGGCGGGCGCACGCAGCGCAAGCACAAGTTCGAAGGCATCCTGCCCAACCTCGAGCGCCGTTACCAGGAAACCGAAAGCGCCGCCGTGCGCGAGGAACTGGCGAAGTACATCAGCGAGCGCCCGTGCGTGGATTGCGGTGGTGCGCGCCTCAATCGCTCCGCGCGCAACGTGTTCGTCGCCGATCGCCCGTTGTCGGACATCGTGGTGATGCCGATCGACGAAGCCGTCGCGTTCTTCAGCCACATGCAGCTGCCGGGCTGGCGCGGCGAGATCGCGGTCAAGATCGTCAAGGAAATCGGCGAACGCCTGCGCTTCCTCGTCGACGTGGGCCTGGATTACCTCACGCTCGAACGCAAGGCCGATACGTTGTCGGGCGGCGAAGCCCAGCGCATCCGCCTGGCGTCGCAGATCGGCGCCGGCCTGGTCGGCGTGATGTACGTGCTCGACGAACCCTCGATCGGCCTGCACCAGCGCGACAACGAACGCCTGCTCGGCACGCTCACGCGCCTGCGCGACCTGGGCAACACCGTCATCGTCGTCGAGCACGACGAGGATGCGATCCGCCTGGCCGACCACATCGTGGACATCGGCCCCGGCGCGGGCGTGCATGGCGGCGAGATCGTCGCGCAGGGCACGTTCGCCGACGTGCTGAAGGCGCCGCGCTCGCTCACCGGTGCGTACATGAGCGGCAAGAAGCGCATCGAGATCCCCGCGGTGCGCCACAAGCCCAACAAGAAGATGATGCTGAAGCTGCTCGGTGCGAGCGGCCACAACCTGAAGAACGTGGATCTCGAGATCCCCGCCGGCTTGTTCACCGCGATCACCGGCGTGTCCGGCTCCGGCAAGTCGACGCTGATCAACGACACGCTGTACGCGCTGGCCGCCAACGAGATCAACGGCGCGTCGCACAAGCCGTCGGCGCATCGCGAAGTGCACGGCATCGATCTGTTCGACAAGGTCGTCGACATCGACCAGTCGCCGATCGGCCGCACGCCGCGTTCCAATCCCGCGACGTACACGGGCCTGTTCACGCCGCTGCGCGAGTTGTTCGCGTCGGTGCCGGAATCGCGCTCGCGCGGTTACTCGCCGGGGCGTTTCAGCTTCAACGTGCGCGGCGGCCGTTGCGAAGCGTGCCAGGGCGACGGCCTGATCAAGGTCGAGATGCACTTCCTGCCCGACGTGTACGTGCCCTGCGACGTCTGCCACGGCAAGCGCTACAACCGCGAGACGCTGGAGATCCTCTACAAGGGCTACAGCATCCACGACGTGCTGGAAATGACGGTGGAAGACGCGCTGTCGCTGTTCGAACCGGTGCCCACGATTTCGCGCAAGCTCGAAACGCTGATGGACGTGGGCCTGAGCTACGTCAAGCTCGGCCAGCCCGCCACCACGTTGTCGGGCGGCGAAGCACAGCGCGTCAAGCTGTCGAAGGAACTCTCGCGCCGCGACACCGGCCGCACGCTCTACATCCTCGACGAGCCCACCACCGGCCTGCACTTCCACGACATCGAGCACCTGCTCGCCGTGCTGCACAAGCTGCGCGACGACGGCAACACGATCGTGGTGATCGAACACAACCTCGACGTCATCAAGACGGCGGACTGGGTGATCGACCTCGGGCCGGAGGGCGGCCATCGCGGTGGTTCGATCATCGCGACCGGTACGCCGGAAGACGTCGCGGGTGTTGCGCATTCGCACACGGGCCAGTTCCTGCGCAAGGTGCTCGGCACGGAAGCGAAGCCGACGAAACCCGCACCGTCGCCGCGTCCGGACGCGCCGCGTCCGCCGACGAAGGCCGAAAAGCTGGCGACGAAGAAGGCCGACGCCGCTGCGGCAAAGGCCGCCAAGGCCGCCGCGAAGAAGGCCCCGAAGCGGAAGTCCGCCGCATGACGGACACGCCGCACAAGCTGCTGTTCCGCATGCCGATGGCGTTGCGCTGGCGCGACCTGGACGCGTTCAACCACGTCAACAACGCCAACTTCATGACCTACCTGGAAGAGGCGCGCATCCGCTGGTTCGAATCGCTCGACCGCGCATGGATGGATGACACGATGGCACCGCTGCTGGCTGCGGTGCAGATGAACTACAAGATGCCGATCCCGTATCCGGCGAACGTGGTCGTCGAGCTGTATGCCGATCGCGTGGGCAACACCAGCGCGACGCTGGGCCATCGCATCGTGTCGGAGGACGGCAAGACGCTGTACGCCGACGGCCACGTGGTGATGGTGTGGATCGAACGCGCGAGCGGCCGCCCGATTCCGTTGCCGGATGCCGTGCGGGAGATGGCGAGCTAGTTTTTGCTCCTCCCCCGACACCGTCGGGGGAGGCTGGGAGGGGGCGCTCTTATTCGCCCGGTGCCTTCACCACAAATTCCCCCCGCACCACCCGCCCATCCTGCAGCGGGAATTCGATCGCCACCTTGCTGCCCGCCTTCAGCGGCGCGCGCGCTTCCATCAGCATCAGGTGCAACCCACCCGGCTTCAGCACCGCCGCGTCATCCGGCGCGATGCGTAGCGTCGGCACCGCCCGCATGCGGTTCACGCCATCGATGATCTTCGTCTCGTGCAACTCGGCCATGCCGTGCGCGGGACTGCGCGCGCCGACGATCGTCGCGGGCGTGGCGCAGCGGTTCTCGATGCGGCCGAAGCCCGCCTGCATCGAATCCATCCCCGGCACCAGGCGGATCCACCCGTCGCGCACGACCGGCACGCAGGCGGCCGCGGCGGTCGGCTGCTTCGCGCAGGCCGGGGCCAGGAACGACAGGACGAGGACGGCAGCGAACGGTGCGAGGCGGACGTTTTTCATGCGGCCTATGATACCGGCCGACCCCACGCACCGGATGCCCGCATGTCGCTCATCGAACGCACCACGCACGGCTCGATCGTCGAACTGAAACTCGCGCGCCCGCCGGTCAATGCCTTGAACCCGCAGCTGTGCACGGACCTGCGCAACGCGCTCGCCGAGGCCATCGCCGGTGGCGCTGCAGGCATCGTGCTGTCGGGCGGCCCCAAGGTGTTTTCCGCCGGCCTCGATGTGCCGCACCTGCTGAGCCTGGGCGATGACCGCGCTGCACTGCTGCAAGCGTGGGAAGCCTTCTTCGGTGCCGCGCGCGCGCTCGCCGAATCGCCGGTGCCGGTCGTGGCCGCGCTCGCCGGCCATGCGCCCGCCGGTGGCTGCGTGCTCGCGTTGTGCTGCGACTATCGCGTCATGGCCGACGGGCTGTATCGCATCGGGCTCAACGAAACGCAGGTGGGCCTCGTCGCGCCGGAAGGCATCCAGTACTTGATGCGCCGCATGGTCGGGCCGCAGCGCGCGGAGCGTTTGCTGGTCGGAGGCGAGATGGTGGACGCGCAGCGCGCGTTCGACATCGGCCTGGTCGATGAACTCGCCAGCGTCGATGAAGTCGTCAAGCGCGCGCACGTGTGGCTGGAAGCGCTGCTCGCCTTGCCGCGCCAGCCCGTGCTGGAAACGCGTGCGATCGCGCGCGCGGATGTCGTCGCGGCGATGCAGCCGGAACGCATCGGGCTTTCCCGCTTCATCGATGCATGGAGCGCGCCCGACACGCAGGCCGGGTTGCGTGCGTTGATCGCACGACTCGGGAAGTAATCAGGCCTCGCCGGTTGCGATGGGCCGCGCCGGATCGGTGATCCAGCCGCTCCACGATCCGGTATACAGGCGCGCACCGCGCAGCCCCGCGCGCTCCATCGCCAGCAGGTGGTGGCACGCCGTGACGCCCGAGCCGCACATCACCATCACCTGCTCCGGCGATGTGTGCCCGAGCAACGCGCGGAATTCGTCGGCGAGCTGCATCGGCGTCTTGAAGTGATCGTGGAGCAGGTTGTCCGGATACGGACGATTGACCGCGCCCGGCACGTGGCCGGCGATGCGATCGATCATTTCGTTCTCGCCGCGGAAGCGGTCCGCCGCGCGCGCATCGATCAGCATCTCGCCTTGCGCGAGGCGCGCCTGCACCTGCGCGCTGTCGAGCAAGCGCGACGTATCGAACGTGCCGGGATAGCGCCCGGTCACCGGCTTGGGCACCTGCGAATCCACGGGCAGGCCCACCGACGTCCAATGCTTCCAGCCTGCATCGAGCACGGCCACTTTCTCGTGGCCGAGCATGCGCATCAGGAACCAGAAGCGCGCCGCGTGCGCACCTTCGCCATCGTCGTACGCGACGATCTGGTGTTCCGGCCGGATGCCCCACGCGCCGAGCTTCGCGGTGAAGGTTTCCGCCTTCGGCCACGGATGGCGGCCTTCGCCACCGGGCGTCATGTCGGACAGGTCGCGCTCCAAGTGCGCGTACACCGCGCCCGGGATGTGGCCGTCGAGGTAGGCGCTTTCGCCCGCGAGGGGATTCATCAGCGAGAACCGGCAATCGACGATCGCCAGGTCTGGCCGATTGAGCGCGACGGCCAGCGTTTCGGCCTGCACGAGGGTGGTCCATCCGGCCATGTGACGCTCCTGGTGTGCGGGCTCAGCCCGCGGTCGTCGCGCTTGCGATGCGTTCCCGCAGGTTGAACAGGATCGAGGCGGTGGCGCCCCAGATCCGGTTCCGCGGGTTACCTCTATCCACGAATTCCAGCACGCGGCGCGGCCGTCCGCCCGGGAGGGGGCGACCGCCGACCGTCGTGATTTCGAGCTCGGCCAGGTTGGCCGGGTCGAGGATGTAGTCCAGCGGGACCTCGAAGACCTCGGCGACTTCGCCCGGATCCGGGCGCGCGACGAACTCCGCATCGACCATCGCGACCAGCGGCGACACGCGGAAGCCCGTGATCGTGCACAGCGGATCGAGGAAGCCCACGGGCGCGGCCTGCGACGGCAGCAAGCCGATTTCTTCGCGGCTCTCGCGCAGCGCGGCGGCGATGGCATCGGCGTCCACGGCTTCGATGCGACCGCCGGGGAAACTCACCTGCCCCGCGTGGTGCCGCAGCGCATCGGTGCGACGCGTGAGCAACACCTGCCACCCCTCGATGCGCGGCACGAGGCCCACGAGGACCGCGGCTTCGCGCAACGGAGGATCGGGCAACAGGCCGTCGAGTTCGGCGTGGTTCCAGCCGGGACCGGCGGGAGGCGCGTCGGTCGGATGCAGCACCGCGCGCAGGTGCGCCAGGTCCAGCGTCATTGCGCGTCGAAGGGCGCGCGCTGCGGCAGGACGATTTCCATCAGGCGCAGGCGCTCGTCATCGTTCATCTGGCCCCAGCGTGCGATCTCCGCCGTGGTGCGACGGCACCCCGTGCACAGCCCCAGGTCGTCGAGGCTGCAGATGCCGACGCAAGGACTGAGGACGGCGCGGAAAGTCATGGAATGCACGATGGAGAACTCTCATCAGAAAAACAAACGCCGGCGCGGGGCCGGCGTTCGTCGTCTTGCGACTGCGAGGTGTTACTTGACGCTGACCAGCTTCACTTCGAAGGCGACCGCGACGTTCGGCGGGAAGCCGGTGCGCGGGTCGGCGCCGAAGGCGCTGGCCGGCGGAACGACGATCTCCCACTTCGAACCCGCCGGCATCTGCGCCAGGGCTTCGCGCATCGCCGGCATCTGCACTTCGCTCAGCTTGATGCTCGGGATGTTCTGGATCTTGTCGTCCGCGGCCTTCTGGCCGAACAGGTACGGACCACCGACTTCCAGCGCGAGCGTGCTGTTGGCCGTGGGCTTGGCGCCGGTGCCCGGCTCCATCACGCGGTACTGCACGCCACTGGCGCCGGCGAGCGTCTTCACGCCGGCCTTGGCCTTGTTGGCGGCCAGGTACTGGTCGCTCTTGGTCTTGTTGGCGGCGGCATCCTTGTCGAACGCGGCCTTGGCGGCAGCGGCCTTCGCCTGCTGGCGCTTCTGGAAGGCTTCGACCGCCGGGCGCAGGTCCTTTTCGGCCAGCGCAGGCTGCTTCTTGCCGTAGCCGTCCTGGACGGCCTTGACCAGCGTGTTGACGTCGACCTGTTCGCCACTCTCGGCGAGGTCGCGACCGAACTGGTAGCCGAAGTAATAACTGAGCTTGCCCTTTTCGGTCGTGGTGTCCTGCGCCAGCGCGAGGCCGGACACAAGGGTGAGGGCCGCGACACTGGCGGCAAGCAGGCGCAACTTCATTCGGTACAACCTCTCTGGGTAGGAATCGAAGCGATCCGGCGCGATGTATTGCGCATGCAGGCCACCCCGGGGATTGCCCGTCCGTTGGTCCCGGAAGGGCGCGCTAGGATAGCGGCCGCCGCGCTGAATCGCCACTGACGACCGGGCCCTCTGACCGGACCCCGCAGGTTTAGTTCCGCGCCCCGGTTCGCCGCGTTTTTCCCCGTGAAAGCGGCGGTGCGCGCGACCCGCCCCCCTTCGAACACGCCCCAGCGAGCTTTCCGAATGACCGACTCCGCCCAGAACGACGCCGTCCTGCTCACCACCGACCACGGCGCGATAAGAATCCTCACGGTCCACCGCCCCGACAAGCTCAACGCGCTGAACCTCGCCACCCTGGACGCCCTGCATCGCGCCTTCGATGCGGCCGCCGCGGACCCGGCCGTGCGCGTCGTGATCCTCACGGGCAGCGGGCCGAAGGCCTTCGTCGCGGGCGCCGACATCGCCGAAATGCACGCCCTCACGCCGGTCGAAGGGCGCGACTTCTCGCTGCGCGGCCAACGCATGATGCGGCGCATCGAACGCATGCCGAAGCCCGTGATCGCGATGGTCAACGGCTTCGCGCTCGGCGGCGGCCTGGAACTGGCGATGAGCTGCCACCTGCGCATCGCGTCCGACACCGCGAAGGTCGGCCAGCCCGAGATCAACCTCGGCCTCATCCCCGGCTTCGGCGGCACGCAGCGCCTGCTGCGCCTGGCCGGTCGCGCCGCCACGCTGGAACTGTGCCTGGCCGGCGCGCCGATCGACGCGGCGCGCGCGTTGCACCTCGGCATCGTCAATCGCGTGGTGCCGGCGGCGGAGCTGGAATCGCACGTCATGGCCTTCGCGGAGCAACTCGCGAACGCAGCCCCGCTCGCGATGCGCGGCATCCTCGACTGCATCGCCGTCGGCGGCGAATGCGGCATCGAGGAAGGCCTGGAATACGAGAGCGCGCAGTTCGGTTTGATGTTCGCGACCGACGACATGCGCGAAGGCACCACCGCGTTCCTCGAACGCCGCAAGCCTGCGTTCAACGGCCGCTGATGCCCTGCACGGTGTGCGGTTGCGTTGATCCGCGCGGCGAGGCCGCGCATCGCATCGTCGATGCCCTGCGCGTCGACGATGTGGATCGCGCGCTCGACGCAGGCTTGCTCGGCGCGATCGAATGCGACGCCTGCAGGCCCGCCTGTAGCGCGCTGCTCGCGAACGCACGCGACGCACGCCGCGCCGCCCTCGACGCCCGCGAACGCTTCCGCGCCCGCAACGCCCGCCTCGAACGCCGCCGCGCCGAACGCGATGCGCGCCGCACCCCGGTCGCCACGCCGGACGTCGCGAAGCCGACGCTCCCGCCCGCCGCCGCGGCCGCCCTCGCCCGCGCGAAAGCCCGCGCCGCACAACGCAAGCCCGAATGAAGCAGCCCGCCCGCAGGACGAAGCGCACGAAGCTCACCCGCGCCGAAATCACCGAACTCTTCACGCGCCTGCGCGAACTCAACCCGCATCCCACCACCGAGCTCGAGTTCAAGAGCCCGTTCGAACTCTTGGTCGCCGTGGTGCTGTCCGCGCAGGCCACCGATGTCGGCGTCAACAAGGCCACGCGCAAACTCTTCCCGGTCGCCAACACGCCGGCCGCGATCGTCGCCCTCGGCGAAGCGAAACTGAAGAAGGCGATCGCCACCATCGGCCTGTTCAACACCAAGGCCGCCAATGTCATGGCGCTGTCGCAACAGCTGCTGGACGAGCACGACGGGCAAGTGCCGCGCACCCGCGAAGCGCTCGAAGCCCTCCCCGGTGTCGGCCGCAAGACCGCGAACGTGGTCCTCAACACCGCCTTCGGCGAACCCACGATGGCGGTGGACACGCACATCTTCCGCGTCGCCAACCGCACGGGCCTGGCGCCGGGCAAGGACGTACGCACGGTGGAGGACAACCTCGTGCACGTGATCCCCGCCGAATTCCTGCACGATGCGCACCACTGGCTGATCCTCCACGGCCGCTACACGTGCCTCGCGCGCAAACCCAACTGCCCGGGCTGCCCGATCGCGGACCTTTGCCGCTTCCCCGACAAGACCCCACCGCCGCAAGCAATCGCACCGAAAGTGTCACGCGCCCGCAACTTGTCACAATAACGAAAGATTCACGCCCTAGGCTGCGCGGCATTCCTCACCACCCCGCCCGAAGGGCTCGCCATGAACCTCACCCGCAGCACCCTGACCCTCGCCGTCCTCGGCGCGCTTGGCATGTTCGCCGCGCCCGCCGCGCACGCGCAGGTCGCGCTCGACGTCATCGCCGATTCCGAAGTCACCTTCGAAGGCCTGGTCCAGGCCGACGGCAACTGGTTCAACAACGACTTCGCCAACCTCAACGGCGATGCGCCGGACGGCAAGGACGCCGACTTCGAAATGCGCCGCGCCGAACTCGTGCTCAAGGGCAAGGGCCCGGGCAACCTCGAGTGGGTGCTCGGTTACGACGCGAAGGCCGACAAGTGGCTCGACGTCAACGCCAAGTACAAGATCCGCGGCAACGCCAACCACTTCTTCCAGGTCGGCCAGTACAAGCAGCTCAACTCGCTCGAAGAGCTGTCGTCGACGAAGAACAACGACTTCATCTCCAAGGCCGTCACCACCAACACCTTCGGCATCGCGCGCCGCCTCGGTGCGATGTACCAGTACGGCGACAACAACTGGGCGATCGCCGGCAGCGTCTTCACCAAGGAACTCACCGAGCATCCGGCGCCGACGCCGCACGGTCCGGGCTGGGGCGTGCGCGCCTACTGGGCGCCCATCAACGCGACGGGCTCGATCTTCCACGTGGGCCTGTCGTACAACAACTACGACACCTTTACCGACACGGTGCAGTGGCGCGCGCGTCCGGACGCCGACCTGGCCGGCCAGCGCATCGTCGATACCGGCGCGCTGCGCAACACGGACCGCATCGCGACGACGGGCCTGGAATCGTTCTGGGTGCATGGCCCGTTCAAGCTGCAGGGCGAGTACATGACCAGCACGACGGACCGCTACAGCGGCGTCGCGGGTGACTTCAAGGCGTCCAGCGGCTACATCTCCGGCGTCTGGAACATCACGGGCGAAACCTGGGGCTACAAGTCGGGCACGCCGTCCACGCCGCTGCCGAACAACCCGGGCAGCGGCATGTTCCAGCTGGCGCTGCGCTACGACACGATCGACCTGAACGATGGCTCGGTGATCCCGGGCGCGACGCCGACGGCGAACCCGACGGTGATCGGTGCGCTCGGCGGCGAGATGGATACCTGGACGGTCGGCGTGAACTGGTACTGGCGTTCGAACTTCAAGTTCATGCTGAACTACGTCGACGTCAGCAGCACGCGCTTCATCGGCCGCACCAGCGCTACGCAGGCCGCCGATCCGATCAACAACAACCGCACGTTCAACGCGTTCGTGGACGACAACCCGAGCATCGTGGAAGCGCGCGTGCAGTTCTACTGGTAATCGACTCCCCCATAGGGTCGGGAAAAGCGCGGCTTCGGCCGCGCTTTTTTTTGTTTTGCGCTCGTGGGAAAGCAGGGGTTTTGGGTGCGCTGCAGAAGCCCGCCTGGGGTGAAGACCGCGTCGCCCGAACCCGCGGCGTGGTAAGAATTTCTCGCCGACGTGGCGGCGAAAATTCTCACCCCACCACGGGCTGGGGCATCACCATTCGAGCCTTTTCGATCAAGGGGCCGACCTTTTCCAAGGGTCGCTGGCGTGCGTGGTAACGCACGCACAACCCAATCAATTCTTTCGCGACAATCAAGAGCACGGCGCGACCGCTTTCCTTCCTAATGTGTGGAAGGCACAGACTTGGACAGGCGCCCCGCCTGCCAGAGAGCAGTGAGGCATTTCAGATGCGAGGGCTCGAGGTGGGCGGCGCGCCGTCCATCCGGAGAAGATGTGTTCGCCAGCGACCCTCCGATTCGGTGCGCGGGTCTACGCAAGCGTGTTAGCGCGAACAAAACGGCGACGAGATCCGACGCGTCACGTCGCACAGTCTTTTCTGCCGCGTTGCTCTTGCGGCAGAAAAGACTGTGCGACGGGGCGTGGCGGAGCGCCCCCAATGGGTGTCCCCGCTTCCGCGGGGACGACGCAAACCTGAATCCGCACAAGAAGCCTGACCCGCCCGCCGGATGTCACGCGCCTGTCATATCGCCAACATCGCACTGTCATCGGATGGTTATGGAATGCGCGCATCCACTCGAGGAGTTGCGCCCGTGTCCAAGTTCCAGTCGCTTCGCACCACCACGCTCACCCTGGCGCTCGTCCTGGCCGGTGGGTTCGCGTCTGCCGCCAGTGCCGCCGACGTCACCGGCGCGGGCGCTTCGTTCGTCTACCCGATCATGTCGAAGTGGTCCTCCGACTACGCCGCGGCCACCAGCAAGAAGGTGAACTACCAGTCCATCGGCTCCGGCGGCGGCATCGCGCAGATCAAGGCCGGCACCGTTGATTTCGGTTCGTCCGACGCGCCGATGAAGCCGGAAGAGCTCGCCAAATTCGGCCTCGCGCAGTTCCCGTCGGTGATCGGCGGCGTCGTGCCGGTCGTCAACGTCCCCGGCATCCAGGCCGGTGCGATGAAGCTCGACGGCCCGCTGCTGGCCGACATCTTCCTCGGCAAGGTCACGATGTGGAACGACCCGCGCATCGTCGAACTCAACAGCGGCCTGCAGCTGCCGGCGAAGAAGATCACCGTCCTGCACCGCGCCGACGGCTCGGGCACCACGTTCAACTTCGTCAACTACCTGGGCAAGGTCAGCCCGGAATGGAAGACCAAGGTGGGCGAAGGCACGGCCGTGAAGTGGCCGACCGGCATCGGCGGCAAAGGCAACGAAGGCGTGGCTGCTTACGTCAAGCAGATCGCCGGCGGCATCGGCTACGTCGAGATGTCCTACGCGCTGCAGAACAAGATGACCTACACGCGCATGAAGAACGCCGCCGGCAACTTCATCGTGCCGTCCGACGACAGCTTCCAGGCCGCCGCCGCCAGCGCCGACTGGAAGAACGCGAAGGACTTCTACCTGGTGATGACCAACGCCCCGGGCGAGAAGTCCTGGCCGATCACCGCGACCAATTTCATCCTGATGTACAAGCAGCCGAAGAACGCCGCCGGCGCCAAGAACGCCAAGGACTTCTTCACATGGGCGTACGCCAACGGCGACGCCGCCGCGAAGAACCTCGACTACGTGCCGCTGCCGGACGCCCTCGTCCAGCAGATCGAAGGCTACTGGGCACAGAACCTGAAGTACTGATCGCACGCTCCCCCTGCACGACGACCCCCCACGTCGCTGCACCTTCCCAACGCGGGCTTCGGCCCGCGTTTTTTTCGGCCCACGCTTTTATCCGGCCCGCGTGTCATCCGGGTGTCATCGAACCGCCACACGCTACGCACGCCCCGCCCACGAACCGACGACGACCGCCGAATGAGTGCCATCCCCCTCGACATCGAGGCCCTCGACACCCGCAGCAGCCGCGACGGCCGCGCCGACCGCAGCTTCAAGTGGCTGGTGGGCATCGCCGGCGTGTTCGTGCTGGTGTCGCTGGTCGCCGCTGCGCTGTCGATGCTGTGGGGCGGCCGCCTCGCGTTCGAAACGTTCGGCTTCAAGTTCCTGTGGACCGATGCGTGGGATCCGGTCAACCAGCAGTTCGGCGCGCTGGTCCCGATCTACGGCACGCTGGTCACCGCCTTCATCGCCATGCTCATCGCCGTGCCGGTGAGCTTCGGCATCGCGATGTTCCTCACCGAAGTCGCGCCCAAGTGGCTGCGCGGCCCGGTGGGCGCCGCGATCGAACTGCTCGCCGGCATCCCCTCGATCATCTACGGCATGTGGGGCCTGTTCGTGCTCGTGCCGGTGCTGTCCGAACACGTGTATCCGTGGGTCGACGAACACATGGGCACCTGGCCCTTCGTCGGCCGCTTCTTCGCCGGCCCGCCGATCGGCCTGGGCATGGGCACCGCGGGCCTGGTGCTGTCGGTGATGGTCATTCCCTTCATCGCCTCGGTGATGCGCGAGGTGTTCCTCACCGTGCCGGGCCGCTTGAAGGAATCCGCGTACGCGCTGGGCTCCACGCGCTGGGAAGTGGTGTGGGACGTCGTGCTGCCCTACACGCGCTCGGCCGTGATCGGCGGCATCTTCCTCGGCCTGGGCCGCGCGCTCGGCGAAACGATGGCGGTGACCTTCGTGCTCGGCAACGCGCATGAACTCACCACGTCGCTGCTGATGCCCGGCAACTCCATCGCGGCCACGATCGCCAACGAGTTCTCCGAAGCCGATTCGGAAATGTATCGCTCCTCGCTGATCGCACTGGGCTTCGTGTTGTTCCTGGTGACCTTCGTCGTGCTGACCGTGGCGCGCCTGATGCTGCGCCAGCTGAAGAAGCGGGAGGGCACCTGATGGCCGCGTCGATGACCACGCTGTATCGCGTGCGCCGCTTCAAGAACGGCGTGGCGCAGGTGCTGGCCACGGCGGCCACACTCTTCGGCCTGTTCTGGCTGGCGTGGATCGTGTGGACTACTCTGCGCATGGGCCTGGCGTCGCTGGACATCACGCTGTTCACGCAGATGACCCCGCCGCCCGGCGAAAAGGGCGGCCTGCTCAACGCGATCTTCGGCAGCGTGGTGATGAGCCTGCTGGGCGTGCTGTTCGGTGCACCGATCGGCGTGCTGGCCGGCACGTACCTCGCCGAATACGGCGGCACGCGCTGGAGTTCGCGCCTGGCCGAGACCATCCGCTTCGTCAACGACATCCTGTTGTCCGCACCGTCGATCGTGCTGGGCCTGTTCGTGTACACGCTGGTCGTCGCGCCGATGGGGCACTTCTCCGCGCTGGCCGGTGCGATCGCGCTGGCCTTCATCGTGCTGCCGGTCGTCGTGCGCACCACCGATGAAATGCTGCGCCTGGTGCCCGCGCAGATGCGCGAAGCCGCGCTGTCGCTCGGCGTGCCGCAGTGGAAGGTGACCGTGCAGGTGCTCTATCGCGCCTCGCTGCCGGGCATCGTCACCGGCATCCTGCTGGCGCTGGCACGCATCACCGGCGAAACCGCCCCGCTGCTCTTCACCGCGCTCAACAACCAGTACTGGACCACCGACCTGTCGCAGCCGATGGCGAACGTGCCGGTGGTGATCTTCCAGTACGCGATGAGCCCCTTCGAGCAGTGGCACACGCTCGCCTGGGCCGGCGCCTTCGTCCTCACCGCGTTCGTGCTGCTCGTGGCGATCATCGCCCGCGCGGTCGTGTCGCGCTCGCGCATCGTCCACGAATGAACATGATGACCCGACTCGAAACCGTGCAGGCCCCCATGAAACTCGCCGCCCGCGGGCTCAACTTCCACTACGGCGATTTCCACGCCGTGCGCAACATCAACATGGACATCCCGGAGAAGCGCGTCACCGCGCTGATCGGCCCCTCGGGCTGCGGGAAGTCCACGCTGCTGCGCATCTTCAACCGCATCTACGCGCTGTACCCGAAGCAAGTGGCCAGCGGCCAGGTGCTGCTGGACGGCGAGGACGTACTGGATCCGAAGTACCCGCTCAACCGCCTGCGCAGCAAGGTGGGCATGGTGTTCCAGAAGCCGGTGCCCTTCCCGATGACGATCTACGAGAACGTCGCCTACGGCATCCGCCACCACGAACGCCTGTCGAAGGCCGAGATGGACGCGCGCGTGGAAGAAGCGCTGCGCCAGGCCGCGTTGTGGGACGAGGTGAAGGACAAGATGAAGCAGAGCGCGCTGGGCCTGTCCGGCGGACAGCAGCAGCGCCTGTGCATCGCGCGCGCCGTGGCCCTGCGCCCCGACGTGCTGCTGCTGGACGAACCGACCTCCGCGCTCGATCCCATTTCCACCAGCCGCATCGAGCAGCTGGTGGAAGACCTCAAGCAGACGTACACGATCATGATTGTGACGCACAACATGCAGCAGGCCGCGCGCGTGTCGGACTACACCGCCTTCATGTACCTGGGCGACATGGTCGAGCACGGCGAGACGGCGACGATCTTTTCCAATCCCTCGAAGCAGCAGACCGAGGACTACATTACGGGGCGGTTTGGGTGAGGTAAGCCGCTTGCGCGGCACTGCCGCGCGGCTTGCCGAACGCCCGGCCATGGATGGCCGGGCCGGACGATCCGAAGCACGAATGTTGCGCCATGGACGGCAGCGGCGACCTCATCGAGAAGAAGGGTAATGAATCAGATGCACGACCATATCGTGAAGAGTTACGACGACGAACAGCGCCGCCTGCTCGAGGAAATCCTGCGCATGGGCCACATGGCCGCCGCGCAGCTGGATGCCGCGCTGGACGTGGTGGAACGCCGCGACGACAAGGCCGCCGAACGCATCGTCGCCAACGACGAAGCCATCGACGCCATCGAACGCGCGATCGACCACGACGTGATGCGCCTGGCGTTGCGCGGCCCGATGGCCCGCGACCTGCGCATCATCCTGGCCGCGCTGAAGGTGAGCGCCGACATCGAACGCATCGGCGACTACGCCGCCAACGTCGCCAAGCGTTCGACCGCCCTGAACCTCTCGCCCCCGCTGCCGCATACGCGTGGCCTGGATGCGCTGGGCCGCCTGGCCGCGCAGCAGGTGCGCGACGTGCTGGACGCGTACCGCGACCTGGACGCCGACGCCGCCCAGCGCGTGCGCAACCGCGACGCCGAACTGGACACGCTCTACACCGGCCTGTTCCGCGAACTGCTGACCTACATGATGGAAGACGCGCGCGCGATCACCCCGTGCACGCACCTGCTGTTCATGGCGAAGAACCTGGAACGCATCGGCGACCACGCGACCAACATCGCGGAGAACGTGTGGTTCCTCGTGCACGGCGAAGAGCAGCTGCCGCCGCGCGAAAAGCGCGACGCCACCAACAGCGCCTGAGTTGTTGCCCCTCCCCCCACCGGGGGGAGGCTGGAATGGGGACGCTCCGATCGCGTCGAACCCCGAGGCCAGCAACGCGTTCCGGTACCCTGCGCCCCATGACGCAGTCCGAATCCCCGCCCCTCCCCGCCCCCGACGCCGCGCCCCCCGCGTTCCGCCGCATGGCCGACCGCTTCCGCGGCTACCTCCCCGTCATCGTCGACGTGGAAACCGGCGGCTTCGACTGGCAGAAGCACGCGCTGCTGGAAATGGCCGCGATCCCGATCGACCTCGACGACCAGGGCCGGTACATCCCCGGCGAAGTCAGCAGCGCGCACTTCCATCCCGCGCCCGGCCTCGAAATCGACCCCAAGTCCCTCGAGATCACCGGCATCCGCCTGGACCACCCCTTCCGTTTCGCGAAGGAAGAAAAGGAAGGCCTGGACCACGTGTTCGCTGCCGTGCGCGCCGCGGTCAAGAAACACCACTGCCAGCGCGCGATCCTCGTCGGCCACAACGCGCATTTCGATTTGAATTTCCTCAACGCCGCCGTCGCACGCGTGCAGCACAAGCGCAACCCGTTCCACCCCTTCAGCGTGTTCGACACGGTATCGCTGGGTGGCGTGGCGTTCGGGCAAACCGTGCTGGCGCGTGCGGTGCAGGCGGCGGGCATCGAGTGGAACGGCGAGGAAGCGCATTCCGCGGTGTACGACGCGGAGAAGACGGCGGCGTTGTTTTGTGCGGTGGCGAATCGGTGGTCCGAGATCGCGCCGCCTGGCTAATCGATCGAAGCCAGCACGCCCATCGCGATGAAAAGGGCGCACATCGACATGACGCCCACGGTGAGGCGAAAGCGCGCAATCGCCGCAACCTCGCCAGCCCGACCGCGCAGCGACAACCCCGAGGGATCGCCGAGGTACATGCGCAACACGCGAAATCCAGTCTTCATCCGCGTTTCGACCAGCGCCCCGTTTGCGCGGATCTCCCGCCACTTCCCTGGATCCTGCTTCTGCACCTCGGCGGAAAGCTGGCCCAGGGACATGAGGTACAGCAAGGTCCACGCCAGCGCGTTGACGAAAACGAGCGCGAATCCCATGCCAACGACATCCTGCCAAGTCGTCATGCGAAGCGGCGCCACTTTGTCCTCGCGCCGGTCTGCCTGCATGCGCAGAGCCCCGCGAGCGAACCCAGCGCTACAGGCCGGCAAATTCGATTCATTCCAGAAACCTCGCGCGCCCCGACTCTGAATTGGTAATAGACGCGATCCCGCCCCGCGCAGCAAGCATCCTTAACGACCGCAGGCCTAAGCTCGTCCACGCCGCCATAGACTCAAGCGCCGCCCCGACCCCTTCGGCATGAATCGCATCAACATCGAACTCGGCCCCCTCACCCTCGACGGCCCCATGGGGTCGGCGGCCGAGCGCTTCCTCAACATCACCGCGTCGCTGCGCATCACGGTCGATGGCGTCAGCGTGCTCGACGAACTCGCCGTGCCCGTGCTCGAACTGGCCGCCCAGCTGGACATGGCCGACCTCGAACACGGCTTCGTCTACACCTCGGTGGAATCCGACTACGCGCTGCTGATCGTGCTGCCCTGGAAGGACGGCATGTTCATCGCCTCGCCCATGTCCGGCACGTGTGCGGAGAAAGCGGTGTCGAAGGACGCGGTGCGCGTGGCGTTCACCGACATGCGGATGGGACTGGACCGGATCCTGGCGACGCGGCACATCGATATCCCGCGGGATACGCGGCATCGGGCGAATCCGTTTTTGTAGGCATTACTCCCAGTCCGGACACCACACCAGCGGATCGTCCTGCACGCGGCAATTCCGCGTGTCGTGCGTCTGGAGATAGAACGCAAGGGGGAAGAGCGACCACCCCTCGTCGCGCATGCACGATTCGACATCCCGCTTCGCCGAATTCACTCCGGGTCGATGCGTAGCCGCGTCCGAGAGTGTCTTGATGCATTGCGCCTCGGCCAGGTCGGCGTCCGTCGATTCGCTGCACCGTGCACCGTGATACGTGGGCGACAAGCTGGCAGTCGACGTCCAGCACCACAGGTGCGGCGCCTCGGTGTGGAGTGCATGCACGGCCCGGGTGTATTGCTGCGTGGTGCTACATCCGGCGAGCGCGGCAAGCATGAAGGCCATGCTGGTCAAAGCGCCTTGCGCCAGCCATCGATGCATCGTGCCGCCCCTTCTTCAGCCCGGTCGCGCCTTTCGCCCCCGCCACAATCCATACCCACTCACCAGCACCCATGCGCTTTCAAGCACGAACACCGCCACGTTGAAACTCCCCAGCAACGTGACCAGGATCGCCGCCGCGCCAAACATGTTCACCAGCTGGTACGCGCGCCCGTTGCCATCCATCTTCCCCGCCTGCAGCAGGAAGAACGCCACCAGGATCGCCAGCGTCCCCGCGAATCCCACGAAGTCGTACCAGTGCAGGCTCATGCGAGGCGCTGCCGCACGGCTTCGAACAGGGCCACGCCCGTCGCCACCGAGACATTGAGGCTTTCGAATTCACCGGGCATCGGAATGCGCACCAGTTGGTCGCAGTTCTCGCGCGTGAGGCGGCGCAGCCCATCGGCCTCGCCGCCGAGCACCAGCGCGACGTTGCCCTTCAGATCGATCCCATACAGCGACGCCTCGGCATCGCCTGCCAGCCCGTAGATCCACACGCCCTGCTGCTGCAGGTCGCGCAGGCACCGCGACAGGTTGGTCACGCGCACGACGGGAATGTTGTCCGCCGCACCGGCCGATGTCTTGCGCACGGTCGCGTTGACTTGCACCGCCTTGTCCTTCGGAATCACCACCGCCGTCACCGCCGCGGCCGCCGCACTGCGCAGGCACGCCCCGAGGTTGTGCGGATCCTGCACCCCGTCGAGGACGAGCACGAGCGCCTTGCCCGCCGCCGCCTCGACCAGCCCCTCCAGCTCGTTCTCGTCCCAGGTCTTGGCCGCCGCATACCGCGCGACCGCCCCCTGGTGGCGCAGCCCCCCGGCCACCCCATCGAGCGCGTTCTGCGCTACGCGCCGCACCTCGATCCCCACGCGCCGCGCCTGGGTCTCGATCTCGGTAATCCGGGGATTCTTGGCGCCGGCCTCGAGGAGCACCTCGCGGACGTTCTCGGCGTCGTGTTCAACGGCGGACGCCACGGCATTGATGCCGGCGATCCAGGGGGATTGTTGCTTGGTCATGGGGGGCATTGTGCTTCCAAAGGAGACGGGAGTGAACACTGCTCACAGCAACACATCGGTGAGCTCACCTTTCGATCACTGGCCACTCCGGGCCACCCCTTGCGTTTAGCCACTTCAAGCGGGCTGCCCTTTAGCACCCCGTTCGGCATACAAGTACAGAGGCGACACTACGTCCAAGTTCTAACGACTAAGCCTTCGAGTTGACGAACGAGAAGGGGCACGGTTACTGGCGAACTCGATCACAAGGACCAACTCACCCATGGAATCGGCCCGAATCTCGTCACTCGTACACTTCCTTGACTGGCTCGCCAGGACAACGCCACTCTTTCTCGCCTTCGTAGCGCTTCTCGCCTTTTACTACAGGGAGAAAATCAAACAAGTACTTTCGCGCGCACTGATGTCAGATTTGGAGGAACTCAAATCACGCCATGCAAGAGAACTGGCAGCCCACACGGCGAGTCTGGAGCGCGAACTAGAGGCATACAAGGTATCGCTCATTGCAGAAACCGAGCGCATTCGCGCGGCGCAAGAGATAAAGAAAGCGCTTGCACTTCGAGTAGCAGAACGAAAGTTCGTGGTAGTCGCCAATTTACTCGAGGCGCACATGGGAATTGATACCAACGTGGGCGCGCAAATGATCATTCCGCAATCGAATGGACAGGCTAACCAATCCGTCTGGAATGACGATCGACAAGCATTGATCAAGAGATTCTCTGCATACGCCTCGGCCGCTTCCGCGGCCAAGATATTCGTTTCGGCAGATGTGAATCTACTAAACATTGAAGTTCGCAAATTAGGCGCAGGCCTTATGAATCGCCGTCCTTCTGTGCAAACTCCCCCACTCAGTCCAAACGACCCTGAATTAAGAGACCTCCTCATGAAGTCAAGCCAGCTTGAGGCGCTGCTGCTAGCTGCGCTTCAGGAAATGGAGCAGCTCACTTGATCGGCTCAACGCGTGCGCATCTTCTGTTCGTCATGCTTCTGCCGAGTCACCGGCCAACACCTTGAACCGCCCCTTGTGACCTCTTCAACTATGCAGACGATAGCCGGGGCAAAGCGGCGCGTAATGCTGCAACAAGGGCCGGCGCGCGGTCGTTGAGAAGAATACGAGCAAGCCATGACTCAAACGAATCAAGCCTGGTACTGCGCAACCGGCTCGCGGCGCGGGCAATCAGTCCTTTGTTGTCTAAAAGCGCAAGAAGTGCAGGCAGATCTTGTGCAGCAATTGCTGCGTTAATTCCCCTCCTTCGATCTTCAGCAAGCCCATGAATGTTCAGGGCGTGCGCTTGCGCGCGAAACTCCGAATCAATCTGGTCAATTGAGCGTTCTCGGCTAACGTCTATTCGCTTTACCAAGCGATCAATTCGTCGAACCGTGTGACGACGGACCACAGCATCAATCGACTCAGGCTGCGCAGCGATGGTTAGGAGTTCGGTGCGTAGTTCACCTAGCCGCGCCTCGATCTCGGTGTCGTCTAGATGTTCCGCTCGCGCAATCTCTCTTGAAATATTGGGAAGGAGAAACACATTCTCCAATTCCGAAACCGGCAAAACTGAAACGCCCAGTTCCGTCAAACGTTCAATTTCGGTCACATCATAGTCGTCGGCATCAACGATCCCTGCACATCGAAGTCGAGTAAACGCGGCATTGGTTCGCATGGTTGCTACCGCACGAATAACGTCTTGGCACGAACCCATTGGGACTACGGTCCACTCGGGGTATACGCATCGATACACCGACTGATCCAGACTCCCACCGTCGCCTTCGACGAACAGAATCGGCCGACGGCTACCCAGCAGCAACGTTGTGATCTCTTCTGGAAATCCCGCGTCGACTGGCATTGCTTCCAGCTTCCAACGCGGGCCGGCACTGTATTCGCGAATGATGAACTTTTGCCCGACCCGCGCCGCCGCAAACTCTAGGTCGTGGGTGATAAATGCAAATGCACAGTCCGGTCGCGCATTCTCCAACTGATCCCAAAGCTTGTTCATGATTGAAGGATGGACGTGAAGCTCCGGCTCATCCACCACAAGCAGTGCCCCCTGCTCAGCGACCAGCACCTGGCCTGTTAGATAGAAAATTGCCCGTTCGCCGTCGCTCATCTCAGACGCGCTGTACAGAACTTCGGTCCCAGGCGCGCGGACGCGCACATCATCTCCACTTATGATGAGTTCGCGATGAGGTAACAGGTGATGCCAAATGTCCTGCAGCTTCTCGAACTTTGTTGGAGCCGCTGAATCCAGCGGGCCTTGGCGAACTTTTTGATGTGTCTCAAGTGCCGTACGAGATTGCTCTGCAAACAGAACCTGCAGCAGGAAATCAAAATCGTTCAGGAGAGCGACGGCTTCTTTTTGATGCCATCGATTTAGTCGCCGGTGTCCGAACTGAGAACTCTCGTCAGGGCGCCCAAACTTTAATCCTCGCTTAGCATTCGCTTCGCTGATTTTTGGAACATTTGGATTAAGGCCAAGTGCCCGGTGTGCCGAAATGCGATGACTGCGATCCTGAACTACTGTTTCGAGATGTACAGCAAGCCTTGACTTCCCGCTTCCGTTGGCTCCGACGAACGTGGTTGACGTGCCAAGCTCTATGTTGAGCTCCAATGGGGCGTTAGTGGTGGGAATTGAGATTCGAAATGACATGATGTCTTTGCCTAGCCAATTTATGAGCCGCGAAATTCCTGACCTCGACGCATCAGTTGTTCCGTCACATGTCGGAGAATACCGCCCCACTCGACTTCCGCACGATCAACGACGCCGGAATCATCTGACTCTCGATCGGCTCATCCCGAATCTGCTTCAACAACGCCTCGACCAGCAGCTCGCCCGCCCGCGTCGTGTTCTGGTACACCGTCGTCAACGCCGGATTGGCAAACCGCGCCATCGGAATATCGTCGAACCCCACGACGCTCACGTCTTCCGGCACCCGCAACCCAGACTCCGTCAACGCCCGCATCGCCCCAATCGCAATCAAATCGCTGGCCGCAAACACCGCGTCAAAAGGTTTCCCGCGCGCCAACAACGTCTGCGCCGCCGCATACCCCGCCTCTTCCGAACTCTCCGCATCCACCTGCAACGACGGATCCATCGTCACGTGCCAATCGTGCAGCGCCACCCCGCACCCCCGGTAGCGCGCAAAGAATTCCGGATAGCGATTGGACGCATCCCCGAGGAACGCCACCTGCCGCCGCCCCAGCGCATACAAGTGTTCGCCCACCAACTGCCCACCATGGAAGTTGTCGCAGCCAATGGAAACCCCCGGCTGCCCCGGCAACACCGCCCCCCAGCGCACGAAATGCGTCCCCTGGTCGACCAGCTGCTCCAGCGTGCTCTGGTAAGCCAGGTAATCCCCGTACCCCAGCAGGATCAACCCATCCGCCTTCATGCTGTTCTCGTAATCCGCATGCCAGTCGTCGGACAGCTGCTGGAAACTCACCAGCAAGTCATGCCCGTGCTTCGCGCACGCACGCGTGATCGACCCCAGCATCGAAAGGAAAAACGGATTGATGTGCGAATCATCCGGCGTCGGATCCTCGAACAGCAGCAACGCCAACGTCCCCGACCTCTGCGTCCGCAAACTGGAAGCGTGCCGGTCGACCTTGTAGTTGAGTTCGCGCGCCACCGCTTCCACCCGCTTGCGCGTCTCGATGTTGACCAGCGGACTCCCGCGCAACACGCGCGACACCGTCGCCTGCGAAACGCCGGCGCGGTACGCGATGTCGACGGAGGTGGCCTTGGTCTTTTTCGGCATGGGCCGGAGGATGACAGAGGGGTTACCCCGCGTGAAGGCCGGTAGCGAGGGTGTCCGGCGTTGACGGTGCGCCCATGAACAGGCGTGCGACCATGCGCGCCATGGCCAAACACCCCAGCAAGCGCGGCGGCAGCCGCGGCAAGTCCGCGACCCCGCCCGGCGCGACCCCCACGAAATCCCGCGGTCCCGCAAAAGGCGGCGCCCCCGGCGCCAAGACCGGCGGCCCGCGGCACAAGGCGGCACAGCGTCCCGGCTGGATGCCCGAGCCCCGCCCCGGTGGTCCGAAAGCCCCCGCCCGCGCCGCCCCCAGCCGCGACCCGAACCATGCCCGCGAAGCCGCGCGCTACGAACAACCCATCGCCAGCCGCGAAATGCTGCTGCGCATCCTGGAGGCCAACGAAGGCCCGATGGACGCGCAGGAACTGGCGGTCAAGCTCGCGCTCACCGAACCCGATCGCTTCGATGCATTGGCCAAGCGCCTCGGCGCAATGGTGCGCGACGGACAGCTGCTGCAGAACCGCAAGGGCGCGTACGCGCCTGCCGAACGCCTCGACCTGATCCCCGGCGTGGTGATCGCGAATCCGGAAGGCTTCGGTTTCCTGCGTCCCGAAAAAGGCCAGGGCGACGACCTCTTCCTGCCGCCCAACGAAATGCGCAAGGTGATGCATGGCGATCGCGTGCTCGCGTCCGTCACCGGCATGGATCGCCGCGGTCGCCGCGAAGGCGCGATCGTCGAAGTGCTGGAGCGTCGCCTCACGCGCCTGATCGGCCGTTACACCGTGGAAGCCGGCATCAGCTACGTCGTGCCGGACGATCGCCGCATCCAGCGCAACGTGCTGATCCCGCCGGGCGAAAGCAGCGATGCGAAGACCGGCCAGCTGGTCGTCGCGGAAATCGTGCACGCGCAGGATGCGCAGCGCCCGCCGATCGGCAAGGTGCTCGCGGTGCTCGGCGACAAGCTCACCGCGTCGCTCGCGGTGAAAGCCGCCATCCACGCGCACGAGATCCCGGATGAATTCCCGCCGGAGGTCCTCGCTGAAGCGACCGCCGTGCCGCTGGTGGTCGAGCCGTCGATGATCGAAGGCCGCGTCGACCTGCGCCAGCTGCCCCTCGTCACCATCGATGGCGAAGACGCGAAGGACTTCGACGACGCGGTGTACGCCGAACCTACGCGCGACGGCTTCCGCCTGATCGTCGCGATCGCGGACGTTTCGAATTACGTCAAGCCAGGCACGCCGCTGGACGATGAAGCGCAACTGCGCGCGACGTCGGTGTACTTCCCAGGCTTCGTCGTGCCGATGCTGCCGGAAACGTTGTCGAACGGCATCTGCTCGCTGATGCCCAACGTCGACCGCATGTGCTTCGTGTGCGACATGCACATCGACCGCGAGGGCGTGGTCACCAAGTCCAAGTTCTACGAAGCGGTGATGAACTCGCACGCGCGCCTGACCTACACCCAGGTCTGGAACGCGGTGGACGAGGCGGCGCTGCCGGAACACCGCGAGGACGCGCTGCAGCGCATCGGCTCGCTGCTGCCGCAGATCCAGCGCCTGCACCAGCTCTTCCACGTGCTGAAGAAGGCGCGCACCAAGCGCGGCGCGATCGAGTTCGAATCCTCCGAAGTGCGCTTCGTGCTCGGCCCGCAGGGCGAGGTCACGCAGGCCGGCATGATCCAGCGCAACGACGCGCACATGCTGATCGAGGAATGCATGATCGCGGCGAACGTGGAAGCCGCGCGCTACGTGCTGAAGAAGAAGATCCCCGCGCCGTTCCGCGTGCACGACAAGCCGCCGGAAGCCAAGTACACGGACCTGCTGGAGTTCCTGAAGGAATTCAAGCTCAAGATGCCGCCGTGGGCAAAGGTGGAGCCGCGCGATTTCACCGCGCTGCTGAAGAAGATCCGCGAACGGCCGGACGCGACGTTGCTGGAGTCCGTGCTGCTGCGCAGCCAGTCGATGGCGGTGTACGCGCACGAGAACCTGGGCCACTTCGGGCTGGCGCTGGAGGCGTACGGGCACTTCACCTCGCCGATCCGCCGCTATCCCGACCTGCTGCTGCATCGCGCGATCAAGCATGCGCTGATGGGCGGCACCGCCACCAACTATCTCTACAGCGACCACGTGATGGCCGCGCTGTGCCTGCAGTGTTCGGAACGCGAACGCCGTGCCGACGAAGCCGAGCGCGAGGTCGACGAGCGCTACCGCGCCGCGTGGATGGAACAGCACGTGGGCGGGCAGTTCAGCGGCACGATCAGCGGCGTCACCAGCTTCGGCTTGTTCATCGAACTGGATGATTCGAAGGTCAACGGCCTGGTGCACGTGACGCAGCTGCCGAACGACTACTACCACTTCGACCCGATCCGGAAGACGCTCAAGGGCGAACGCACCGGGCGCGAGTTCCGCCTGGGCGACCGCGCGGACATCGTGGTGCTGAAGGCGAGCGTGGAAGACCGGAAGATCGACTTCCGCCTGGTGGAGGAGAAAGGCGTGATGCCGCCTCCGCCGCGCGGGACGCCGGCGAAGAAGGTGAAGCAGAAGTACTGAGCGACGCCTGGGGCCTGGTCCGCGCGAGCGCGCGGATCAGGGCAGCAGGTCGATCCCGAACGGCTTGACGGCCCACGCGAACACGCCGAAGCACACCACCGTGATCACCGCGCTGGCCGCGAGCGTCGGCCAGAACCCGATGCGCGGCAGCAGCCACGGGAACGCCAGGAACATCGGCAGCGTGGGCACCACGTACCAGAACGTGTACCAGGCGTGGTTGGCGATCTTCGTTTCCGGCTGCTTCTCGACGTACAGCCACACCAGCGCGAGGAAGGTCACCAGCGGCAGGGCCGCGATGAATCCGCCGAGCTTGTCGCTGCGCTTGGCGGCCTCGGACACACCGACGACGACGAGCGCGGTGAGCAGGTACTTGGTGATGAGCCAGGGCACGGTCAGCCCTGCGCCTCGACGCCCGCCACCCGGCGCAACCAGTCGCAATAGGCATCGCCCGCGGGCGTCGCGTCGCATTGCGCGAGCGCGCGATCGAGTTCTTCCATGCCGAACGCGCGCCACACCAGCGGCGCCAGGTGCGACAGCGGTTCGACGCCGCCGGCCTTCGCCCACCAATGCAGCGTGCGCTGTTCGAAATCCAGCAGCACCGGCGAAGCCGACCGCGTCGACTGCGACAACCCCGCGAGGTACAGCAGCGCCGGCAACGGCGACTGCGGCCATTCCAGCGCCATGTGCAGCGGCCACTCGATCATGTTGCGCTCGCCCCACACGTCCTCGCGCGTCACCTGCCCGCTGACGAGCATGCTGAGCAACAGGTGTTGCGCGAGTGCGGTGAGATACGGGCCCATCGCTTCGCCCGGCATGCGGCGATACAGCGCGTCGTGCGGCTGCGCATGCAGCGGACCGAAGTACGACAGCACGCGCTGCTCGAGGTCCAGCACGTCGGCGCCGAGGTGCTCCGGCGTCGTGTCGATTTCCTCGATGCCCAGCAGCTTCGCCGGCGAGACCTGCCACACGCGGCACTGGATGCGCCAGCGCTCGTCGGCGTCGTCGATCGTGCCGAGCACCATGTAGTCGCCGTGCTCGGCGGCCTGCGCGACGGTGTCTTCGTCGCGCCCGCCATCGCCGAACACCACCGGCCCGCCGCCGGGCACGATCGGGATCTGCGTGAGGCTGCGATGCGCCGTCCATTCGTGCACGGCCTCGGCCAGGTACAGCGGCAGTGCGCGCGTCAGCTGGCCGACGGCGTCGGTGCGTTGCTTCTCTGCCTGTTCGTCCGCGCCCATCGCCTTGGCGAAGCTGAGGAACAGCACGCGCTTCGCATCGTCCGGCTTGGCGGGCAGCAGCCACGCGGGCGCACGCAAGCCGTAGCCCCACATCGGGCCTTCGAACGCCATCGCGACGATTTCCAGCTGCTCCGGATCGATCGGCGTGGATGCATCGTCATCGTCCTGCATCGCCACGGGCGGAACGGCCTGGCCCGGTGCCTCCGGGGCCTTCGGCTTCAGCAAATCCGTCAAGCGCTTGAACATCGCAAACCCTGCCGCATCGAGTGATGCCGCTAGTGGAGCATGCCGCCGCGCACGCGCGCCATCCCCGGGATGGGAGGTTGCCGACGTGGGTCACGATCAACGGTGGCGTTTACTGCGCCACGTGCCGCCGCGCCCGCGCCATCGTCCGGTCCAGTTCCGACTTCAACGCCACATCGGTCACCGGCGCATCGAGCACGTACACCGCGACATCGTGCGGCGCCACGGTCGCTTTCAGGGTGCCACCGCGGGCCACGTCGACGGCATCGCCCCCCAGCGGCTGCAACCAACGCCCGGCCTGCAGCGTGTTCTTCACTTCGAACACCTGCGGTGCGCCGCCCTTGTTCAGCAGCACCAGCACGATCTGGTGCACGTCGCCCTGCTGCAGCACGCGATAGAACGCGGCGCGATCGCCCTGCATTTCGACATCAAGCTGCAGGCCGCGCTGCAACGCCGGCGTCTTCGCACGCAACATCGCGATGCGCTTGAGCTGCGCGTAGATGCGGCCCTTCTGCGCGGCATCGATGCCCGCCTGGCCGAAGTAGTTGCGGTTGCCCGAATGCTCCCCCGTCCCGCGCTCGAAGCCGCTCTCGGAACCGTAATAGATCACCGGGATCCCGCGCGCGGTGAACAGGAAGTTGTTCGCATCGACGAACCCATCGTCGGTCGCGTCCATGCGCGCCATGTCGTGGTTGTCGTAGAACGTCATCAGCTCGTACGGGTTGGTGTACGGGCCATCGGTGAGGTACAGGCGCTCGGCGATCTTCTCGAACCCGCCACCTTCCTTGCCGAAGACGGCGCTCACGCGTTCCTTCAGCGGGAAGTCCAGCACGCTCACGCCCGCGTTCTCCGGCCAGGTGTGTTCGGCGATCTTGTTGGCGTCGTAATCGAACGCCTCGCCGAACATGAAGAAGCCCGGATGCTTCTCGCGGATGCGCGTGGTGAACTGGTGCCAGAAAGGATTGGGCATCCACCCGATCGTATCGATGCGGAAGGCATCGGCGCCCTGCTCGATCCACTGCTCGTAGGCGCCGAGGAAATAGGGCAGCACGCGCGGGTCGTTCTCGTTGATGTCCGACAGCTGCGCCAGGCCGCCCTTCGTGTTGTAGAACGCGTTGAGCGGGTTCTTCGGATCCAGCTTGTCCGGCGGCAGGTTCATGTGGTCGGCGATGAGCTTGCCGTCCTTGTCGTAGATCTTGCCGAACTTGGGCTGCGGCTTCGGCATCGAGAACGCGGGCGAGCCGTGGTTGAGCACGATGTCGAGCACCGTCTTCAACCCATGCGCCTTCAGGCCCTTCGTGAGCCCGCGGAAATCCAGGCCCGCGCTCGGCAGGTGTTCGTCGAGCTTGTAGAAATTCACGCCCCAGTAGCCGTGGTAACCGGTCTTGCCGCGATCGGTCCACATGCCGCCCCACTTCACCGGCTCGCCGCCGGTGAACGCTTCGTCCGGCTGGTCGACGATGGGGCTCAGCCACACCGCGCCGAAGCCCATGTCCTTGATGTACTGCGCGTTGTCGAGGAGGCCTTTGAAATCGCCGCCGAGGTAACCGACGTTGTCGCTGCGGCCCGGAGGCGCGCCCGGCGTCGGGCGATCGAACGTGTGCGTCGCGGCACCCCCGCCCTGCTTGCGGAAGTCGTTGGACTTGTCGCCGTTGACGAAGCGATCGGTGAGGACGAAGTACACCGCATCGGCGGCGAGCGGTTCGGTGGTGCCGTAATACTCGGTGGCGGCGGGCGCAAGCGCCTTCGCTTCCTGCTTCGGTGCAGGCGGCGGCGCAGGCGCGGTGCAGCCGGCGAGCAGGACGCTCGTCATTCCCGCGAAAGCGGGAATCCATGCATCCCGAAGGCGAGCGCGGCTCACGGCGCCACCGCCGCAACACCACGCACCATCGGTTCGCGCACCCGCAACACGCACAACCCCGCGACGATCAGACTCACCCCGCCGATCACCAGCGCATAGATCGGCTGGTTGCCGAAGAACAGGTGCAGCAGCAACCCGAGCAGGCTTGCCGCCACCAGCTGCGGGATCACGATGAAGAAATTGAAGATGCCCATGTACACGCCCATTTTTTTCGCCGGCAGGCAATCGGAGAGCAACGCATACGGCAGCGACAGGATCGACGCCCAGGCGAACCCGACGCCCACCATCGACAGCAGCAGCCACTTCGGATCGCGGATCACCGCGATCGACAACAAGCCCACCCCGCCCAGCACCGCGTTGATCAGGTGCGACGTGCGCAGGCCCCAGCGCTTCACCATGAAGGGAATCACGATCGCCGCCAGCGCCGCGAACCCGTTGTAGGCCGCGAACAGCACGCCCACCCAGTTCGCGCCCTCGTTGTATGCCGCCGACGTGGTGTCCGTGCTGCCGAAATGCACCTGCGTCACCGCGCCCGTGGTGAAGATCCACATCGCGAACAGGGCGAACCACGAGAAGAACTGCACGACCGCGAGCTGTCGCATGGTCGAGGGCATCGCGTACAGATCGTCCATCACTTCCGCGAAACCGCCCACGCGTTGCAGGCCCGTGCGCACGAGCAGCAGCACGCCGTAGCCACCGACGAGCCCGCCGAGGATGTACAACTCGCGCGCCCAGCCCTGCGTCGCGACGAGCACGGTGAACGCCGCGCCGATCCCCAGCCACACCAGCGCACTGCGGCGCATGCGTGCACGATCGAGGTCGCGCGGCGGGATCGGCGGCGCCTCATCCCAGGCCTGGAGGTTTTCCGGCGGATATTCGCGCGTGCGCAGCACGGTCCACGCGATCGCGCCCAGCAACACCGCGCCGCCCAGGTAGAACGCGTAGCGCACGGTATCGGGCACCTGTCCTTCCGCCGCCGTGTTCGCCACGCCCGCCTTTTCCAGCAACCACGGCAGCATGCTCGCGACCACCGAGCCCACGCCGATGAAGAAACTCTGCATCGCGTACCCGCTGGCGCGCTGGCGCACCGGCAGCTGGTCGCCGACGAAGGCGCGGAACGGTTCCATCGAAATGTTGATCGACGCGTCCAGCATCCACAGCAGGCCGGCCGCGACCCACAACGCCGGCGAGTTCGGCATGAAGAACAACGCGAGCGACGCGAGCACTGCGCCGACGAGGAAATACGGGCGCCGGCGCCCGAGCCCCGTCCACGTGCGATCCGAGAGGTACCCGACGATCGGCTGCACGATCAGCCCCGTCAAAGGCGCGGCGATCCACAGCACCGGGATGTCGTCCATCGACGCGCCGAGCGTCTGGAAGATCCGGCTGACGTTCGCGTTCTGCAGCGCGAAGCCGAACTGGATGCCGAGGAAGCCGAAGCACATGTTCCAGATCTGCCAGAACGTGAGCGTCGGTTTCGCGGTCGCGGGCGTGTCGGTCATCGTGTCATCCGTCGGGATCAGTGCGTGGGATCGAGGATCAGGTCGCCGACTTCGGCGTCGTTCAACGGCCCGCCCGCGCCGCCCTTGCCGCCGGTGTAGTGGACGAAGTGTGCGAGGTCGCTCATGTTCGTGCCGTCATGCAGGGTGAAGCGGCATGGTACGCCGGCCTTCGCGGTGTACGTCCAGGACGTCGAATCGCCCTCGCCTTCGCGGTGCGGCATGACGATGGGGCCCGTTTGCGCAGGCGCGTCGCCGCACTGCAGCACGAGGCGTTTCACCGCTGCGGTGATGCCGGTGTTGATCGGGCCGTTGGCGTTGCGGTAGCGGAAGGTGGCGATGTAGCGGCCCGCGCGTGGCGGGGTCCAGGCGCGCGGGAATGCACCCGCCACGCGCTGCGACGGCCCGATGCACGTCGTGGGCGAAGGCAGTGATTCCACGGCATCCGGCCCGACGTTGGTCACGGTGTAGCAGTGGCGGATCGAAGGCGGCTGCGCCATCCGGAAGCGATGCGCCGGGCCTTCGCCGTCATCGATGATCCACCCGTCGGAGTACAGGCGCACGCCTGCGCCCAGTTCCGTTTTCCATGCATTGCCGTCGCGTTCGATCACCGGGGCCGCAGGCGTCGACGGGGCCATCGCTGCGCCATTGCGCGACAAGCGCACGCCGCTGCCGGCCTGCCACGCGAGCGCGACGATGGTGTCGCGGCCTGCATCGTGCCGCGCGCCCGCCACCAGCACGCCGCCCGCGACGCCGTCCGGCTTGCGCAACACGATGCGCCGGTCCGCCGTCTGCAGCACGATCTCCGACCGTTCGCCGAACAGCATCGGCACGAGCTGCGCGGGGATCATCGGCTTCACGCTGCCATCGTCCTCCAGCCCGAAGACCCCGCGCTGCACCATGTCCAGGTACGCCGCGACGGACCACAGCTGCCGCGGGGAATTCACGACCGGCCCGCTCAGCTTGCCGTCCTCGAAATGCACGGCCTGCGTGGTGAGCTCGTAGTTCTCCATGTTCGATCCGGCCAGTGCGGCACCGCGCATGATCGATTGCACTTCGAAGGCGATGCGCTCGGTGTTGCCCGTCGTGCGCGCCGCACGCAGCGCGTACGCGCTCACGAACGGCCAGATCGCGCGGTTGTGGTAGATCGCGGTCTCCGGCTGTTGCGGCCAGATGACCGGGCTGCCCGCGGCCGAAACCGGATAGCGTTCGATCGCGCGTCGGGCGCGATCGGGCGGCGCAACACCGGAGGTCACCGCCAGCGACGTCCCCAGCAGGTCGTAGCTTTCGACCGCGGCGTCGTGGAACCACGGGCCGAGGTAGCTCATGTACAGGCCCCGGTCCTCGCGCCAGAACCGCGCGTTGATCGCCTTGCGCAAACGCTTCGCGCGATCGGCGTACGACGCCTGTTCGTCGGCCGGCGCCATCGTCGCCGCCAACCGCAACGCCTCGTAATGCAACACGTTGGTCGACAGCGCGAACGACTGCGCGATCCACGTCGTGTCCTTCGCCGTCCAGGCCGGGTAGTTCTGCTCGCGCCAGTCGAGGAACGACGTCTCGCCCCGGTACAGCTGCATCTCCGGGTCCCACGCATACAGGTCGTCCTGGGCCAACGTGTTCTTCAGCGCGCGCCAGGTCTCGTCCTTGAACTGCGGATCGCCCAGCAGGTGCCGCGCCGCGAGGAACCACACCACGCGATCGGTGCTGATCGGCCAGCTGCCGCCCGACCCCGTGTCCTGCGCCACCACGAGCCCCTGCGACACCTTCGGATTGCGCATCTCCGACAACTTGAAGCGCAACGACGTCTTCGTGCGTTCCGGGTCCAGGCGCGCCAGCGCCAGGTCCGCCGCGTACGACAGGTCGCGCGTCCAGACGTAGTGCCACTTCTCGCCGGTTTCGAAACACACGCACGGGTACGGCTTCTGGTCGTTGAAGGACCAGTCGGTGATCGCGTCCACCTTGTCCTGCGCCAGCTCGGCCTGCGCCATGGCGAACAGGCCGTCGAACAACGGGCTCGCCGTCGCCGTGCGCATCGGCTGCGGCGCGATCTCGCGCCGGCCGCCGGGGAACGCAAGCACGAACCCACCGTCCTTCCGCACCTTCACGCTTGCCTGCTGGCCTTGCCACGCCACGCTGTCCTGCCATTCCACGGGCGCGGATGCATCGGAGGCCGCCACCGTGTCGGCGAGCACCGCCGTGGCCAGCAGCGCGCCCGCGAGCGCCCCGCACGCCAGCAACGTGCCCGCCATCGAATTGCCTTGCCGCATGCCCGTCCCGCGCGAAGGCCCGGACCGGGCCGCGGGCCATGGTGTCATCGGGCCGGTTTGCGCCGCGTCGATTGCAAACGTATTCATGCCGGTGGCGCACGCGCCGATGGAATCATGCCCCCACGCACCGCGGCAGTTCGCGGCGCGGGGCTTGCCGAGGGAACGCATGGACAACATTCGCTGGTGGCGTGGCGCGGTGATCTACCAGGTCTACCCGCGCAGCTTCCGGGACACGGACGGCGATGGCGTGGGCGACCTGCCCGGCGTCCTCGAGAAACTGGACTACATCGCCAGCCTCGGCGTCGACGCGATCTGGATTTCCCCGTTCTTCAAGTCGCCGATGGCGGACTTCGGCTACGACATCGCCGATTACCGCGCGGTCGATCCCTTGTTCGGCACCCTGGAAGACTTCGATCGCCTGCTCGCGAAGGCGCACGCGCTCGGCGTGCGCGTGATGATCGACCAGGTGCTCAGCCACACGTCGATCGAACACGACTGGTTCACCGAAAGCCGCGCCTCGCGCGACAACCCCAAGGCCGACTGGTACGTGTGGGCCGACGCGCGCCCCGACGGCACGCCGCCCAACAACTGGCTGTCGATCTTCGGCGGCGTGGCGTGGCGCTGGGAGCCGCGCCGCGGCCAGTATTTCCTGCACAACTTCCTCGCCTCGCAGCCGGACCTCAATTTCCACAACCCGGCGGTGCAGGCCGCGACGCTGGAGAACGTGAAGTTCTGGCTGGAGCGCGGCGTGGATGGCCTGCGCCTGGACGCGATCAACTTCTGCTTCCACGACCGGCAACTGCGGGACAACCCGCCCAAGCCGGCGGAACTGCGCACCGGCCGCGGCTTCAGCGCCGACAACCCGTATGCGTTCCAGTACCACTGGTTCAACAACACGCAGCCGGAAAACCTGCGCTTCCTCGAAGACCTGCGCGCGTTGCTCAACCAGTACCCGGGTGCGACGTCGCTGGGCGAGATCTCGTCCGAAGACTCGCTGGCCACGATGGCCGAATACGTCGGCGACGCGCGCCTGCACATGGGCTACAGCTTCGAACTGCTCACCGACGACAGGAGCGCGGCCTACATCCGCATGACGGTGGAGACGCTCGAAGCGCGCATGCCGCACGGCTGGCCGTGCTGGGCGATTTCCAACCACGACGTCGTCCGCGCGGTCACGCGCTGGGGCAACGGTCGCGCCGACGATGCGCTGGCCAAGCAACTCGTCGCGCTGGTGTGTTCGCTGCGCGGCTCGGTGTGCCTGTACCAGGGCGAAGAACTGGGGCTGACCGAAGCCGATGTCCCGTTCGAAGCGCTGCAGGATCCCTACGGCATCGCGTTCTGGCCGAACTTCAAGGGCCGCGACGGTTGCCGCACGCCGATGCCGTGGCGCGACGACGCCAAGGCGGGCTTCACCGACGGCACGCCGTGGTTGCCGGTCGCGCCCGAACACCTGGCGCAGAGCGTGGACGCGCAGGACGCCAATGCGGCGTCCGTGCTGAATGCCACGCGCGCGTTCCTGCAGTGGCGCAAGGCGCAGCAGGCGCTGGTGGAAGGCGACATCGAATTCCTCGACGCCCCGGAGCCGATCCTGGCGTTCGTGCGTCGTCACGGCGATCGCGCGATGCTGGTGGCCTTCAACCTGTCGGATGCCGGGGTCGAATGGACGCTGCCGAAGCACGCGGATGCGACACCGATCGAAGCGCCGGGCGTGGACGCCGGTGCGATCCGCAACGGACGCCTGGTGTTGCCGGCGCGCGGCGTGCTGTACGCGCAAGCGTGAAGCGCTTCATTGCGTTGGGCGTGGCGTGCGTGTGCGCCGCGCCGGCGTTCGCGGGGCAGCCCACGCAAGCCGATTGCGATAACCCTGCGCCGTCTACGGTGCTGGCGCCTGCGGCGTCGAAAGCCACTGACGCCCGCGCATATTGGCTGGACGCGCAATCGATCGCCTGGCCAACCCCGCTTACTCCTCCCCCCTGCGAAGGCAGGGGGAGGCCGGGAGGGGGGGTCCTTTCCGCGAGCTATCGCCTCGCCACGCCAGGCCGCGCCCCCATCCCGCTAACGCCGGACAACACACCCCTCCCCGACGCCTTCAAATTCATCGGCGAAGGCCCGCACCTCCGCGTCCCCACCAACACCAACGTCCGTGCGTTGCTGCGCAACGACGTGGTCATCGAACGCCTCGACGCCCGCGGCCACGTCACCGACCGCACGCACCTGCAAACCCCCGGCGCCCTCGACGCGCTCTACGCCGACGCCGCGGACAAGGTCGTCCTCGGCACGCACGACCTCGCCTACGACAGCATCCCCTTCGCCCTCTGGGCGCCGACGGCCCGCACCGTCGCGCTATGCCTGTACGACACGCCGCGTGGCGCATCGCGTTCGCGCGTCCCGATGGTGCGCGACCCCGCGAGCGGCGTGTGGTCGACCACCGTGTCGATGATTCCCGGGCCGCGCTATTACCTCTTCCTCGTCGACGTCGACGTGCCCGGCGTCGGCCTGGTGCGCAACCGCGTCACCGATCCATATTCGGATGCGCTGGCCGCCGACGGCGCGCGCAGTTTCGTCGCGCGCACGGAAGTGGACGACGACGCCGGGTGGCACGGCGACCACGCGCCGTCGCCGCGCACCAGCGTCATCTACGAACTCCACGTCCGCGACTTCTCCCGCGACGATCCCAGCGTGCCCGCCGCACACCGCGGCAAGTACCTCGCCTTCACCGACACGCAGTCCAACGGCATGCGCCACCTGCGCGCGCTCGCCGACGCGGGCGTGACCGACGTGCACCTGCTGCCGGTGTTCGATTTCGCTTCCGTGCCCGAGCGCCACTGCGATCCGAAGGGCGACAAGGCCCACGATTGCTTCAACTGGGGCTACGAACCGTTCCACTTCAATGCGCCCGAGGGCAGTTACGCGACCGATCCCGACGGCGACACGCGCGTGCGCGAATTCCGCGCCATGGTAAAAGCGCTGCACGCCATCGGCCTGCGGGTCGGCATGGACGTCGTCTACAACCACACCACGGCATCGGGCCAGGCCGCGAATTCGGTGCTCGACCGCATCGTCCCCGGCTACTACCACCGCCTCGACGCGAACGGCGCCGTCGCCAATTCCACCTGCTGCGCCAACACCGCCACCGAACACCGGATGATGGCGAAGCTGATGCGCGATTCGGTCGTGCAATGGGCGCGCGATTACCACATCGATTCGTTCCGCTTCGACCTGATGGGCCACCAGCCGCGCGCCGTGATGGAAGACCTGCAGCGCGCGTTGAAGGCCGCCACGGGCCGCGACATCCCGCTGATCGGAGAAGGCTGGAACTTCGGCGAAGTGGCGGACGGCAAGCGCTTCGTGCAGGCCTCGCAGCTGTCGCTGGGCGGCACGGGCATCGGCACCTTCAGCGATCGCGCGCGCGACGCGGTGCGCGGCGGCGGGCCCGGCGACCACGCGCCTGCGCTCGCGGAGGCGAAGGGCTGGATCAGTGGCGGCGCGGATGCACGCAGCGCCGACCTGGTGCGCGTCGGCCTCGCAGGCACGTTGAAGGATTACGAACTCCCGTCCGGCACGCCGCTGTCGAAGGTGGACTACAACGGCCAGCCCGCCGGCTACGCCACGCAGCCGAGCGAGGTCGTCAACTACGTCGAGAACCACGACAACCAGACGCTGTTCGACATCAACGCGTGGAAGCTGCCGCGCGACACGTCGCTCGCTGAACGCGCGCGCGTGCAGCTGCTCGGCGCCGCGGTCGTCGCCTTCAGCCAGGGCACCGCGTACTACCACGCGGGCATCGATGTGCTGCGGTCGAAGTCGCTGGATCGCAACAGCTACGACTCCGGCGATGCGTTCAACCGTCTCGACTGGACGTACCGGGACAACGGCTTCGGCATCGGCCTGCCGCCCGCGCAGGACAACGGCGTGGATTACGACGCGATGCGGCCGCTGCTCGCCGAAGCGGCGCACATCAAGCCCGCGCCTGCGGACATCGCGTGGATGCGGGATGCGTTCCGCGACCTGCTGCGCATCCGCTCGGGCAGCGCGTTGTTCTCGCTGCCCACGACCGATGAAGTCCGCGCGCGCCTGCGCTTCCCGGACACCGGCACGCCGGACCTGATCGCCGGCCGCCTGGAAGGTCGCGTGCTCGACGGTGCGAACTATCCGGCGATCCAATACTTCCTCAACGCCGCGACGGAAGCCCGCAGCGTGGTGTTGCCGGATTCCCACGGTGAACCGTGGACCTTGCACCCCGTACACCTGGCCCCCGACGCCACCGACAAGCGCGCCCGCGACGCCCGCTTCGACCGCGCGACCGGCCGCTTCACGATCCCGCCGCGCACCGCCGTCGTGTTCGTGCAGGGCGAGAGCGCCCTGCCCGCGCTGCGCACCTACCAGTTGTCCGCGACGTTGAAGGACGAAGAACCCATCACCGTCGACGTGCAACTGCCCCGCGGCTACGACGCACGGCAGCGCTATCCGGTGCTGTATTTCGACGATGGCCAGGACCTCGTCGCCGTCGACGCACTGCCGACCATCGAACGCCTCGACCGCGACAAGGCGATCCGCCCGTTCCTCCTCGTCGCCATCCACATGCCGAAGGATCGCCTGGCGGCCTACGGGCTGGCCGATCGCAACGCGAAGCACAGCGTCGTCGCGAACACGAAGTACGGCGCGGTCGGCGCCAACGCGCAGGCGTATTCGGAATGGGTCGCGCACACGCTCGTGCCGTTCATCGACGACAAGTTCAGCACGCAGCGCACGCCCGAAGGCCGCGCGATCCTCGGCTGGTCGCTGGGCGGCATCAACGCGTTCTCGCTGGGCTGGAACTACCCCGACGTGTTCGGCCGCGTCGGCGCGTTCTCGCCGTCGTTCTGGCTGCCCGCGGAGGCGAAGGACCCGACGCAGCGCATCGCCCCGATGCTGGTCGAACGCGGCAGGACGCCGCCTTCGTTCCGCGCGTACTTCGCGCCCGGCACTGCCGAGGAAACCGATGATCGCGACGGCGACGGCATCATCGATGTCGTCGACGACGTGCAGGACCTGGCCGCGTTGCTGCGATCGAAGGGCGCGCGCGAAATCAAGGTGGTCCCGCTCGAAGGCGGCAGGCATCGCCAGACCTCGTGGGCGGCGATGCTGCCGGGATTCCTGACGTGGGCGTTCCCGCGCTGATCAGCCCGTCATGTCCTCGAGTTCCATGCCCTTGGTCTCCTTCACCGCGCGCAGGACGAAGATGTACGAGATCACCGCGAACGCCGCGTACAGGCCATAGGCGAACGTCAGCCCCATCTCGGCCAGGCTCGGGAACGTCACGGTGATCGCGAAGTTCGCCAGCCATTGCGCGGAGGCCGCGACGGCTAGCGCGATCGCGCGGATGCGGTTCGGGAACATCTCGCCCAGCAACACCCACACCATCGGGCCCCAGCTCAGGCCGAAGAACACGACGTAGAGGTTGGCGGCGATCAGCGCGATCACGCCCCAGTGGCCCGGCAACGAGATGTCCGCCCCGCTCCCGATCGCGTGCGAGAACGCCACGGCCATCGCGCCCAGCGTGACCGCCATGCCCGCCGAACCGACCAGCAGCAACGGCTTGCGCCCCACCTTGTCGACCAGCGCAATCGCCACCAGCGTCACCAGCACGTTGACCACCGAGGTGGCCACCGTGATCGAGAACGAATCGGCTTCGCTGAAGCCCACCGAATGCCACAACGTCGACGAGTAGTAGAAGATCACGTTGATGCCGACGAACTGCTGGAACACCGACAGCAGGATGCCCACCCACACGATCGGCAGCAGGCCCATGCGCGGGCCGCGCAGGTCGCGCAGCACCGGGCGCGCTTCGGTCTTCAGGCTCTGGTGGATGTCCTCGACCTTCGCGTCCAGCGCGGCATCGCTGTGCAGGCCGAGCACCTGGCGCAGCACATCCTTCGCTTCGGCCATGCGGCCCTTGGCGACGAGGTGGCGCGGCGATTCCGGCACGCCGAACACCAGCGCGCCGTAGACCAGCGCCGGCACCACGGCGACGAGGAACATCCAGCGCCACGCTTCCTGGCCCAGCCACAACAGATGCGACGCGCCGCCGGCGATGTTCGCCAGCCAGGCGTCGCTGAGCAATGCCACGAAGATGCCGAGCACGATCGCGAGCTGCTGCATCGACCCGAGCCGCCCGCGCACGTGCGCCGGCGAGACTTCGGCGATGTAGGTCGGCGCGATCACCGAAGCGACGCCGACGCCGATGCCCCCCACGATGCGCCACAGGATCAGGTCCCACATGCCGAACGCGAGGCCGGAGCCGAGCGCGCTCACCGCGAGCAACGCGGCCGCCACGCGCATCGTCTGCACGCGCCCGTAGCGATCGGCGAGCGGGCCGGCGTACCACGCGCCGAGCGCGGAGCCGAGCAGCGCGCACGACACGGCGAAGCCCGTCGCGACCGCACTCAGGCCGAACGCCCCGCGGATCGAATCGACCGCGCCGTTGATCACGGCGGTATCGAAGCCGAAGAGGAAGCCGCCCAGCGCGGCCGCCGCGGAAATCAGCAGCACGCGGATGGTCGCGTGCTGTTCCTGCGCGGCCACGGCCGATGGTGTGGTGTTCATTGCATCGATTCCCCTCTGGTGTTCGAAATGGTCATGGCAGACGAATGGGGCCAACGGTATCGAGGATGCGTGCATCGCGCGCCGGATCGCCGCCGCCGAAGGCATGCGGACCGGCCACCGGTGCGAGCGCACGGTACCCGCCGTCGTAGTCCCACGTCGTCACGTGCACGCGCGCGCCCTGCAGGGTGCGCGGGCGGCCGAGGGCGGACGCGGGAATCGTGAAGGTGATGGTGCGCACGGCGGCGTCGACGTCGAGCTTCGGCGCCGGTGCGGGCGTGCCGTCCGCGGTGGCGGTCGCGCCGTGCGAAGTGAATGCCGCATTCGACCAGCCGTTCGCGCGCACGCGGTAGTGCCAGCGCATGCCATCGGGCAGCTCGGCGAATTGCTGCGGCATGGCGCGCGCGCCCTCGCCTGCGCCCGGCACCTCGACGAAGAGCGAAAACGCAACGTGGTCGAAGCCGTTCGGCGGATTCCAGGGCGTCGAGATGGCGCGCATGCGCACGACGATCTTCAGCGACGCGCCGGCGGTGAACACGTCCACGTGTTCGATGTCGCCCTGGCGCGGGGCGTAGCTGGCGTCGGACGGATAGGTGTAACGGCCGTCGGGGCCAGCATCGTCGTCGTGGGGATCTTCGACGGAAGCGACGCGCACCCATTGGCGATCGACGCGGAAGGTCCGGCGCGCCGACGCCCCGCCCGGCACCCACGCCACCACGCTGTGCGGCACTGCCGGATCGAGCATCGCGCTCGTATCGATGCGCGCGGTCCATGCCGATGCACGGGGCGTCACCGGGATCGCGTGCGCCAGGTCGTCGTCCACCACGATGCGCACCGCCGTCGGCGCAAGGCCGTCCGGCAACGCTCCGTGCACGTCGAAATCGCCGGCGAAGCGATCGCGGTCCAGCGGCGCAAGCATCGGAACCACGGCGTTGGAGATTGCGGAGGACTCCCGCGTGACTTCCTTCCAGACATACGCCGAGCGTGGCGGCAGCACCAGCGTCATGCGGCGATCGATCACCGGCTGGTCGCCCAGGGCGCCGCCCAGGGCGAACATCGCCTGCCATTCGTCGATTCCCGCGACGCCTGTCTCCAGGTTGTCCACCAGCACCGGATGCGCCGCGGTGTTGAACACCACCAGGCGCGCGTCGCCATCCGCGCCCCGCATCGTGTACGCCAGCACGCCGGGGCCGACCGGACTATCGCGCACCACCTTCGGCGTCCCGCGCGAGAACACCTTGTCGCTGCGCCGCAACGCGATCACCTGCTTGAGGTATTGCGCGAGCGGCGCCTCCGCATCGAAGTGATCGCGCCCGTTCGATCCATAACCACCGGCGAACATCGCCGCCCGCTGTTCGGTGAAGCCCTGCTCCGTCCCCTGCCACACCGCCGGAATCCCCGGCAGCGTCATCAGCATCAGCAACGCCTGTTTCAATCCGGCCTCGTCGCCGGCGGACAGGAAACGATCGACGTCGTGGTTGTCGATGAAGGTCACCATGCGCCACGGATCGGCGAAGTCCCGCATGCGCCGCGCGATGCGATCACCGAGCTGCGCCGTCGGCGCGCCGCGCGCGAACACATCGGTCGCGGTGGCATACAACGGGAAATCCAGCATGCCCGGCATCAACGGCGTGCCGTCGGGCATCCGCATGTAGGCCGCGATGCGCTTCGATTGCGTGTCGTCGAAGGGCTTGTCCATCGCGAACGCTTCGCCGAACACGTGGAAGTCCTTGCGCCCGGTTTCGCGCGCCACGCGCAGCACGCCGGGTGCCTTCGGATCGTCGGCCTCGAGGAAATCCTGGAAGAACGCCGGCGGCACGTAGAGCGCGGTGTCGACGCGGAACGCATCCACGCCCGCTTCGCGGATCCAGTCGCCGTACGACTTCCGCAACGCGGCGCGCACCACCGGGTTGTCGGTGTCCATGTCGTCGAGGCCGGCGAGCTGCCACGTGAGGCGTTGCGTCTCGTTGGCGAAATCGACGATGTCCGGCGTCCAGTGATAGATCGCCTCGCGCGCCTGCGCGGGATCGCGCGGGTCGTTGCGGTCGAACGGCGACTGCACCGGCGCGGTGCGGCCTTGCGTGTCGCGCACGAAGTCGACGCCCCTTGCCGGATCGCTTGCCGTCCACGTCTTGTCGTACCGCAGGTAGTTCGCGGTGTGGTTCACCACGATGTCCTGCACGAGGTACATCCCCGCGCCGTGCAACGCCTTCGACAGGTTGGCGTAATCCGCCTTGGTGCCGAAGTGCGCGTCGATCGCGCTGAAGTCCGTCGCCCAGTAGCCGTGGTAACCGCCGTAATGCGCCTGCGGGTTCCACCACTGGTTGGCCACCGGCGGCGTGATCCACACCGCGGTGAAGCCCAGGCCCTGGATGTACGGGAGGCGGCGCTGCACGCCGCGCAGGTCGCCGCCGCTGTATTTCGCGTTGTCCGCGGGATCGTATTCAGCCGCGTGCTGGTCGCTGTTGGTGCGGTCGGCGTCGTCGAAGCGATCGATCATCAGGAAGTACAGGACCTGGTCGCGCCAGTCCGGCGAGGGCACGTGCAGCGGGCCCACGGGCGTCCCCGCCACCGCCAGCGCGGAAGCGAACAGGGCACCGCTTGCGATCCACCTCGTGCGCGCCATCCGCCCCCCTTTGCCCCGCGGACTATTCCACGCACCCGCGACCGCCGTCCGCCGGGCCGACAGGCGGAACCAATGAATACGTATGCAAAAAAGCTTGCAGCGCAAGCCCTGCGCCTATGCTCCCGGCACGACTTGTTCCGGGCAGGGGCCGGGACTTTCTTGGTACATCCACTTGGGAGGGGAGCAATGCAGCAACTCAAGAGAAACCTGCTGAGCGTCGCGCTGGCTTCGGCCACGATGATGCTGGCCACCGGGGCCTTCGCGCAGACCGCGCCGGCCACCACGTCCGACCAGGACACGACGGCGACGAAGCCGGCCGACGCGAAGAAGGAAACGCCGGCGCAGGCCCAGGCCCGCCAGCTCCAGACCGTCGAGGTCACCGGCATCCGCGCCGGTATCGAAAACGCCATCCAGACCAAGCAGCAGTCCACGTCCATCGTGGAAGCGATCTCGGCCGAAGACATCGGCAAGCTGCCCGACGTCTCGATCGCAGAATCCATCTCCCGCCTGCCCGGCCTCGCCGCGCAGCGCGTCGGCGGCCGCGCGCAGGTCATCAGCGTGCGTGGCCTGTCGCCCGACTTCTCCACCACGCTGCTCAACGGCCGCGAGATGGTGAGCACCGGCGACAACCGCAGCGTCGAATTCGACCAGTACCCGTCCGAACTCATGGCCGGCGTGACCGTGTACAAGACGCCGGACGCCGGCCTCGTCGGCCAGGGCCTGTCGGGCACGATCGACATGCGCACCGTGCGCCCGCTCGACTTCGAAAAGCCCGTGTACGCCGTGAGCGCGCGCTACCAGCGCAACTCGCTGGGGTCGGCCGCCAACGCCGACGGCGACGGCAACCGCATCAACGCCAGCGCCATCACCAAGTTCGCCGGCGGCGACATCGGCCTGGCGATCGGCTTCTCGCATTCGGACACGCCGATCCAGGAGGAACAGACCGGCCTGTACGAGCCGTGGCAGACCGGCGGCCGCAACGGCGTGCCGGCGAACGTGCATGTCACCGACGGTGGCAAGGCGCTGCGCCGCACGGGCTACATCCGCCGCAACGCGGTGATGGGCACGGTGCAGTTCGCGCCGATCGCCGAGTGGACGTCCACGCTGGACATCTTCCACACCTCCGCGATGCAGGAAGACACCGCCAACCAGTTCGAAGCCAACTTCAACTACAACGGCAACCCCGACGCGCAGGTCTGGTCGCCCACCATCAACGGCAACGGCACGCTCACGGGCGGCACGCTGACCAACGCCTACCCGCTCGTGCGCGGCATGTACGAGAAGCGCCAGGACACGATCAACGGCGTGGGCTGGGGCAACGAGTTCAAGCTGGACAAGGTCAACCTGACCGCCGACCTGAGCTGGTCCAAGTCCAACCGCGACGAAGTGCAGCTGGAGAACAACACGCAGCTGCTGCCCAACCCGCAGTTCGACACGCTGTCCCTCAACTTCCCGGAATCCGGTTTCGCCACAATCCATCCGCAGCGCGACTACTCCAACCCGGGCTCGCTGTTCCTCGCCAACACGATCTACGGCTCGGGTTACGGCAAGACGCCGCGCGTGGTCGATGAACTGGTGGGCTTCAAGGTCAACGCGAACTTCGACTCGCCGTTCCTGGCCAGCGTGTTCGCGGACTGGGACGTCGGCGCCCATTACGGCGACCGCGAGAAGACCAAGCACCAGCCCGAAGGCAACATCAACCTCGGTCCGCAGGGCCCGACGCCGGTCGGCGCGGACCTGCAGTACGGCCTGGTCGACCTCAACTTCGCGGGCGTCGGCTACATCCCGTCCTGGAACGTGCCGGGCGCCGTCGCGCGCTACATGACGTTCGCGCCGGACGAGAACGCGTCGTACCTCGTGGCCAAGGCCTGGACCGTGTACGAGACGATCTCCACCGGCTGGCTGAAGGGCAACATCGACACCACGTGGGGTTCGATCCCGGTGCGCGGCAACATCGGCGTGCAGATGCAGCACACCGACCAGTCGTCCGCGTCGAACTACTGGGACGCCTCGCAGCCGGTCGGCCTGAACTCCCGCCCGTACGAGGACGGCAAGACCTACACCGACTGGCTGCCGAGCATGAACCTCGCGTTCTCGTTCTCGCATGACCAGACGCTGCGCTTCGCCGCGGCGCGCCAGATCGCACGTGCCCGCCTCGACCAGATGCGCGCGTCGTTCGAGTTCGGCATCAGCACGGCGACGGGCGTGCCGGGCGGTTCGGGCGGCAACCCGCAGCTGGATCCGTGGAAGGCCAACGCGTTCGACATCAGCTACGAAAAGTACTTCAGCGGCACGAAGGGCTACGTTTCGGCCGCGGCGTTCTACAAGGACCTGACGACGTACGTGGTCACGCAGTCGGTCACGCGCGACTTCTCGCAGTTCATCGCGCAGATGCCGCTGGACCAGCAGGCGCTGGTGTCCACGCCGTTCGGCCAGTTCTCCCAGCCCGTCAACGGCAAGGGCGGCAACCTGAAGGGCATCGAGCTCACCGCGTCGCTGCCGCTCGACCTGTTCTGGCAGGCGGCCGAAGGCTTCGGCGTCGTGGCCAGCGCGAGCTACTTCGACAGCAACATTTCGCTGCCGCCGGATCCGTCGGTGCAGTCGAGCGTGGGCACGGACGACATCATGCTGCCGGGCCTGTCCAAGAACGTCTACAACCTGACGGCGTACTACGCGCGCAGTGGTTTCGAGGCCCGCATCAACCAGCGCTGGCGTTCGGACTTCATCGGCGAGATCGGCAACTTCGCTGCGGAGCGCACGCTGCGCTTCGTGGAGGGCGAGGACATCACCGATGCGCAGGTGAGCTATTCGTTCGCGCCGGATTCGGCGTTGAAGGGTGTGACGATGCTGTTCCAGGCGAGCAACCTGACGAACTCGGGCTATCGCACGTACGCGCAGACCAAGGACCGTCCGCTCGAGAACATCGAGTGGGGGCGGACTTACCTGGTGGGTGTCAGCTACAAGTTCTGATCCATCGCGACAAAACGTGGAACCCCTCCTTCCCCTGCCGTGCCAACGGCGGGGAATTTTTTTGGGTGCTGCTTGGCATCTCTGCAGAAGCCCGCCTGGGGTGAAGTCCGCGTCGCCCGAACCCGCGGCGGGGTAAGAATTTCTCGCCGACGTGGCGGCGAAAATTCTCACCCCGCCACGGGCTGGGGCATCACCTTTCGAGCCTTTTCGATCAAGGGGCCGACCGTTGCCTGGGTTCGCTGGCGTGCGTGGTAACGCACGCCAACCCAATCATTTCTTTCGCGGCAAGCAAGAGCGGGTCAGGGCATTGCGATCGCGATGCCGTTGCAACGGCCTTCTACCTGGTCCACGACGGCTTGCGCGAGGGATTGTCCTCTTACGCGCTTGAGGCGGATGCGGAGCCATTCGTTGGCGTCGGCTTCGAGGTAGGCGTCCTGCCAGCGGTAGACCATGCAGGCGCCGGCCAGCTGGACGAGGTACGGGGGGCCGAGGGCTTCGCGGACTTCGCCTTCCTTCATGCCCAGGTGGATGAGGTCTGCCTTGATCGCGTAGACGTGCATGCGGGGCTCCTTGTGATGGAGCCCAGCGTGGGGTCGTCGCGATTGGCAGGCGATCGGCGGAACGCGCGAGCGCGCGTCGGGGATTTCCGAAACGCGGGCGTCAGCTTGCGGCGCGCAGGAAGGTGGCTTCGCGTGCGACGCGATAGACGATCGACCAGTCGCGTGCGGCCAGGGCGATCTTCGGGACCATCCACGAGCCGCCCACCGTCAGGACGTTGTGCAAGCCGAGGTAAGCGGGGGCCTTCTCTGCATCGATGCCGCCCGTGGGGCAGAACTTCGCGTGCGCGAACGGGCCGGCGAAGGCGCGCAGGGCGCCGACGCCGCCGGCGGCTTCGGCGGGGAAGAACTTGAAGCGGGTGTGGCCGAGTTCCAGGCCGCGCATGAGTTCGCTCGCGGTCGCGATGCCGGGGATCAACGGGATCTCGGCCGTCGATGCGGCGGTGTAGAGCGCTTCGGTGGTGCCGGGCGAGAAGGCGAACTTCGCGCCGGCCGACACCACCGACACGAGGTCCGCGCTCGTCAGCACCGTGCCGGCGCCGACGATCGCATCGGGCACGTCGCGTGCGATGCGCGCGATCGATTCAAGCGCGGCCTGCGTGCGCAGGGTGATCTCGAGGACCGGCAAGCCGCCATCGACCAGCGCGCGTGCGAGCGGCACGGCATCGTCGACGTGGTCGATCTGCACCACCGGCACGACCGGTGCGCGGGCGAGGATCGCGTCCACGGCGTCGCGGCGCGAATCGGGATTCCAGAGCGTCATGGCGTCCTCCGTGCATTGCGCAGGGCCATCGCGGCGCCGAGCAGGCCGGGCCGCGGGTGGGTGATGACATGGATGGCGACCGATTCCAGCCACGCGGCGAACCGGCCCTTGGCGAGGAAGCGTTCGCGGAAGGCGCTGCTGCGCAGGAACGGCACGAAGCGCGGCACCATGCCGCCGGCGATCACGACGGTGCGCGCGCCATGGATCAGCGCCGCATCGCCCGCCACGCTGCCCAGCACGGCGCAGAAGCGCGCGAGCGAGCGACGCGCGGCGACGTCGTGGCCTTCGAGCGCGGAGGCGACGATGTCGGCCGGTTCGCGCAGCGTCACCTTCGTCGCGACGTCGTGCGTGGCGCCACGCAACACCGCATCGATGTGCGCCAGGCCCGCGCCGCACAGCACGCGTTCGTTGGACGTGCGGCCGAACTGCGCGGTGAGCCAGCGCGCGATCGCCTGTTCTTCGTCGCCGAGCGGCGCGAAGCTCACGTGCCCGCCTTCGGTTTCGACCACCTGCCAGCCGGTGTCTTCGCTTCCGACGAGCAACGCGACGCCCAGGCCGGTGCCGGGGCCGATGATCGTGACGGGGCCTTTCAACGGGCCGGACGTCGGGCCATGCAACACGGTGCGATCCGCGGCGGTGAGGCCGGGCACGGCCCAACCGACGGCGCCGAAATCGTTGATGACGCGCAGTTCGTCGAAGCCCAGCACGCGCTGCAGTTCGCTGCGGCTGAAGGACCACGCGCGGTTGGTGAGTCTGATCTCGTCGCGATCGGCGGGGCTGGCCACGGCAAATGCGCCGCGTTTGGGCAGCACGCCGACTTGTTCGAGGTAATGCTCCGCGGCGTGTTGCAGGCTCGCGTATTCGGACGCGGGCAGCGCCAGGGGTTCGCGCAGCGTCGGCGACGGCGCATCGAGGTCGGTGAGCGCGAAGCGCGCGTTGGTGCCGCCGATGTCGGCGATCAACGCAACGTCCGGGGCGCAGGTCTTGTCGCTCATGCCAGGTCCAGTCCGAAGTCGGCCGAGGGCGTGACGCGCGCGGTCGGCGGGACGCCGAGGCCGCGCTGCGCATCGTGCACCGATTCGTCGATGAACAGCGCACTGCCGCCCTCCTCCGCCGTGCCCACCTGCGCGCGCATCAGCGCGAACAGTTCGCGCCCCATGCCGTGGCGGTTGGCGGCGAGGTTGGCGACGTGCGGCGTGCGCGCGTTCCATTCGGTGGCGTCGACCCTGGCTTCCATCACGCCCGCCTCGGCATCGATGCGGATGCGGTCGCCGTCGCGCAGGCGCGAGATCGGGCCCGCGTCGGCGGCTTCCGGCGTGACATGGATCGCGGCGAGCACCTTGCCCGAGGCGCCGGACATGCGACCGTCGGTGAGCAACGCCACGCGCTGCCCGCGGTCCTGCATCGCAGACAAGGTGGGCGTGAGCTTGTGCAGTTCCGGCATGCCGTTCGCGCGCGGGCCCTGGCCGCGGATCACCGCGACGAAATCGCCCTGCAGCTGGTCGGCCTTGAACGCATCGAGCAATGCATCCTGCGATTCGAACACGCGCGCGGGCGCTTCGATCGTGCGATGCGCGGGGTCGACGGCGGACACCTTGACGACGCCGCGCCCGAGGTTGCCGTCGAGCTTGCGCAGGCCGCCTTCCGAATCGAAAGGATCGGCTGCGGGGCGCACGACGGTGGGGTCGCGGGTTTGCGCGACGGGCTCGCGCCATTTCAGCGCGGTGCCGTCGAGGTACGGCTCGAGCGTCTGCTGGCGCAGGTCGCCCCCGTGCACGCAGGCGATGTCGGCGTGCATGCGGCCGGCGTCGAGCAGTTCACGGATCACGAAACCGATGCCGCCCGCGTCGTGGAAGCCGTTCACGTCGGCGGCGCCGTTCGGATACGCGCGTACCAGCAACGGCGTGATGCGCGAGAGTTCGTCGAGGTCGTTCCAGTCGATGCGCAGGCCGGCGGCGCGCGCCATCGCGACGAGATGGATCGCGTGGTTCGTCGAACCGCCGGTCGCGGCCAGCGCCACCATCGCGTTCACGATCGCGCGTTCGTCGACGGTGCGGCCCAGCGGTCGATAGTCGTCGCCGAGCGCGGTGATGCGCAGCACCTGTTCCGTCGCCGCCACCGTGAGCGCATCGCGCAACGGCGTGCCGGGATTGACGAACGCGGTGCCCGGCATGTGCAGGCCCATCGCTTCCATCAGCACCTGGTTGGAATTGGCCGTGCCGTAGAACGTGCACGTGCCCGGCGAGTGGTAAGACGCGGCTTCGGCTTCCAGCAATTCCTCGCGCGTGGCCTTGCCTTCCGCGTAACGCTGGCGGACCGCGGCCTTTTCCTTGTTCGACAAGCCGCGGCGCATCGGGCCCGACGGCACGAAGATCGTCGGCAGGTGTCCGAAGCTCAACGCGCCGATGAGCAGCCCCGGCACGATCTTGTCGCACACGCCCAGGCACAGCACGGCGTCGAACATGTCATGCGACAACGACACGGCCGTCGCCAGCGCGATGGTGTCGCGCGAGAACAACGACAGCTCCATGCCGGTGCGGCCCTGCGTCACGCCGTCGCACATCGCGGGCACGCCACCGCACACCTGCGCGCTGCCGCCGGCGTTGCGCGCGGCCATGCGGATGAGCGTCGGGTAGGTCTCCATCGGCTGGTGCGAGGAGATCACGTCGTTGTACGCGGTGACGATGCCGATGTTGCCGGTGGATCCGCCGCGCAGGCGCGGCTTGTCGTCGCCGGCCGCGGCGAATCCGTGCGCGAGGTTGCCGCAGCTCAGGTGCTGGCGGGCTGGATGGTCGGAGACAGCGGCGTCCAGGCGGGCCAGGTAATCGGCGCGCGTGTCGCGGCTGCGTTCGGCGATGCGCGCGGTGACGCGCGCGACCACGGGATGCAGGGACATCAGGGACTCCAGTGCACGTGCACGATCTGGTCGGGCGCGTTCAGCAGTGCGGCGATCGGGTGGCGCAACGCATCCTGCGAAGACTGCGCGACGCGCAGCACATCATGCTTCCCTTCGCCGCTGAGCGCGAGGTGCAGCGAGCGCGTGCGCAGCAGGCGCGCCAGGGTGAGCGTGATGCGCGGGAACGGGGCTTCGGGCGGCAGCGGATCGGGATCGATGCGGCAGGCATCGAGCACGCTGGCCGGATCGAGTGCGGCGGGCAGTTGCTTCGCACCCGGGAACAGCGACGCGGTGTGCGCATCCATCCCCATGCCGACGACGACGGCATCGAACGCATCGGGCTGGAACGCGAGCAAGCGGCAGGCCTGCGCTTCGGATTGGGCGGGATCGCCGGATTCCACCGTCAGCGATTCCAGCAGCAACCCCTCGGCGTCGGCGAAGGCCTTGCGCAACTCGGTGATGTTGGCCGCCGGGTGATCGTGCGGCACGCAGCGTTCGTCGGTGGGCAGCACCTGCACGTGTCGCCATTCGAGCGGCCGTTGCGCGAGGCGGCGATACGCGGGGAACGGCGTGCGCCCGCCGGCGAGGGCCAGGTGCGCGCGGCCGCGTTCGGCGAGCGCGGTGCGGCAGGTCTCTTCGAGCACCGTGGCGAGCGCCGCGCCCAGCGCATCCGCATCCTCGTACACGTGCTCGGTCCAGGCCATCGTCTACTCGCGCCAGGTGTGGCCGTGGCGCTCGGTCATCGCGATCGCGCTGGCCGGGCCCCACGTGCCGGCGGGATACGGGCGCGGGCGTACGTCGGCGGCGCGCCAGCCGTCGAGGATCGCGTCCACCCATTCCCACGCGGCTTCGGTCTCGTCGCGGCGCACGAACAGCGTGCCGTTGCCTTCCAGCGCATCCATGTACAGGCGCTCGTACGCGGGACGCCGCGTGGAATCGGCGAATTCTTCGTGCATGTCGAGGTCCAGTTCGACCTCCGACAGGCGCATGCCCGCGCGATCCAGGCCCGGCGTCTTGCTCATCACGCGCAGCTCGATGCGTTCGTCGGGCTGCAGGCGGATGGTGAGCGCGTTCGGCGCGATGTGCGCGCCGGGATCGAAGATCGAATGCGGCACGGACTTCAGCTGCAGGTGGATTTCCGTAGACCGCCGCGCCATGCGCTTGCCCGTACGCAGGTAGAACGGCACGCCGGACCAGCGCCAGTTGTCGATGTGCGCGCGCAGCGCGACGAAGGTTTCCGTGCGGCTCGGATGGCCGAGTTCGTCGATGTAGCCCGGCACGACCTTCGCGCCCACAGCGCCGGAGGTGTACTGGCCGGCGACGGTTTCGGCCTGCACTTCGTTGCGCCCGATGCGGCGCAGCGAACGCAGCACCTTGATCTTCTCGTTGCGCACCGCCGTGGGTTCGAAGCGCGCGGGCGGCTCCATCGCGGTGAGACACAACAACTGCAGCAAGTGGTTCTGCAGCATGTCGCGCGTGGCGCCGGAGGTGTCGTAGTAATCGCCGCGGCCTTCCACGCCGACGGTCTCGGCCACGGTGATCTGCACTTGCTGGATGTGGCGCGCATTCCACAGCGGTTCGAACATCGCGTTGCCGAAGCGCAGCGCGATCAGGTTCTGCACGCCTTCCTTGCCGAGGTAATGGTCGGTGCGGAACACGCGGTCTTCGTCGAACACGCGCGCGACGCCGTCATTGATCTCGATCGCGCTGGCCAGGTCGTGGCCGATGGGTTTTTCCAGCATCACGCGCGTGCCGGGGCCGGCCAGGCCCATCGCGCCGAGTGCGTCGCAGATGGGGCCGTAGAAGCGCGGCGCGGTGCTCAGGTGATAGAGGACGTCGCCGTTGCGCAGCGCGGTGACGCGTTCGCCGAGGCGTTGCATCGACGCGGCGTCGCTGCTGTCGGCGGCCTGGTAGTCCAGGCGCGCGAGCAAGGCGTCGAGCGAAGCGGGATCGACATCGGCGGCGGGCACGTTGCGGCGCACGGCATCGGCGACGAGGTCGCGGAAGGCGGCGACTTCGTACTCGCTGCGCGCGGTGCCGAGGATGCGCAGGCCGGCCGGCAACAGGGCCGCGTGCTGCAACCCGTAGAGGGACGGCAGCAGCATTCGCTGCGCGAGGTCGCCGGAGGCGCCGAAGATGACGAGCAGCGAAGCGGGCGTAGCGGGCATGCGGCCTGAATGGGGCGTCGGGGAGGTCCCACCATAAACCCGCCGGGCCTTCCCTGCGGTGACGGCGGCGGTGCATACGTTTGCATGGGCGTATCGTCCGGCCAGTCCTGCCAGGGAGATGCGCGATGCCGCAACGCTCGACGATGGCCGCCGGCCTGGCCGCCCTGCTCGCCTGCACCGCGCCCGCCTGCGCGGACGCCCCGCACGCCGGCCACCTCGGCCACGTGGACTTCCGCGTCGATTGCGCGCCGGCGGTGCGCGCCGACTTCGACCACGCCCTCGCCCTGCTCCACCACATGACCTATCCGGACGCGCGCGCGGCCTTCCGCAAGGTGGCCGAGCGCGACCCCGCCTGCGCGATGGCGCACTGGGGCATCGCGATGACGTTGTTCCAGCCGCTGTGGCCCACGCGGCCGACGCTGGCCGACCGCACGCTCGGCTGGGACGAGGTGCAGAAAGCGCGCGCCTTGAAACCGAGCTCGCCGCGCGACATCGGCTTCATCGACAGCGCAGCCGCGTTCTTCGAGACGCCCGCCTCGGAGGATTACTGGGCGCGCATCCATCGTTGGGAAGCGTCGCTCGCACGCCTGCATGCGTCACTGCCGAAAGACGACGACGTCACCGCCTTCTACGCACTTGCGATCCTGGCCACCACGCCCGCCGACCGCATCGACCGCACGCATGCCGATCGCGCCGCCGCGTTGCTCGTGCCGATCCTCGCGCACAACCCGGATCATCCGGGTGCAATGCATTACATCGTGCATGCCAACGATGTGCCGGGCCGCGAGAAGGAATTGCTCGACATCACCCGTCGCTACGAACGCGTCGCGCCCGACAACCCGCACGCGCTGCACATGCCCACGCACGTGTACACGCGCCTGGGCGACTGGGACGGCGTGGTGCGCGGCAACCTGCGCGCGGCCGAGGCCGCGTTGAAGGTGCCCGCGGGCGACAAGGGCCAGTACGTGTGGGACGAATATCCGCACGCGATCGAATACCTCGTGTACGCCTGGCTGCAGCAGGGCAAGGACGCGCAGGCCGCCGCGCAACGCGATCGATTGTGGGCGACCAAAGACCTGCAACCGTCATTCAAGACGGCGTTCCACCTGGCGTCGACGCAGGCGCGCTACGTGCTGGAGCGCCGCGACTGGCAGGCCGCCGCCGCGATCGTGCCGCGCCAGCCCGCGTGGGTGGACTGGGACAAGTACGCCTGGCCCGAAGCGATCGCGCAGTTCGCGCATGGGCTCGGCGCCGCGCACCTCGGGCACATGGACGATGCGCGCGCCGCGTTGACGCGCATGCGGGCCTTGCTGGACGCGATGGGCGCCGCGAAGGAAGCCGCGTTCGAACGCAACATCCACATCTTGTGCTTCGAACTGGAATCGGCGATCGCGAAGGCGAACGGGCACCCGGCCGAAGCGATCACGAAACTGCAGGCCGCGGCCACCCTGGAAGCGACCACGCCGAAACCCGCCGTCACGCCCGCACCCACGTTGCCCGCCGATGAACTGCTCGGCGACCTGTACGCATCGCTCGGCCGCGCGAACGACGCCCGCGACGCGTATCGCCGCACCCTCGCCCACTACCCCAATCGCCGCCATGCGCAGCAGGCGCTCGCGCGGCTCGATGCTTCCCCCGCCACAAGGACCGCACGCCCATGATCCTCGACCACGTCGGCCTGTATGTCAGCGACCTGTCCGCCAGCCGCGCGTTCTACACGGCCGCACTCGCCCCGCTCGGGATCTCCGTGCTGATCGAAGGCGACGGCTGGTGCATGTTCGGCAGCGGGCGCCAGCCGCAGTTCTGGATCGGCGATCGCGGGCCCGCTCCGGGCGGCATCCATCTCGCCTTCGTGGCAGCCGATCGCGCGCACGTGCACGCCTTCCATGCCGCGGCCCTGGTCGCCGGCGGCCGCGACAACGGCGCACCGGGCCCGCGCGATTACCACCCGGCGTATTACGGCGCGTTCGTCATCGGGCCCGACGGGCACAACATCGAAGCGGTCTGCCACACCCCCGAATGACGCGCGCAAAAGAAAGGGGCCCCCGATCGCTCGGGGGCCCCGCATGTCGCCGACGAGTGCGACAGGTGTAGCGATTACTTGTAGTTGTTCGAACCGATCACGATGCCGCTGGTGGTGCCGCGGATCAGGATGTCGCGCTCGATCTTGCTCGTCCAGCCGGTCTGCGTGAACGGCGTGCGGACCTTGGCGCCCAGGCGCGTGTAGTTGCCGTACGACAGGTTGCCGCTGTGGTTGAGGTTCTTGGTGCCGTCGTTGAAGACGATGCCGGTGGCGGAGTTGCTGCGGACCGTGTTGTTGGTGACCGTCAGGCCGTTGACGCCGTTGGTGCCCATGCCCAGGCTGCCGTTGAGCTCGAGCGTGGACTGCGTGATGGTGATGGCCGAGGTGTTCTTCCAGATGTTGATGCCGTACTTGTTGTTGTTGTTGATGCGGCAGTTCTGGATGAGCACGTTGGAGCAGGTGTAGCCCGCATCGGGTTCGATGTCGATGCCGCACTCCGGCGAGGTGCCGGCGGTGAAGCTGAACTCGGAGTCGTACACCTTGATGTTGGTGCAGTTGGTGACCGACAGGCCGTTGCGGCGGTTGCCGGTGGCGATGATGTTGGCGATGACCACGTCGCTGGACGAGCCGCCGATGCACACGCCGTCGCCGGTGCACTTGCTCACTCTCAGGTCGCGCACGGTGACGCGCTTGCCGCCGAGGATCTGGATGCCGTGGCCCCACTCGTCGGTGCTGGAGGTCATGTACTTGTGCGTGTCGCGCTCGCCCACCAGCTGGCCGCCCGCGATTTCGACGTCGGACTTGCCGTTGACGTAGATCAGGTAGTGGCGCGAGACCGAAGCGGTCTTGGCCTTGAGGATCGCCAGCGGGTCCATGCTGAAGAGCATCGAGCTGCGCAGGTTGATCTTCTTGGTGGTGTCGATCAGGTACGTGCCGGCCGGGACCGTCACAGTGCCGCCGGCGGTCGGCAGCGCGTTGATCGCGGCCTGGATGGCAGCGGTGTCGTCATGGATGCCGTCGCCGATGGCGCCGTAGTTCTTGACGTTGAGGACCGTGGTGCCACGCGTGCGAACCGGGGGTGCGGTCAGGGCAAGCGCCGGCAGCGAAACGCCACCGAGGATCGCGGGGACCGCCAGGAGGGCGGAGTTCTTGAGGAACGTACGGCGCGCCATCGGCGTCGTGACCACCTGGACCAGCTGCTCGTTGCTGCGATTCATTGGAAAGCCTCGGGAAAAATTGATTCGGGGGACGTCGCACGGGATGTCCCCGGGCCGAGGGCAAATGTATTGATGGCGTGAAAAAGTGGAAGCGCGAATGTCGAAAATTGTGGGTAAGTCCGGGTTTTCACACAGTCTTCATTCAAGAACACACTTCTGAATGCGGAAATCGAGCGATCAACGCAAAGTTAGGAATTCGCTAACTCTGCGGTTTGCGCAAACGAAGCGGCCGTCACGAATGTTGTCGACGCGTGAAGGAGTGACCGCGCGCACGTCACGCAGCCCCGCTTGCGCGATTCGTGAGGGCGGGCGTAGCGTGGGGTCAACAGGGCATGACGCCCTCGATGGAGGTGACACATGGCCAGCTCCGCCTTCTCCCCGTCCGTCCCCGCCGCCCGCGACTTCGCGGACATCAACATCACCCCGCTGGTCGACGTGATGCTGGTCCTGCTGATCATCTTCATGGTGGCCGCGCCCACGCTGTCGAAGGCGGTGGACTTCAACCTGCCCGGGATCGCAAAGGACCAGCCGGCGCCGCCGCCGACCGAGATCAACCTGCGCATCGACGCCAACAACGAGATCGCCTGGAACGGCAGCGTGCAGCCGTACTCGGCCCTGCAGGCCTTGATGGCGGTGGAAGCGCAGCGCGATCCCGCGCATCCGCCCCTGGTCAAGATCGATGCGAGCGGCGATGCCGACTACGGCGTGGTGACGCGCGTGCTGGCCGCCGCGCGCGAGGCCAACCTCGAGCACATCGCGTTCGTGCAGCACTGATCCAATACGCGAACGGCGCGATCGCCAAGGTCGCGCCGTTTTCGCGGAAGCGGCAAGGCTAGTGCAAGGTGCCGCGCGCCGAGCGCGGATGCGCCTGCCCGCGCACGGATTCGCGCAACGGGAATTCCAGCGTCGCGATCGCGCCCTGCCCCGGGCCGTCGCTGGACAGCGTCGCGCTGCCGCCGTGCATCGCGGCAATGGCCGAGACCATGCTCAGGCCGAGGCCGAGCCCGGCGAGGCTGCGTTCCGGTTCTTCCGCCGGGCGCGAGAACGGTTCGAACACGTGCGGCAAGGTGCGCGGCGAAATGCCGATTCCCGTGTCGACCACGTGCACCACCGCGTTGGCGCCGACGATCGCCGCGGACACCTCGATGCGTCCCCCCGGCGGCGTGCAGCGCACGCTGTTGTCCAGCAACTGCGCGAGCGCCTGGCGGATGCGCGCGGGGTCGCCCAGCATCGGCATGCGATCCGGCAACGGCGCCAGCGCGAGGCGCACTTCGGCCGCCTGCGCGGCAGCGTCGTGCGCGCGCACGGCCTCGGTGATCTCCTCGCCCAGGTCCAGCGGCACGCAGGTCGACGACGCGAGTCCGGTCAGCAACACGCTGCCTTCGAGCAGGTGGTCCACCAGGCGCGCCTGGCGCGCGACCTGCCGCGTCATGATGTCGCGCGCGCGGCGATGCGCGTCGAGGTCGGACGCATTGCCCTGCAGGTGCAGCGACGTGCGCAGCGGCCCGAGCAGCGCGCCCAGTTCGTGCGCGAGGCTGGCGAGGAATTGTTCCTTGCGCGCATTGGCGGCGCGCAGTTCTTCCACCAGCCGCAGGTTCACCAGCGCCAGGGCCGCCGAATCGGCGATCGCGCGCAGCGATGCGAGTTCGTCGTCCGTCGCTGCGTGCTCATGCGACCAGTACACGCCCATCGCGCCGATCGCCGGATCGTGCCCGATGGGCGTCATCGCCAGGCTGTGCACGAAGGTGGCCGCGTACAACGATTGCGGGATGCGCGGGTCCTGGCGGATGTCGAGGATCGCCAGTTGTTCGTCGTGGAGCATCGCCCAGCCGGAGATGCATTCTCCGATCGCGAAATCCTGGCCCTTCCACAATTCGCCGATCGCGTTTTCCTCGACGTAGCGGCAACGTTCGTGGTCGCGCATCACCACCGTCACGCCGTCGGCGCCGATCAGCTTGCGCGTGCATTCGGCCAGCGCGTGGCACACCTGTGCAGCGTCGGCGCACACGGCGAGGCGCTGGACGATGGCGACGATCTGCAGGTCGCGCGGCAGTGTGTTGGCGTGCTCCATTGCATCGGAGCCTACGCCGCGCGAGGTGAGGCCCGCCTGTATCACGGCCGCGTTCGCGCGTCGCGCTTTCACGCCGCGCTCGCATGAATGCGATCGAGCAGGCGATCCAGTGCGTCGAGGTCGGCGGGCTTCGACAAATGGTGGTCGAAGCCCGCGTCGCGCGTGCGCAGCTGGTCTTCGGCCTGGCTCCAGCCCGTCAATGCAATGAGCACGCGCGCCGCGCCGCCGGGTGCATCGCGCAGGCGTCGCGCGAGTTCGTAACCGTCCATCCCGGGCATGCCGAGGTCGAGGAACATCGCGTGCGGATCGAAGTCGCCGGCGATGCGCAATGCATCGAAGCCTCGAAGGCGATGCGATGGTCCACGCCCATCGACGACAGCAACATGCCCAGCGTCTCCGCCGCATCCACGTTGTCGTCCACGACCATCACGCGCAGCGCATTCGGGGTGGCGACCTCGGCCGCCGGTTCGACGAGCTCGGGGGTCGCAGGAAGCGCGTCGCCCTCCAGCAACGGCAACCGCACGCAGAACGTGGAGCCGCGTCGTGGCCCTTCGCTGTGCGCGCTCACGGTGCCGCCATGCAGTTCCACCAGCGTGCGCACCAGCGTCAGGCCGATGCCCAGGCCGTCCTTCGCGCGATGCGGGCCCTGGTTGCCCTGGGTGAACAAGTCGAACACGCGCGGCAACACCGCAGGCTCGATGCCGACGCCGGCGTCGACGATGGTGACCACCGCCTGCTGGCCTTCGCGCGCCACGGTCACGTCGATGCGCCCGCCCGGCGGCGAATACTTCGCCGCGTTGTTGAGCAGGTTGCTGAAGACCTGCGCGATCCGCACCGGATCGGCCATCACCAGCAGCGCGTCGTCCTGCACGTCCACGTGCAACGCATGCTGCCCCGCGTCGATGAGCGGCTGGCTCAACTCCACTGCGCTGCGCAACACCTCCGACACGCGCGCCGGCCGGCAACGCAGTTCCACCGTGCCGCGCGTGACGCGGGCCACGTCGATCAGGTCTTCGACCAGGCGCACCATGTGGTCCACCTGCCGGCGCATCATCGACATCAGCGCGTGCTCGTCCGAGCGCGGCTTCGCGCGCTGCAGCAACACCTGCAACGCGTTGCGGATGGGCGCGAGCGGGTTGCGCAGTTCGTGGCCGAGGATGGCAAGGAATTCGTCCTTGCGCCGCGCCGCCACGTCCAGCTGGGCACGTGCGTGCTCCAGCGCTTCGAGTTGCGCGTGGATCTGGTATTGCCGCCAGCGCGCGCGCAGCGCACTGCGCGCAGCGCTGGTCAATGTGGCCACCCGCAACGGACGTTCCAGGACCGTCGCGTTGCCGAGCTCGCTGGTGATGCGCGCGAGGTGGTGGGAGTCGCTGCCCACCCGCGCGAGCACCAGGATCGGCAGGTCCGACCAGCCCGGTTGCCGCACCACGGTGTCGCCCAGCACGCGCTGGGCACCGGTGGAGAGCCATTCTTCCGCGACGAACACCGCACCGACCTCGCCTTCCAGCGCACGCTCCAGGTCGAAGACCGTGTCGCAGCGCACCGCGGTGATGGCTTCGTCGGCCAGCAGGCGCGCGGCCAGTTCCGTGTCGCGCGGCGTGGGCAGCAGCAGCGCGACGGACATCCCGCGATGGGAAGGCGCTTCGCCCCTCACCGGCCAGCGCCGCCGGCCGACGCGCTGCGTTCCTGCGGCACGCCGGTCAGCACGCCGCGGAACTCGCGCAGCGGCTCGCCGATCTCGAACCCGTCGGGCCCGAGCTTGAACGGGCGGATCGTGCGTTCGTGCGCACCCGTGCGCTTCTTCAGCACCGAGATCGCCTGGCGCACTTCGCCGCTGGCTTCGAAGTACCGCAGCAGCACCACCGAATCGGCGAGGTAGCTCACGTCGAGGCTGTTGCTCATCGTGCCGATCAATCCCAGCTGCGCGCTGATGAGGATGGTGATGACGCCCAGCGATCCGAGGTAGGCCAGCAACTCGTGCAGTTGCAGCAGCATGTACTGCTGTTCCGGCATGGCGTTGAGATAGCCGTTGAGGCTGTCGATGACCACCACGCGCGCACCGTGCAGTTCCACCGCGTCGCGGATGACCTGGGTGAACTCGCCGGAGGACAACTCGGCCGGATCCACCGCCTGCAGGTGGATATGCCCATCGCGCAGGTAGCGTTCGATCGGGAAGCCGAGGCCCTGCGAGCGCGTGATGAAGGAGCGCACGCTTTCGTCGAAGGCGAAGATCGCCGAGCGCTCGCCGCGCTCCGCGGCCGTCGACGCGATCAGCGTGGCGAGCGACGACTTGCCCGTGCCCGCCGCGCCGATCAGCAAGGTGCTCGTGCCGCGATCGACGCCGCCGCCCAGGAGCGCGTCCAGTCGCGGCTCGCCCGTGCCCACGGAGCGCTGCTCGCCCTCGCGCCGGAACTCGGACGCCACCAGGCGCGGGAACACCTGCAGCCCACCATGTTCGATTCGGTAGTCGTGGTACCCGCCGATGAAACGCCGCCCGCGGTACTTGTTGACGCGCAGGCGCCGCCGGTCGCCGCCGAAGTCCGAATCCAGCGCGGACAGGCGCACCACGCCGTGCACGATCGTGTGCACCTGCATGCCGCCTTCCGATGCGGAAACGTCGTCCAGCAGCAGCGTGGTGCAGGCGCGGTCGGCGAAGTACTGCTTCAACGCCAGCACGTGGCGGCGATAGCGCAGCGCCGAGCCGGACAGCAATCGCAGCTCCGCCAGCGAATCGAACACCAGGCGGTCCGGCGCGATCGCTTCGATGTGCTCCATGATCCGGCGCGTGGTGTCGGCCAGTTCGATCTCCGAGGGATGGAACATCGTGTAGTGCGCATCGACCCCGGAGGCATCGACGGCCAGCGCTTCGTACAGGCAGATGCCGTCCAGCGACCAGCCGTGCGACTCCGCCATCTCGCGCAGTTCCGACACGGTTTCGGAAAGCGACACGTACAGCACGCGCTCGCCGCGTGCGCGACCGTCGAGGAGGAACTGCATCGCCAGCGTGGTCTTGCCCGAGCCCGGCAGGCCTTCCACCAGGTAGAGGCGGCCCGGCGTGTAGCCGCCGCCCAGCACAACGTCGAGCCCTGGAATGCCCGAGCCGATGGGAGTGTGTGTCACGTTCGTTCGCGCCCCTGCTGTAATGCATCGCGCCGAGCGCGCGACGTTGGCGTGCGCACCACGTGAAGAGCGTGTGCGACGACGTGCAAGTGTTCCTGACACTTGCTTGAACGCCTAGTTGGAAACGCGTGAATTCACGTAAAGAACGCGTAAATTTTCCGACCTGTTCGGTTGCGGGTCACGCGACGGCCGCTAAAACGTCCGTCGGTTTCAAACACCCAGCGAGCCGAATGCAGACCAACGCCAACACCAACCAGGACGAACGCAGGCAGCATCGCGCCGGCCATGCCGGTGGCGACGCGCCTGCGATGAACGATGGGCCGGCGGCCTTCCCGATGGCCCTGCTTGCTTCCGTGCTGCACGACCTGCGCGCACCGTTGTCGGTGATGATGGGCGCGGCGGAAGTGCTGCGGCATTCGCAACCGCGGATGGACGAAGACGAACGCCACGCGTTCCTCGCCATCATCCGCCACGAGGGCGAACGCCTCGACGGCTACCTGCGCAACCTGCAGCACATGACGCGCGCGTCCCGCGACGCCGCGGGCGGGCTTGCGCTCGTGCGCGACTGGGTCGGCATCGACGAGATCGTGGGCTGCGCGGTCAACCGCGCGCGGCGCCTCGGTGCCGGCGCACGCATCGACGTGGAGGCCGCACCGCGACTGGCGCTGCTGCACGTGCACGGCGCATTGCTCGAGCAGGCGATCTTCAACGTGCTGCACAACGCGACCAAGTATTCGCCGGCGGACGAGGCGATCCTGGTGCGCATCGAACAGAACGCGCGCGAGACGATCGTCGAGATCCGCGACGCCGGCCCCGGCATTGCGGCCTCGGTGGGCGAACACGCCTTCGAGATGTTCGTGACCGACGCGGGCGACACGCACGGCGGCTCCGGCCTCGGCCTGTGGATCAGTCGCAGCATCGTGCGCGCGCACGGCGGCGACATTCGCACCTGCCCCGCCGACCTGCCGCACGGCACCTGCTTCCGCCTCACCCTGCCGACGCGGGAGGCGCCGCCGGACGCTGCCCCGTGATCGGCGCCCTGGTGTCGGGCGCGGCGTGGACGGAAGACCACATCCGCCCCGCGCGCATCCTGGTCGTGGACGACGATGCGGAACTGCGTCGCTTCCTCGCCACGGTGCTGCGCGCGAACGGCTACAACGTGGATACCGCCGACGGCGAGCAACGCGGACTGCAATCGCTCGGCGCCCGGGGCGCGGACCTCGTCGTGCTGGACCTCACCCTGCCCGACGGCGATGGCCAGGCCTTGCTGCGCGCCGTTCGGCAATGGAGCCAGGTGCCCGTGATCGTCCTGTCCGGCCGCGCGGAGGAAACGGAAAAGGTGTCCGCGCTCGATGCGGGCGCGAACGACTACATCACCAAGCCCTTCGGCGTGCATGAACTGCTCGCGCGCGTGCGCGCGCAGCTGCGCGGACCATCCACCGTGCCGGAGCGCGCGACGCTGGACGACGGTTACCTGCGCATCGACCTCGCCGAGCGCACGGTGACGCTGGGCGGCGATGCAGTGACGCTGACGCGCAAGGAATACGCGCTGCTGGCGATGCTGGCGCGCAACGTCGGCCGGGTGGTCACGCAGTCGCAGCTGCTGCGCGAACTCTGGGGCCCCACCTACGAACAGGACACGCATTACCTGCGCATCCTGGTCGGCAAGCTGCGGCAGAAGCTGGGCGACGACGCGGCATCGCCCCGCTGGATCCTCACCGAACCGGGCGTCGGCCTGCGCCTGCTGCTCGCCCCCTGATCCGCCGGGGCGTCAGCGCGCGGGGCACTCGCCCGTGCGTTCGAACGCCAGGTCTTCGTAGTCGGAACTGAAGTCGCCGTCGGGATCGACCTTCGCCAGCGTCATCCGCCGCGCGACGCCGTCGCCCTTGAAGTCGACCCAGGCTTCCAGGTCCATGCGGTCTTCGTCCCAGTCGATGCGCCAGCGATCGCCCACCTTCACGATCGTGCCGTGCATCAGCGGCGACTTGTCGGAGACGAACGTCAGGCGATCGCCCGCCGGGCACACGCGCACGACGCCGAACCACGGGTCGCGCCACGTGCCGGTGCGCGTGGCGTCGAACGGCGCGACGACGGGCTTGCGCGCCACCTCCGCTTTTTTCGCCGGCTTCGAAGCCGCCGCGGCGGCCTTCGCTTCCGCATCCAGCTCGTCCGCGTACTGCTTCACCGTCGCGTGCTGCTGCGGCGCAGTGAACTGCTTCAGCAGCGTTTCGCCCAGCACCGTGCGCGCGTCGTCCGCATCGCCGTTGATCATGAAGACGAACCCGCTGCGCTTGTCCGGCAGCAGCATCATCATCGAATACATGCCCGACAAAGTGCCCGTGTGCGACACGGTCCACTGCCCGTCGACATCCGCCATGCGGAAGCCGTAGCCGTACGCATAGACGTGCGTGTTGTCCCAGCGCTTGCGCCGCGCCGACACCGGCATGGGCGTGCGCGCGAGCCACATCTGCTTGCGCTGTTCGGCGGAGAGCCACGGCTTCTGCGCTTCGGTGGGCGCGAGCCAGTTGCCCATCCACGCCAGCATGTCGTCGAGGCTGCAGCGGATGCCGCCGGCGGGCGCGGAGGCGATCGGTTCGACGTGCACCGCATCCGTGTTGTCGCCGACCTTGTAACGCCCGTCTTCCCCGCGCACGTGCGGCTGCGCCACGTTGCCCGTCGCATCGCGATCGAACGCGCCGACGCGGCAGCGCGACAGGTGCAGCGGCGCGAAGATCTCGCGCTGGACCAGTGTTTCGTACGGCGCGCCCCCCGCCGCCGCTGCAACCTGGCCCGCGACCACGTACAGCAGGTTGTCGTACGCATAGCCCGCGCGGAATCCGTACGCCGGCTTGATGTACCCCAGCCCGTGCACGATGTCCTCGCGCGAGAAATGGTTCGGCTCCGGCCACAGCATGAGATCGCCGCCGCCTTCCGGCAGGCCGCTGTTGTGCACGAGCAGGTCGCGCACCAGCATGTGTTCGGTCACCCACGGATCGTGCATCCGGAAGTCCGGCAGGTACTTCACCACCGGATCGTCCCAGTGCAGCTTGCCCTGGTCGACCAGTCTCGCCAGCACGCTGGCCGTCATCGCCTTGCTGTTGGAGGCGATCTTGAAGATCGATTGCGACGTGATCGGCTTGCCGCTGCCGGCTTCCGCTTCGCCGACGGTGCGGGTGTACGTGACCTTGCCGTCCTCGATCACCCCCACCGCCACGCCCGGCAGGTGGTAGCGCGCGACGACGTCGTCGACGATGCGGTCGTACGCGGGATCGGCGGCCCAGGCGTTTCCTGCGAAGACGCCCAGTGCCACGAAGCAGATCGATCGGAATGTGCGCATGGTGTCGAAGGATAGTGGAAAAAAAGCGGCGGCCAGGAAGGCCGCCGGAAGGGGTACCTCAGGACAACGTTGGAGCGATCAGAAGTCGACGGAGACCGTGATCTGGCCGTAGCGGCGGGACTGGTAGCCCGTGCCCTGGCCATAGAACTCGTTGAACGTGCCGAGGCCGTCCTCGAGTTCCAGGTCTTCGTTGACTTCGTTGACGCGTTGCTGGTTGAGCAGGTTGTAGACCGCGAACTTCACGCGCAGGTCGGCGGTGCCGAACGAATGCAGGTACGTCACGTTCGCGCCGAGGTCGTAGGTCCACGGCAGGCGACCCTGGGTGCCGCGCTGGTACAGCGTGAAGTTGCGCGCCGGGCTGGCCGGGCTGCAGTTGGGGGCGCACACGTAGAAGCTGTGGAACTCCGTGGCATCGAACGGGTTGCCGGCGCCGAACGCGCTCACCGGGCGACCGGAACGCGCATCGAGCGTCGCGCCCACCTGCCAGTTGTCGTTGAACGCGTACGTGCCGCGCATCTTGACCTGGTGGCGGCGGTCGTTCGGGAGATACCCGTCGCCGCTGAAGTTCACCCACGGATTGTCGAAGGCTTCGGTGCGGCCCGAGTCGGAGAAGTCGGTGTCGGAATTCACCGGGCCTTCCGCGTTGCCCTCGCTGTACGACAGCGTGTACGACGCATTGAACGCCCAGCGGTTGTCCCACGCGCGATCCAGCTGGAACTCCAGTGCCTTGTACGAGCGGCGCGGCTTCGGCCAACCGGTGATGCCGATGAGGTTCCCGTCCACGTCGTACATCGCCCAGCCCGTCTTCGACGTATCGATGTTCACGAAGGCGTCGTTCTCGCCATCGCAATCGGTGTCGCTGAGGACGGTGAGGTCCTTGCCCGGGTTGGCCATCGCGAAGAAGTCCACTTCGCAGAAGCCGTTCCAGGTGATCTCCATGTCGTCGATGGCGTTGTGCAGCTTGCGGTGGATGCCGCGGATGCCCCACGACCACGCATCGGTCAGCTGCTGCTGGAAGCCCAGGATCAGCTCGTCCTGGTAGACCGGATCCATGTCCGCGTCCACCTCGCCGCGCAGGTCGGCGACCTGGCCGTTGCCCTGCGATTCGTCGACGGGGCCGATCTGCGGCCCGAGGATCGGCGTGTTGTCGGGACCGAAGCCGTTGAACGCGTAGAACGTGCGGCGATCCAGGAACGGACCGGCCTGCTTGATGTTGATGACGTTGGCCACGGGCAGGAAGTAGCGCCCCACGTTGCCGAAGATCTTCATCCGGCCGTCGGCGTGCGGATCGAACGAGAACCCGAAGCGCGGCGCCACCATGTTGTCCATCTTGATGTAGCTGTCGCCGGCCGCGTTCTTGTTGTCGAAGCCTTCCACGCGCACGCCCGCGTTGAGCATCAGCTTGTCGGTGACCTGCCAGTTGTCTTCCAGGTACCAGGCCGAGTTGTCGGTTTCGAACGTGCCCTGGTTGCGGACTTCGCGCGTGCGCACGTAGGCCGTGGTGCCCGGGGGCACCGGCGTGCCGTTGACGCGGCCGCTGCCCGGCACGTTGAACACTTCGTAGCGGAAGCCCGGGCCCGGGTAGCGGCTGTTGTAGTCGCTGGTGTTCTGCTCGTGGTCCAGGCCGAAGCGCAGCAGGTGTTCGCCCAGCTGCCACTCGAAGTCCAGGCGCGCGGCCTTGCGTTCGTCGGTGCGGGAAATGACGGAGGTGTTGGCGGTGCAGCCGATGAAGTCGGAGCTCACCCGGCGGTCCTGCACCAGCGTGCACGCATCGTCGGCCAGGCTGTTGACGTTGGCGTTGCGCTGGTTCTCGCCGTACAGCGCCTTCATCGAGAAGGTGTCGGTGAGGTAGCCGGTGTAGGCCAGCGACCAGTCCTTGCCGCCGGTCTCGTTGAACGAGGTGTTCTCGTAGGTACGGATGCCGGCGTCGTCGACGTTGAACGAGTCGGTGGTCAGCGTGTCGTCGTCGGAGAACGCCAGGAATTCCAGCAGGTGCTTGTCGCTGATCTGCCAGTCGATCTTCGCGCCCCAGAACCCGCTGTTGGAGTCGCCGTCGAAGTAGTTCGAATAGCCGTCGTCGGAATTGCGCGGCTGGTAGTCGCGCGCCTCGTACATGCCGAAGAAGAACAGGCGATCCTTGATCAGCGGGCCGGACGCATAGAGGTTGAGGCTCGTGCGGTCGTATTCGTCGTAGCGCGAGATGCGGCCGACGTGGTCTTCCTGCGTGTCCTGCAGGAAGTCCGGCTCCCAGACCAGCTCGGCGCCGTACTGGAAGTCGTTGGTGCCGGACTTCGTCACCGCGTTGATCACGCCGCCCGTCGTGCGGCCGAACTCGACGGAATAGCCGCCGGTCTTGACCTGGAATTCCTTGAAGAAGGAGAACGGCACCGACGAGAAGCCGACGCGGTTGTAGAAGTCGGTGACGTTCAGGCCGTTGATGTAGACCGCGTTTTCCGCGACCGACGACCCGCCGAACGACACGCCGCCGAACTCGCCGCGCACCAGGCCCGGCGCGAGCAGCGCGACGGAGAGCGCATCGCGCTCCACCGGCAGGCGCTGCAGTTCCTCGGCGGTGATGTTGGTGGCCGATTCGGTCGACGTGGTGTCGATGATCGTGCCGCCGGCGCCGATCACGGTCACCGTATCCAGCGTCGACGCGCTGCCGCCGAGATCGGCGGTGGTCGCGTTGCCGAGGCTCACGTACACCGTGACCGGCGCACCCACCGCCGCTCCGCCCTGGCTCGCCTGCACGGTGTACGTGCCCACGGGCAGGAACGGGAAGCGATAGTTGCCGTCGGCATCCGCCGTGACGGTGCGTTCGAACCCGGTCTGCGGGTTGCGCGCGGTGACGGTGGCGCCCGCGGCCACGTGGCCGACCAGCGCACCATCGGTATTCGCCGCGAGGGCCATCGGCGCCGTGAAGGCCAAGGCCAGCGCGCACCACAACGACGTCCTGCGCATCAACGTGTGCTTCATGTCCCCTCCCGGAGCAATGTCCACTTGAAGTCGTAGTCGAACTGATCGAAGTAGAGGTTCCCGCCGCGCCACTCGGCTTCGCCGCGTTGCGAGTCGACGGTTTCGGATCGGAAGAAATGCTTCGCCTGCGGTGCGGTGGCGTCGAAGAACGGCACGCCCCACTCGTCGTTGAAGGCGATGCGATAGCCATCCAGGCCGCCGAGGTAGAACCACTCGGTGTCCGGGTTGCCTTGCAGGCGCCCGAACGTCACGTCCATCGGCACCCAGCCGTACGGCGCCAGGTACACCTGGCCCCAGTCGTGCAAATTCCAGTAATCGGTGGGCGAGAACATCATCCCCGACTGCCAGCGCGCGGGAATGCCGTTCAGGCGCAGCAGCGTCATCAGCAGCAGCGTCTGCTGGCCGCAGTCGCCGTGGTGCGCGTGCAGGGCGTAATCGGAAATGTTGGGGATCGTCGAATACTCGCGCGCGCCGGCCCACGGGTACTGGTCGTCCACCAGGCGGAAGAGTTTCTGCGCGATGCGGTACGGGTTCTTTTCGTCGCCGACGGTCTCGCGCGAAAGCTGCTTCATCGCATCGGTGAACACGATGTGCGGCGCACGCGCTTGCAGGTACGGCGCGAGTTCGCGGCGCTGCGCATCGGAGAGCGGCACGACCTTCGCTGCATCGATCGGGTGGTACTGCGCTGAGATCGTGACTTCGTACGAGACTTCGAAGGTCGTCGGCTTGCCCTGCACCGCCGGCGCTTCCATGTAGACGGTGCGCTGCAGGGCGGATTCCGGCGCGATGACGTGCGTGCCGGGCGTGCTCGACACGAACCTGATGGCGTCCTGCTGGCCGGGGATCGCGCGCGGATACGGCACCCACGCGCGCACCGTTTCGCCCGCGGGCACCGCGTCGGCTTCGACGGTGAGCGACTGCGTGACGCGGAACCGCTGCGGCAGCACGCTCGTCTTGCCGGTCTTCAACGCTTCGACGCGCGCCTGCGCGTGGTGCGGATGGGCGGATTCGAGCGGGCTGTCGGTGTATTTCGGCGGGGCCTTGCGGCGCGCCAGGGCTTCGGGGCTCAGGCGATACAGGTTCGACGCGCCGCGCGAGAAGTAACGCTTCTCGCCGTCGATCGTCATGTGTTCGAGCTGGTTGCTGCGCTCCCACGCGGCGAACTCATCGTCGCGCAGGTCCGGGACGTTCTCGCGCAACTGCTTGCGGACGTCGGCCTCGGACTTGTTGAAATCCAGGCGGATGCGGCGCATGCGCTCGCGTTCGAAGAGCAAAGCGTCGCGGTCTGAAGCGGAAATGCCCGGGGCCGCGAGGGCGGCATCGATGGCGGTGTTGGCTTGCTTGAAGTCGCCGGCATCGACCAGCGCCACGATGCGGGCGGGGGCCGGCGGCGGGATCTCGCCTTGATACAGGGCCGCCGCCATCGCCGCGCCGCCGCCGAGTACGATCGCCACCAGTGCAAGGGCCAGCCGGCCACGCATGCGGGGAGTGCCCGCTTGCGAAGGTCGGGGGGACATCGAACGGCGGGCCAGTTCGTCCAAGCGCAACCACCCTGTGACGGCATGCGTGCGGCTGTGTAACACGCGTCCGGGGGGCGGTCAATAAATTATTCTTCCAAGCCGACGAACGATGAATATATATTCCGACCACGCCCGGACCCCGGGCCGGATGGGGCGCGCATGATCCACACGGTCTGGCCATACCTGGCGTTGCTGCTGTCGATCGCGGGCCTGTTCCCGATGCTGGAACGGCGCTTCGGCTGGCGGCTGTTCTCGGTCATGCCCCCGATCGTCATGGTCTACCTGTGCGTCACCGGGCTGTCGGTGGCCGGGCTGTGGCAGATCAACCCGGAGATCCAGGGCGCGCAGAAGGCGCTGATCGGCCAGGCGATCCCCGCGATGCTGTTCCTGCTGATGATCAACTGCGACCTGCGGGCGATCTTCGCGCTCGGGCCACGCGTGCTCGCGGTGTTCTTCAGCACGACGCTGTGCCTGTTCGTCGCGTTCATCGCGACGTACCTGATCTTCCGCCACGTGTTGCCGGAGACCGGCTGGCAGCCGCTCGCCGCGTTGAGCGGGTCGTGGGTGGGCGGGTCGGCCAACCTGGTCGCGGTGAAGGAAGCGATCGGCATGTCCGACAACGCGCTCGCGATGGCGCTGTTCACCGATGCGCTGTGCTACTCGGTGTGGGTGGCCGTGCTGTTCTCGGTCGCGCGCCTCGCGCCCGCCTTCAATCGCTGGACGAAGGCGAAGGCCGCCGGCGACATCGTCGCGGCCGTGCCCGCGCCGCGCGGCCCGGTCACGCCGGACGCCGTGCTGCTGTGGCTGGGCCTGGCGCTCGCGGTGGGCGTGGTGTCGAGCTGGATCGCGGGGCTGATCCCCGATTCGGACTTCCTCAGCAAGACCTCGTGGACGATCATCTTCGCGACCGTCGCGGGACTCATCGTCGCGCACACGCCGCTGTCGAAATTCCCCGGCGCCGGCCCGATCGCCAGCGCGCTGCTGATCTTCGTCGTGGCGGTGCTGGCCTCGCAGAGCAATTTCGAAGGCATCGCCGCGGCGCCGTGGTACATCGCGTGCGGCCTGAGCATCCTGCTGATCCACGCCACGCTGCTCGTGCTGATGGCGAAACTCTTCCACTTCGACCTGCACCTGTGCGGCATCTCCTCGCTCGCGCACGTCGGCGGCGTGGCGGCCACGCCCGTGCTGGCCGCTGCGTACTCCCCCGCACTGGTGCCGGTGGGCGTCCTGCTCGCGTTGCTGGGCTATATCCTCGGCACCGGGTTCGGATTGCTGATGGCATCGATCCTGTCGTCGCTCGCTCCCTGATCGTGAGGTCCTCCATGCGCCTTCCGTCCATTCCGCTCGTCGCCGGCCTCGCCCTGGCGATCGCGTGCGCGCCTGCACCGGCGCGCGAACCCGTCCACGCGCTGGTGGTGCCCGCCTCCGGCGTGCCCGGCGTGACGGATGCGCAACTGGATCCGGCGTTCTGGGTGGCGCGCATGGGCGCCGATGCGGATCGCGTGCTGCTGGATGCGAATGCGATCGCCGCCGCCAACGCGCGCATGCAGGCCACCGATCCTTCGCTGTACGACCTGTCCGCCCTGCCCGCGTCGGTGACGAAGGCGCAGGCGAACGAATGGATCACCGATCTTTCCAGCCGCCCGTCGAAACCGCTGTACGACGAACAGCACCGCGCGATTCCCGCGGCAACGATCGACGGCCTCGTCGATGCGCTCGCGCTCGACAAGCTCGCCGATGCGCCGCTCACCTGGGCGCTCGTCGTGCAGCGCGCCTCGCTGCGCACCTTCCCGTCCAACCTGCGCGCGTTCACCAGCGACGACGACACCGACATCGACCGGTTCCAGGAAAGCGGCGTCTTCCCCGGCACGCCGGTGGCGATCGTGCACACCAGCCGCGACGGGCAATGGGCCTTCGTCGTGAGCCAGCGCTATCGCGCGTGGATCGAACGCAAGTTCCTGGCGACCGGCCCGCGCGACAACGTGCTGGCTTACGCCACGAAGTCGCCGTACCGCCTGGTGACCGGCGCGAAGATCCGCACCGTCTACACGCCCGAATTGCCGAAGGCCTCCGAAGTGCTGCTGGAGATGGGCACGCGCCTGCCGCTCGCCGATGCGAAGCCCGACGTGCCGGTCAACGGCCAGCATCCCTACACCTCGCACATCGTCTCGCTGCCGATCCGCGGCGACGACGGCACGTTGCAACTCGCGCCGGCGCTGGTGCCGAAGATCGCCGACACGCAAGCCGCCCCGCTCCCGCTCACGCGCGCCAACATCGTGCGCCAGGGCTTCAAGTTCCTCGGCGAACGCTACGGCTGGGGCCACGATTACGGCGACCGCGACTGCAGCGGCTTCGTGTCGGAGGTGTATGCCAGCCTCGGCATCCTGCTGCCGCGCAACACCAGCGACCAGGCGCGCAGCCCCGCGCTGCGCAAGACGCGCTTCGACGACACGTCCACGCGCGCGCAGCGCGACACCGCCGTCGCCGCGCTGGATGTCGGCGACCTCGTCTACATCCCCGGCCACGTGATGATGGTGATCGGCCGCATCGACGGGCAGCCCTACGTCATCCACGACACCAACGGCGGCAGCATCCTCGGCCCCGACGGGAAGCGCTTCTCGCTGCACCTCAACGCGGTGTCGGTGACGCCGCTGCTGCCGCTGATGTACGACCAGGACCACCGCTACGTCGACCGGATGACCAGCGTCGTCCGCGTTGCCGCGGCGCCCAATTGATTAGCCGCGGACCGACAGGGACCGACCCATGAAGATCACCCGCATCGAATTCGCCATGCTGCGCGTGCCGCTGAAGACGCCGTTCAAGACGGCGCTGCGCACGGTCACGCAGGTGGAAGACGTGATCGTGATGCTGCACACCGACAGCGGCAACATCGGCTACGGCGAAGCGCCGGCCACCGCGGTGATCACCGGCGACACCATCGGCTCGATCGTCGAGGCGATCCGGAACTACATCGCGCCACGCCTGATTGGCCAGGACATCTCGGACCTCAACCGCCTCACGCGCCTCGTGCAGACCGCGATGGAGAAGAACACCAGCGCGAAGGCCGCGGTGGAGATCGCGCTGTACGACCTGTTCGCGCAGCAGTTCGATGCACCGCTGTACCGCGTGCTGGGCGGCGGCGATCCGGTGATCACCACCGACATCACCATCAGCGTCGACACGATCGACAAGATGGTGGCCGATTCGCTGTCGGCGGTGGAACGCGGCTTCGATTCGCTGAAGATCAAGGTGGGCAAGGAAATCGGCGTCGACATCGAACGCGCCAAGGCGATCTACGCCGCGGTGGAAGACCGCGCGCTGCTGCGCCTGGACGCCAACCAGGGCTGGACGGCCAAGCAAGCGGTGCACGCGATCCGCGCGATGGAAGACGCGGGCATCCAGCTCGAACTCGTCGAACAACCCGTCAAGGCCGCGGACCTGGAAGGCCTGCGCTACGTCACCGAACGCGTCACCACGCCGATCATGGCCGACGAAAGCGTGTTCGGCCCCGCGCAGGTGATCGAGCTCATCCGCATGCGCGCCGCCGACATCGTCAACATCAAGCTGATGAAGACCGGCGGCATCTCCAATGCGATCCATATCGCCGACATCGCTGCGCTGCACGGCGTGGAATGCATGATCGGCTGCATGCTCGAGTCCAGCATCAGCGTCGCGGCCGCCGCGCACGTGGCGGTGGCCAAGGCCGACGCGATCACCAAGGTCGACCTCGACGGGCCGTCGCTGCAGCAGTTCAACCCGGTCGAGGGCGGCGTCAACTTCAACGAATCGGAGATCTCGATCCCCGACGCGCCGGGCCTGGGCATCCGCGGCATCCGCGGCCTCGAACCGCTGGCGGGGTGAGATGGATCCCCTGCTGAAAATCCGCGCCGAACGCGAGGGCATGTCCGCGATCGAGCGCCGCATCGCCGACTTCCTGCTGGAGAACGCGCAGCTGCTGCGCGACTACTCCTCGCAGCAGTTGGCCGCGGCGTTGGGCATCAGCCAGTCGAGCGTGGTGAAGTTCAGCCAGAAGCTCGGGTTCCGCGGCTACCCGGACCTGAAGTATTCGATCGCGCAGGCCGCGCGACCCGAAGGCACGCAGGACACCACCACGAACGGACGCACGGAGAAGCCGGAACTGCTTTCCGGCGACCTGTGGCGCCGCAAGTCCGACGCCGAATCCGAAACGCGCGCGATCAATCCGCCGTCGTCGCTGGAATACGTCGCGTCCGTGCTCGATCGCGCGACCACCGTGTTGCTGTACGGCACGGGCGAAGACGCGGACCTGGCGCGCGCCTTCGCGCACCGCCTCGCCCTGCTCGGCATCGTCGCCGTGCACCACAACGATTCCGGGCACCTGGCCGCCAGCATCACCGCGAGCCGCGTCGGCGATGTGTTGATGGCGCTCTCGGCGCAGGGCCGGCAACCGGCGCTGTGCCAGCTCGCGCGCCTGATGCGCGAGCGACCTGGCAAGGTCGTCAGCATCACGCGGCACATCGCCAATCCGCTGCGCGCGCATGCGGACGTCGCGCTGCTGGTGTCGGCGCACGACGAGCGCGCGTACGTCGAACCGCTGCTGCATGCAGCGGGCGTGCAGCACTTGCTGGATCGCGTGTTCGTGCTGTTGTGCGACGGACGCGCGGAGCGGCTGGCGCGGTTCGAAGCGAACCTCGAACGGTTACGCACCCTTTCCGACTGACGCGGGCGCGGGCGACAACCAGGTGGCCACGACGACCGCCAACGCTGCGCCGACCAGTTGCGCCACGATGAATCCACCGACATCCGCCGGCCGGATCCCCGCGAACGATTGCGTCAGCGACCGCGCGATCGTCACCGCCGGATTGGCGAACGACGTGCTCGCCGTGAACCAGTACGCCGCGAAGATGTAGCTCGCCACCAGCGCCGGCACCGCCGCGGGTGCGCGCCGCACACCGAGCAGGATCGTCAGCAGCAGCCCGAACGTCGCCACGCCTTCGCTCAACCACTGCGCCCCGCCCGTGCGCGCATGCGTGCCGGGTTGCAGCAAGGGCTGGTCGAACATCGCGTGCGCGAGCACCACGCCTGCGATCGCCGCGACGCACTGCACGACGATGTAGGCGAGCGCCTCGCCGTTGCGCATCGCACCCGACCACCGCGCCGCCAACGTCACCACCGGATTGAAGTGCGCGCCCGAGATCGGCCCGAGCACCGCGATCAGCACGTAGAGCACACCCGCCGTCGCTGCCGCATTGGCGAGCAACGCGATGCCGGCGTTCCCGTTCGACAACGCCACGCCCATGATCCCGGAGCCCACGACGGTCGCAAGGAGCAACGCAGTGCCCAGGCCTTCGGCCAGCAGACGGCGCGCGAGCGTCACAGCGACGCCAGCAACGCGCGCACGCGCGATTCGATGTCATCGCGCACCGCGCGATAACCAGCGTCGTCCATGTCGCGCGGATCCTGCAGCGCCCAGTCTTCGCGGCGCTTGGCCGGCACCCACGGGCACGCATCGCCGCAGCCCATCGTGACCACCGCATCGAATTCACCGTCGATGTCGTCCAGCGATTTCGACGCATGCGTGGCCAGGTCGTAGCCCCGCTCGGCCATGAAGCGCACCGCTTTCGGATTGATGCGGCCCGACGGCGCGGAACCGGCGCTCATTGCCTCCACCGCGTCGCCGCCATGCATGCGCGCGAACGCCTCCGCCATCTGGCTGCGATTGGAATTCTCGATGCACACGAACAGCACGCGTTTCATCAGCAGCACGCCGAGGCCGGTGCGCAGCAAGCGCCTTCGCCCGCGGCGGGCGCGGGCTGCATCTTCGCCACGTCCGGCGTGCACGCCGCGCCGTCGGTGGCGCAGGCCGAGTCGCCCGCGTAATACGTGGTCGCCTCGCCCATCGTGTGGAAGGTTTCCCAGCGCGTGCCCTGCGGGTCTTCCGTCCACAGCTTGTCCGATCGGGCGTAACAGCAGATGGCCGCGTCCTCCGGCACGACGGTGCCGCCGGCCGCGTCGAGGCGCTGACCAAGCCCGGTGAGTTCTTCGCTGGAGTCCACCTGGATGCCGAGATGGTCGATCCCCGGCGCGCGGCCCGTGTTGGAGATGGCGAAGTTGACGCGCGGCGCGTCGAGCATCCACTTCGCGTAGTCCGGTTTGCGGACGGTCGGCTGCGTGGCGAACAGCTCGGTGTAGAAGCGGATGCTGGCGTCGAGGTCGGCGACGTTGAGGTGCACGTGGAAGCGGCTCATGGCTTGGATCCTTTCTTCGATGGCGCGCATTGGGGAACCGGACCGCAGGCCGCGCCGGCGCAGCAGTTCTCGGTGAGGTAATCGATCAGGGCATTCATGCGCGCGTAGTGCGCGCGGACGCGGATGACGCGGCCGTCGCGTTCGTCCTGCACGAGGTCGGCGGCGCGCAGCACGTTGAGGTGCGCGCTGAGCGTGGCGGGCGGCAGGCCAAGGCGATCGCGAAGTTCGCCGACCGAGAGGCCGTCGGGCCCGGCTTGCACGAGTTCGCGGAAGGCGGCCAGGCGCGAGGCGTGGCTGAGGGCGGTGAGGGCGGCGAGCGCGTGGGGGGTCTGCATGATTCGATAGTTCCGGAATTCTGGAATTGAGTCAATCCTGCTACTTTGCCCACGCCATCGGGCATCGGGGGATGCATGCGCAAGGATCGGGCGTGGGTGGGGCTGGGGATGTTGCTGGCGGTGCAGGTCGCGGCCGCGCAATCGACGGGGTCGGAGCACGCGAAGATCGCTGCATTCCTGGAGCACAGCAGTTCGCAATTCAGCGACATGTTCCAGGTCCAGGGCGGGCAACCGGAGCCGCCATCCTTCGAAGATCGCCTCTACGCCTGGGCCAAGGCCGGCGATGACCTGCCCGCCCTCCAGCGCAAGGCCGCGGGCCAGTACGACCTGTCGCCCGAACTCACGCAACGCCTGCTCGAGCTCACCATCGAACGTGCGGTTCCCACGCGCGAGGATTACAACCCGCCCGCGCTGATCGACAAGTACATCGCGCTCGCGCACGACTTCCCGCGCGACGACACCGTGCTGGTGGAGGCCGGCCGCACCATCGACGAAGGCCACTACGGCGATTGCGACGTCGCGTCGCTGGAACGCTTGCTCGCCGGTCGTCCCGATGCCGACCGCGCGCGCGTGCTGCTGTACGACACCATCGGGTGCGATCCGCTGCTGACGACACGCACGACCTTGCGCGCCGCCGATTCCGGACCGTTCCTCGACCTCGCCGAGCGCGCCTCCGGATTGGAGGGCGAGATGCTGCAGCTCGCCGCGTTGCGCGTCGGCGATGCAAAGGCGCACGCCGACCCCAGCGTGTCCGAAGCGCGGCGCACGAAGCTGCGCGCCCTGCGCATCGGCGAGGAACTCGAGGCCGGCCGCACCGACGAAGCGCTGGCCCTGCTGCCCGAGTCACCGGCCACGCAACCGGCGTTGACCGCCGCCATGGACGACGATCTGCGCCTGGCGCTGGCGGCGGCCCATGCCTTGCGCGGCGACGCCACGCGCGCCCGCGCATGGCGCGCAAGCGTCGCACCTGCGCCAGCGCCGGCGAACGAAGAGGACTACCAGCGCAGGCAGCGCGAAGGCGATGCGTACCTCGCCGGCATGCTCGATCGCTTGCTCGATGCGCCCGCGCGCGAGGATTTCCCGTTCCTGGTGCAGCACTTCCGCGTGGATCCGGCGACCGGCGATGCGTACTACCGCACGTGGGAGGCGGTGTTCGCGCGGCTCGCCCGCGCGCAGGGATATCCGGGCCTGGTGGAGGCTGCCTTCCTGCGCGATCCGGCGGACGAAAAGCGCGAAGCGATCGCCAACTGCCATCGCTGCGCACCGGAACTGCTGGGCGAGATCGACCACGTCGCCGCCACGAATCCCGTTGCCGACAAGACGATCACCAACGCACCCGCGTCTGCCCTGCCCGACGCCGTGCGCGCACGGATGGACGCCGCGCTCGTCGCGACACGCCCCATATGGCGCGAGCAGGCGCTCCCCGTGCCGTTGCGTCGCCTGCATCCGACCGCGACGCAGGACCATGACGAAGCCCGCTTCGCCGGCCCGCCGCAGCGCAAGGCCCCGGCGTGGGCGAAACGACTTCCGGAAGGCGAACTCGTGCGCTGGCAACAGGATGGCGCGCGCATCGTCGCGTTCACGGCCTCGCAGAGCCTGGATCCCACGGGCGAGATCAGCGCCGGCGGTTACTGGGTGAGCGTGTCGCACGACAACGGCGCGCATTTCGATGGGCCGCTGTACACCGGCCTGCGCATGTTCGCGCCCTACGCGGTGCTCCCCGACTCGAAGCTGCCGATGCTCGACGGCGATCGCCTGCAACTGGAAGTCGCCGTGCGCGCGGTGGACAACGAACACATCATGCTGCCGCCGGTCTCGCTGCCCTTCCTCGAACAGCGCGACGATGCCTACGTCGAAGCCACGCTCGACGACCTGGCGCGCGACACCGACGCGGACGGCCTGACCGACCTCGCCGAATGGGCGATGCTGCTCGACGCCGCGCGCGCCGACACCGACGACGACGGCCTGCCCGATGGCCGCGACCCGCTGCCGCAGGTGTCCGCCACCACGCACGCGCGCGGCGCCGACGCGATGGCGCGCGTGCTGCAGGAAATCCTGGGCGACCGCCTCGGCGCCATCGTCACCACCAACGCCACCGACGCCTCGCCCGGCCGCACCTTCGCCCTCGGCGCCGGCACCGATCGCTACAACGCCGCGCGCACCTTGTTCATGCAAGCGCCGCCCGCATGGTTCGCGGGCCTGTCGTTCGACGGCCGCATCGTGGTGCTGGACCCGGCCCAGCGCGAACAGCTGTCGAAGGTGCGCGGCAAGACGTTCGCCACCGAAATCGAAGTCTTCGAAACCAGCCGCGACGGTTCGCAGGCCATCGTGAAATGGACGTCCGGCTGGACCGGCGGCACCTACCTGCTCACGCGCGAGCGCAACGGCTGGAAGCTCGACACGCTCACGCAATGGATTACCTGAGGCGCCTTATTCCGGCAACGTCTCGCCCGACCCACCCAGCTCCTTCGGGAAGTCGCGCATCTTCGGCAAGCCATCGCGCATGCGCAGCACCGTCTCGCCGTAGTTCACGTGCAACGCGGGCTTGAAGTCGAGCGTCGGGATCGTCGCCGCGTACACGTCCATCAAACCGAACGGCGGATGCATCGTCATCAGGTGCCCGCCGCATTCCGTGCAGAACTGCCGGTCGCTGTTTTCCGTCTTCGCGAAATGCCCCACGTGCTCCTGGCCGCGCGTGACTTTCACGTTCTCGGGCTTCCACAACGAGAACGCATTGACCGGCCCGGCCGACCACGACCGGCACGAACTGCAGTGGCAATAGCCCATCGCCTCCGGGCTGCCCGTCACTTCGACCTGCACCGCACCGCAGAAACACGTACCGCTATGGGTCGCACTCATGGCTCGCACCGCTCCTCGCACCGGGGGAATCCCCGGTTCAACGCAGGCCGGCGCCGCTCGCGGACATCGGGCGCGCGATCGCGGCGTCCGCGTTGCGCGCCGCGGCCTGCAACACCTGCTGCAACACCTGGATGTTCGGCGGCTTGACCATGTGGTGGTCGAAGCCCGCATCCAGCGCGCGCTGCCGGTCCGCGGCCTGCGCCCAGCCCGTGAGCGCCACCAGCGTGAGCGGCGCATCGGTCAAGCGTGCGCGCACCGCGCGGGCCAATTCGTAGCCATTCATCTCGGGCATGCCGATGTCGAGCACGGCCACGCTCGGCGTGAAATGTTCGAGCATCGCCAGCGCCTGCGCACCGCTGCGCGCCACGTGCACCTCGGCGCCGAGGATGCGCAGCAACGTGGCCAGCGTGTCGCCCGCATCCGGGTTGTCGTCCACCACCAGCACGCGTTGCGCGCCCAGGTCCACGGGTGCGGGCGCCGGCGCGATCTCCACCGGTGCTGCCTGCGCCAGCGGCACGCGCAACGTGAATTCGCTGCCGCGTCCCAGGCCTTCGCTGCGTGCGTCGAGGCTGCCGCCATGCAGGCGCGCGAGCTGGCGCGACAACGCCAATCCGATGCCGAGCCCGGCCTGGTGGCGATTGCTGTCGCGATCGCCGCGATTGAACATGTCGAAGATGTGCGGCAGCGCACCGGGCGAAATGCCGACGCCGTTGTCGCGCACGCGCACCACCGCATCGTGGCCGTCGCGCTCGGCGCGGATCTCGATGCGCCCGCCGTTTTCGGTGTACTTGGCCGCGTTGTTCAACAGGTTGGCGAGGATCTGCGTGAGGCGCACATCGTCGCCGTCCAGCACCAGGTCGTCGGCCAGGTCGATCACGAGCTCGTGCCTGGCCTGTTCGATGTCGCGCGCGCACGCATCCACGGCATCGCGGACCACGGTGGCCAGCGACACGCGTCCCTTGCGCAACGACAGGTTCGCGCTGTTGAGGCGCGAGATCTCCAGCAGGTCGTCCACCAGGCGCACGAGATGGATGACCTGGCGTTCCATCACGCCGAGCAGGCGCGGATCGGCCACCGCGTTGTCGCCGGCGCGCTTGAGCAATTCGATCGAATTCCGCAGCGGCGCCAGCGGATTGCGCAATTCGTGCGCGAGCGTGGCGAGGAATTCGTCCTTCGCGCGATCGGCCTCGGCCAGGCTGGCGGCCTGGTCGCGGATGGCCTGCTCGGCCGCGTTGCGATCGGTGACGTCGCGCGTGGTGCCGGCCACGGCCACCACTTCGCCGTCGCGATCCAGCACCGGCGCGAAGATGTAGTCGTAGATGCGCCGGCCGTTGGTGCCGGTGAACGGGATTTCGCTGCGGATCGGCGCGCGCGTGGCGATGACCTGCTCGATCTCCGAATCGTGCAGGTCCGCGTGCCACTGCTCGTAGCCCAGGTCCATCCACGTCTTGCCGCGCACGTCGTCCACGCCCCACACCTTCACCAGCGCGGCGTTGGCGTACAGCGCGCGGTGTTCCAGGTCGAAGACGTAGATGAAGTCGGGCGTGCTGTCGAGCGCGGTCTCGTAGATGCGGCGCTGGCGTTCGGCCTGCTCGGCGATGCGCGCGCGTTCTTCCTCGATCGCCTTCTGCGCGGTGACGTCGCGGAAGAACACCGAGATGCCCTGTGCGGCGGGATAGGTCGAGACTTCGAACCAGCGTTCCTGCGCGGGATAGAACGCCGTGAACGACGCGCGGACACGCTCGAACATCGCCGAGTGGTAGCCGCGCTCGAACTCGGTGCCTTCCAGGCCGGGGAACGCTTCCCACAACACGCGCCCCCGCAGGGCGCTCTCCCCGAGGATCCGGTGCGCTTCGGCGTTGACGTAATCGAAGCGCCACTGCCGGTCGAGGGTGAAGAAGCCCTCGCCGATGCTTTCCAGGATGTCGACGGCTTCTTCGGTCGCCGCCACCGCCGCGTCGTTGACGCGATGGATGATGTATTCCACCTCGCCGTGCGCGTCGAGGATCGGCGAGTTGATCGGCAGCCAGTGGCGTTCGACGAACTGGCCGTGTTCGTCGCGGATGTCGTAACGCTGCGGCGCCATCGCGTCCGGCGCGCGCGTGGCCAGCACGCGGAGCAGCGACGCGCGGAGGTTGGACACGCCGTCGGCCTCGATGTCCGGGTTGTCCGGGAACACGTCGAACAACGGCCGCCCGAAGATGGACGGATCGGTGTACGTCACCTGCAGGTAGCCGTGGCTGGCGCCGACGATCGTGAAGGCGGCGTCGGGGCGCAGGATGAGGTACCGGCCGGGAACGAACCGGAAGGCGCGCTGGATATCGTCGTCGTTCAAGGGGCGGGCAGGCAGCGTGCGAAGACGGCGAGGATACGGGAGACAGGTGAACATGCGTCCACAAACCACCCCCGGAGGCCCGATGGCCCTGCCCGCCCTGTTCAAGCCGCTGGACGTCCGCAACCTGCACCTGTCCAACCGGATCGTCATCGCGCCCATGTGCCAGTACTCGGCGGTGGACGGCTGCATGACCGACTGGCACCTGGTCCACCTCGGGCACCTGGCGCTGTCGGGCGCCGCGCTGCTCACGATCGAAGCCACGGCGGTGCTGCCCGAGGGCCGCATCAGCTGGGCCGACGTGGGCCTGTATGACGACACGACCGAAGCGGCCATGCGGCGCGTGGTCGAAGGCGTGCGCGCGTGTTCGGACATGCCGCTGGCGCTGCAGCTCGCGCATGCCGGCCGCAAGGCGTCGACCGAAGTGCCTTGGGAGGGCGGCGCGCCGCTGTCGCCCGACGATCCGCACGGGTGGCAGGTGCAGGCGCCGTCCGCGATTCCCTTCCACGACGATGCACCGGTGCCCGAAGCGCTCGACGCCGCCGGAATGGAGCGCATCCGCGAGGCGTTCGGCGCCGCGGCGGCGCGCGCGGCGCGCCTGGGCCTGGACGCGGTGCAGGTGCACGGTGCGCATGGGTATCTGCTGCACCAGTTCCTGTCGCCGCTCTCGAACAAGCGCACCGATGCCTACGGCGGCAGCCTGGAGAACCGCATGCGCTTCCCGCTCGAAGTGTTCGAGGCGGTGCGCGCGGCGTTCCCCGCCGACCGCGCGGTCACGATGCGCGTGTCGGGCACCGACTGGGTGGACGGCGGCTGGGACGTCTCGCAGACGATCGCCTTCGCGCGTGCACTCGAAGCGCGCGGCTGCGATGCGATCCACGTCTCCAGCGGCGGCGTGCATCCCGCGCAGCGCATCCCGGTCGCGCCGGGTTACCAGGTGCCGCTGGCGCGCGCGGTAAAACAGGCGATCGACATCCCGGTCGTCGCGGTGGGCCTGATCACGGAACCGGCGCACGCCGACGCGATCATCGCCAACGGCGACGCCGACATCGTGGCGCTGGCCCGCGCGATGCTCTACGACCCGCGCTGGCCCTGGCACGCCGCCGCGGCGCTCGGCGCGCGCGTGCATGCGCCGAAGCAGTACCTGCGGTGCCAGCCGCGCGGGCTGAAGGAGCTGTTCGACGTCACTCCAGGGTGAAGCCGGCCTTCAACGTCACCTGCCAGTGCATGACCTGCCCGTCGGCCACGTGCCCGCGCACGTCGGTCACCTGGAACCAGCGGATGTTGCGCACCGATTCGTGCGCCTTCGCGAGCGCCTTGCGGACGGCGTCGTCGGTACCGGTCGTCGACGAGCCGGTGAGTTCGATGGATTTGTAGACGTGTTCGCTCATGGCGGGGCCTCCGTTGCGTCCGGGGCAACGCGGCGCGCGACGCGCGGCGGCCATCGCCACGGCCGAGCTTGCACCGCGCGCGGCGGCGGTTCGTAATCGAAGTCCCGCGCCCAACAAGGCTTGCCATGTCCCCGGCCGCATCCGCTCTGCTCCAACCCGGCGACGCTGCGCCGGATTTCACCTTGCACGCCACGCCCGACCAGCGCGTCTCGCTGTCGGAGTTGCGCGGACAGCCGGTGATCCTGGCCTTCTATCCCGCCGACTGGAGCCCCGTGTGCGGCGACCAGATGGCGCTGTACAACGAAATCCTGCCGGCGTTCCGCGAATCGCGCGCGACGCTGCTCGGGATTTCCGTCGACGGCGTGTGGTGCCACGCAGCGTTCTCGGCCGAACGCGGCCTGCACTTCAACCTGCTCGCCGATTTCGAACCCAAGGGTGCGGTGTCGAAGCAGTACGGCGCGTACGACGATGCCGGCGGCGTGAGCAAGCGCGCGCTGTACGTGCTGGATTCGGAAGGCAAGGTGTTCTGGTCGCACCTCTCGCCGATGGCGATCAATCCCGGCGCGGACGGCATCCTCGATGCCCTCGACCGGTTGGGGGCGCGATGAGCACGCTGCGCACGCCGGTCGGCGAGAACGACCACATCGAAGGCCCGGAAGACGCGCGCGTCACGCTGCTGGAATACGGCGATTACGAATGCCCGTACTGCGGCGCGGCGTATCCGATCGTCAAGCAGATCCAGCATCGCTTCGAAGGCCGGCTGCGGTTCGCGTTCCGCAACTTCCCGCTGTCCAACGCGCATCCCAATGCGATGGATGCGGCGAGCGCCGCCGAGTTCGCGGGCGAACACGGGCGCTACTGGGAAATGCACGACGCGCTGTACGAGCAGCAGCAACACCTCGGCCCGGCCTTGTACGCAACGCTGGCCGAACGCTTGGGCCTGGATGCGGCCGCGTTGCAGACCGCGGTGGACGACGGTCGCTATCACGCGAAGATCCGCGCGCAGTTCACCGGCGGCGTGCGCAGCGGCGTCAACGGCACGCCGACGTTCTTCATCAACGGCACGCGCTTCGATGGCGTGGACTATCGCCAGCTCGGCGCCGAACTGGCGCAGGCGATCGACGCCGCGGGCAGTTGAACAACGGTCGCGGGGCCCGTTCGTCGGTCACTCCCCCGTCGGGGGGATTTCGCTGGCCGTTCCGCCATGCCTGCGGCGTAGCCTTTGGGTAGCCGCGCTGCGCGCGCTCGAGTGAGCCCCCCATGCACCGCAAGCGCGTCATCGTCGCCTTCGCCGCTGCCTCCCTCGCGCTGGCCGCGCTCGCCGGCGAGCCGCACCACGCGCCGCACTGGAGTTACGCGGGCGAGGAAGGCCCCGCGCATTGGGCGAAGCTCGCCCCCGAATTCAGCGCATGCGCCGGGCACCAGCAGTCGCCGGTGGACCTGGACCGGTTCAGCGACGTCGCCCTGCCCGCGCTCGCGCCGCATTACCAGGGCAGCGGGCGCGACATCGTCAACAACGGGCACACGGTGCAGGTCGACTACGCCCCCGGCAACACGTTGACGCTCGAAGGCAAGGTCTACACGCTCAAGCAGGTGCACGTGCACCTGCCGAGCGAACACCATCTGCATGGCAAGTCGCTCCCGATGGAAGCGCATCTGGTGCACGCCGACGCGGCGGGCCACCTGGCGGTGATCGCGGTGCTGTTCGACACGGGCAAGCCGAACACCGAGATCGCCCACCTGCTCGAACACGCACCGACCCACGCCGGCGCCCCCGTGCCGCTGGACGCCGCCGCGGGCATCGCGGTCGCCGGCCTGCTGCCGAAGGACCTGGGCTACTACCAGTACAACGGCTCGCTCACCACGCCCCCCTGCACCGAAGGCGTGCGCTGGCTGGTGCTGACCCATCCGCTGACCGCGTCGGGCCACCAGCTGCACGGGCTGGCCACGCTGCTCGGGCATTCGAACAACCGGCCCGTGCAACCGATCGGTGCACGGCGCGTCCTCGAATAACCCCGCGACGTGGCGGGTGGTGGTACAACCCTTGCGGCAGGGAAACGGAGGGGGAACGTGCCTCGTTGCGTCCGGACCACCGCGCTGACCTTCGTGGCCCTGTTCGCGGCCGGCTGCACGCTGGGCCCCGATTACGCGCGGCCCACCATCGATACGCCCACCGCGTACCGCAACGCCGACGCCACGTCCCCGGCCCCCACGCTCGAAAACGTCTCCGCGTGGTGGACCGGCTTCGGCGATCCGCAACTCGATGCGCTCGTGACCGAAGCGCTCGCCGCCAACCACGACCTGCGCATCGCCGCGCTGCGCGTGGATGAATTCGCGGCGCGCGCACGCACCACGCGGGCGCAGGCGTTCCCGCAGGTGGGCTACGGTGCGACCGCGGGGCGACAAGGCATCGGCGATGTCTCGACCGGCACGTATTCGGCCGTGTTGTCCGCGCGCTGGGAACTCGACCTGTGGGGTCGCGTGCGGCGCGAAACGGAAGCGGCGCGCGCCGACCTGTTCGCCACCGAAGAAGCCCGCCGCGGCATTGCGCTCACGCTGGTCGGCACCGTCGTGTCGGGCTACGTCACCTTGCTGCAGCTGGATCGCCAGCTCGCGATTTCCGAAGCGACCGTGGACGGGCGCAAGAAGAACGTCGACCTGTTCCGCGTGCGCCTGGAAGGCGGTGCGGTGTCGGACTTTGAATTCCTGCAGGTGCAGGCGGAATATGAAGCGGCACTCGCGACGCTCCCGGACATCCGCCTGGCGATCGCGCAGCAGGAACATGCGTTGTCGACGCTCGTCGGCCGCAACCCCGGCCCCATCGCGCGCGGCAAGCCGCTGGAAGGGCTCGCGGAGCCGCAGATCGCCGCCGAGTTGCCGTCGAAGTTGCTCGAGCGCCGGCCCGACATCCTGCAGGCCGAGCAGCAACTCGTGTCGGCCAACGCGCTCGTCGGCGCGGCGCGCGCCCTGTATTTCCCCAGCGTTTCGCTGACCGGCACGGGCGGCACCGCCAGCAACGAACTCGATGCGTTGTTCTCCGGACCCGCGCGCAGCTGGTCCTTCGTCGGCCAGTTGCTCGGCCCGTTGTTCGCGGGCGGCGCCATCGATGCCGCGAATGCACAGGCGGTCGCGCGTCGCGAACAGTCCGTCGAAAACTATCGCGCGACGATCCAGGACGCCTTCCGCGACGTCGACGATGCGCTGGCGGCGATCCGCGAATCGCGCGAACTCGTCACCACGCTGCAGCGGCGCGTGGCGGCGCTCGACCGCGCCGTGGGCCTGGCCACCGAGCGCTACGACAACGGCTACGCCGACTACTTCGAAGTCCTCGATACCGAACGCAACCTGTTCAACGCACAACTGTCGCTGGCCAATGCCCGCGGCGACGGCTATCGCGCGCGCACCGACCTGTATCGCGCGCTGGGTGGCGACTGGCGCGCGCAAGCGGTGCCGGCGCCGGACGCTGTTTCGCAAAGGAGTGAGTGAGTGTCCACGCAACCCGCCCCCGCGACCGCCCCGCCCCCCGCCCCCGCGCCCGACAAGCCGGATCGCCTGCGCAGGATCGTCAAGATCACGCTGCTCGCCCTGCTGGTGTTGTTCCTCTACAACATCGTCGCCGATCGGATCACGCCGTATTCGTCGCAGGCGAACGTCGATACGTACCTCGTGCAGATCGCGCCGGAAGTGAGCGGACCGGTCGTGCAGGTCGGCGTGCGCGACAACCGCCTGGTGCGCAAGGGCCAGCTGCTGTTCCGCATCGACGAAGCGCCGTATCGCATCGCGTTGCAGGCGGCCGAAGCCAGCCTCGCGGTCGCCTTGCAGGCCGAACAGTCCTCGGCGGCCGACGTGCGCGTGGCCGACGCGGCGTTGCGGAAACAACGCGCCGACCTGGCCGAAAGCCAGAAACTCGGCAAGATCGTGCTCAGCCTGGCGCAGAAGCGCGCGTTGTCGGAGACCTCCGCCATCCGCGCGCGCGCCGACATCGAAAAGACCAGCGCCGACCTCACGCGCGCCGAAGCCGAAGCCGTGCGCGCGCGCATCCGCCTGGGCGAAGGCAGCAACGGCAACCCGCAGGTGCAGCAGGCCCTGATCGCGGTCGAACAGGCGAAGCTGGATCTGCGGCGCACCTCCGTCGTCGCGCCCGCCGACGGCGCGATCACCAACCTGCGCCTGGCCGCCGGGCAATACGCCAACCGCGGATCGCCGGTGCTGAGTTTCATCGGCGGCGGCAACCGCTGGGTGATGGCGGACATGCGCGAGAACCAGCTCGGCAACATCGCGGCCGGCAATCGCGCGCTGGTGGTGTTCGACGACCATCCCGGCCACGTCTTCCCCGCGCATGTCGAAAGCGTGGGCTGGGGCGTGACGCAGGGCGGCGAAGCACCGACGGGCCAGTTGCCCGACGTCAGCGCGCCCGCGGGCTGGCTGCGCGAACCGCAACGCTTTCCCGTGCGCATCGCGCTGGATCCTCCGGAAGCGGGCGAGGCGCCGCTGCCGCCGGGGCGCAGCGGCGCGCAGGCGAACGTGGTCGTGCTCACGCGCGATACCTCGGTCTTCAATCCGCTCGCGCGCCTGTGGATCCGCGTCGTGTCGTGGATGAGCTACCTGCGATGAAACAGACGGAGGCGCAGTGGCAGTCGACGCTGCGCTTCGCGGTGGGCGTGACCGCGGCGTTCGTGTTGTGCGAATTCCTGAAGTGGTTGCCGTCGTTCCTGGCGGCCGCGCTGGTCGCGGCGTTGCTGGGCAACCTGCCGATCCGCCCGCCGGCGAAGGTCGCGATCGGGTTGCTGGTGACGATCTCCGTTTCGGCGCTCGGCGCGTTCCTGCTGTCGGTGTGGTTCCGTGGCATGCCCTTCGTGATGTTCGGATTGCTGGCGGTGTGGATGCTGCTGGCGTTCCACAAGATGCTCGGCGGCGGTTCGCCCTTGCCGCCGTTGCTGATGCTGATTTGCCTGGCCACCATCCCGGTGATCACGCTCACCGCACCGGCCTACGCCGACGTGCTGCCGATCGCGCTCGTGCGCGGGATGGTCGTGGCGCTGGCCATCATCTACCTGGTCTGGCTGCCGTGGCCCGCCGTGCAGCCGCCGAAACCGAAGCCGCTGCCGCCGCCGCGCGAGACCTCGACGTTGCGCCTGGCCTTGCTGGCCACCGCGGTGATCCTGCCGCTGATGCTGGTGTTCCTGCTGTTCGGCCTGGCCGACGTGCTGCCGGTGATGATCGCCTCGCTGATGATCGTCGCCAACTTCGATCCGCGCGCGGGCGGGCGGCAGGCGCTCGCGCTGATCGTGGCGAACTTCGGCGGCGGCATGTGCGGGATGTTGCTGTACATCGCGCTGTCGACGACACCCAGCCTGTGGTTCCTCGCGGGCCTGCTGTTCTTCGCCACGCTCGCGTTCGGCGCACGCATCAGCGCGGGCGGGCCGACGGCGCCGGTCTACGTGATCGCGTGCAACGCGATGCTGATCATCTTCGGCTCGTCGCTCGGCGACAGCGCGGGTTCGTTTTCGCTGTGGGTCACGCGCGTATTCCAGTTCACGGTCGCCGGTACGTTCGCGGTGGGCATGATGGAACTGGCCTGGCATCCACCGGTGCGCCTCCTGCCGCTCAGGGCGGGGCGTTCTTCGGGTTCTTCGCCCGGGAAAACTTGAGCTGGTCGATCACCGCGGCGGTCATCACCGCGGTCGACACCCCGAACATCAGGATCCCGTTGGCGGCTTCCACCGGCCCGAGCAAACGCCAGCGCGGCGACATCACGATGTCGCCGTAGCCGAGCGTGGAGAAGTTCACGGCCGAGTGGTACAGCGCGGTCGAGTAGTCGTTGAACTCGCCGAGCAGCAGGAACAGCACGGCCCACGCCGCCATCTGCAGGAAGTTGCCGAGCAGCATCAGCAGCATCACCGCCGACAGCGCGCGCACGTAGGACCACTGCGTGATCGGCGTCCTGCGCGGGTTGGCCTGGAAGTACGCGTACCCGCGCAGGCTCGCGCTGACGAACATCGCCTGCAACGCGACGCACAGCACGAGGACGGGAAATCCGGTCAGGATGGCGCGCAGCATGCGACGGTCAGGACTCGTCGAGGGGCGGCGACACCGGCGCGGGCGGGGCGAGCGGCACCGGCGCCAGCGATGGATCGTCGCCCTGGTCCACCCATTGCCAGAACAATTCGTAGCCCACCGCCAGCACGACGGGGCCGATGAACAGGCCGACGATCCCGCCCACCACCATGCCGCCGAGCGCACCGATCAGCACCACGGGCATCGGCACTTCGACGCCGCGGCCGAGCAGCAACGGCTTGAGCACGTTGTCGACCAGGCCGGCGACGAACACGTACACCGCGAACACGATCGTCCACAGCGACACGCCCTGCGTCGCCAGCACGTAGGCGATCACCGGCACCGTCACGATCGTCGCCGGCACCTGCATGATCCCGAGCACCAGCACGGCGAGCGCGAGCAGCGCCGCGCCCGGCACGCCCATCAGCACGAAGCCCAGGCCCACCAGCAGCATCTGGATGAACGCGATGCCGACCACGCCCTGCGCCACCGCGCGGATCGTCGAGGTGCACAGCTGCGCCACGTGGTGGCCGCGGCCCGGACCGAACAGGCGCGCGGCGATGCGTTCGGCGGCGCGCGTCCCGGTTTCGCCGAAGGCCATCACGATGCCGGCGATGATCAGCGCGGCGAGGAACAGCAGCAGCCCGATGCCCGCGCCCGCGAGCGCGCCCAGCGCCGAACGCGCGCCGCTGCGGATCTGCGGCGCGAACTTCTGCGCCAGGCTCGACAGGTCCGTGGCGGCCTGCGACCACAACGCGTGCAGGCGTTCGCCGACGATCGGCCAGCCCGCGACCGAATCCGGCGGCGGCGGAATGTGCAACTGCCCGCTGCGCGCGACCTGCAGCGCCTGCTGCGCCGAATCGGCCAGCGCCATGGACATGAAGTAGATCGGCACCAGCAGGATCGCGATCGACAGCACCACGATCACCGTGGCGATGCGTCCTTCCTTCGGGCCCATGCGCCTGCGCAGCCGCACCTGCAGCGGATACAGCATGATCGCCAGGATCACCGACCACACCATCAGGTGCAGGAAGGGCTTGAAGACCCAGTAGCAAGCGATGACCAGCGCCACGACCATGCCGGCGCGGAGCAGGACGTCCAGCAGCGCGCGCGGTGTGAGTTGTTGGTTCACTCAGGCTCCGATGCCGGATTCGGCGATGACTTCGTCTTCGTAGGCAACGAACCGTTGCAGGTCGAACGTGTCCATGCGCAGGCGCTGCGTGCCGGCGGAATACGCCATGGTCGCGAGCACGCGTTGCGGATCGCGCGCCCACGGCGGCACGTAATGCGCGTGGGCGATCACGCCGCTTTCCAGGTAAGGCGCGAGCGTGAGCACATCGGCGGTGGTCACGCGGCCGGCGAACAGCAACGGCAGCAATTCGCCCCGCCCTTCCTGCAGCACCTTGCGGATGAAGGCGTGCACGATCATCACGCCTTCGAGGTACGCCCCGTCCTTCGTGAAGCAGATGCGGCCGCGCACGTCGCCGCCGCGGAACAGCCGCGCGGCGCTGCGATAGCTTTCGATCTCGCTCTGCCCGGCATCGAGGAATCCCTTGAAGATCTCGATGAAGTCCGCGCCCGCGAGCGCCTTCTCCAGCATCACCACGCGCAACGCGATGCGGCGCAGGCGTGCGATGTCGATCGCCCCGGTGATGATCTCGGAGAACGTGGCCAGGCCTTCCTGCGTCTTCGTCGTGCGCGGCGCGCCCAGGGCGAGCGCGCGGAAATTCGGCTGGTGCTTGCCGTTGAGCGCGGTGAGCGTGTGGATGAAGGCTTCGTGCTCGGCCAGCTGGTCGAGGTCGCGCTCGGAGAACAGCGCGGTGGCGCGCAGCGTGATGCGGGTGCTGCAGGCGGTGGCCTTCGACGGCAGGTTGGGATCCAGCACGATCGCGACATCGTCGTCGCAGAAGATCGGGCCGATGCGGTCGCGCAGCCTGCGTGCGAATTCTTCGGCCGGAATGTCGAAGCGCGTTTCCGTGATCCGCGGGCCCGTCATCTCGTCGGTGACGCGGATCATTTCGCGCGCGCCGTCGGCGGCGGTGATCTCCTGGCTGCGGAAGCGCCTGTCCGGGCGCCCGTAGAGGTACGTGGAGCAGCGCGTGAATTCTTCCGTGCCGGCGCCTTCGAGCATGCGCGCGGCGACGAGGTAGCTCCACGCGGTCTTGTAGAGCCAGTGGCCGATCGGATGGCCGCGGTCGATCTGGCCCATCAGCGTTTGCAGGCCTTCGGCTTCGGCCTTGAAGGTCTTCGTGCACGGCGGCGGCGAGGGCAGTTCCGGCGCGCCGCGCTTCCAACCGTCGAGGAAGCGCGTTTCGACCTCGATCGGCCATTCGATGCATTTCAGCACCGTGATCTTCTTGCCGAGCTTGACGAGCGCGCTGTCCCACGCCTGCAGGCGCGAGAGGTCTTCGCCTGCGTTCGCCACCGTGTTCACACCGACTGCGGCCATGGCACCCTCGGTGGAGCGAGATCGTCCCTGCCCGGCCACCTTACGACCGGGACCCGCGCCTGCATTCACCGCCGGTCGGCTTGCGGCTCGCGAATCCACGCGTTCGCTTCTTCCAACGCATCCGGCGCGAAGTAGCGGACGTCGGTGGCGCGGAAGCCCTGCCCGACGAACGCCAGCGCCTCGTCCTGCCAGCGCGCGTCGCCGACGATGGCCATGCGGCGGATGCGATCGGCGTAATTGAGCATGTACGCGATGTCGTCGCCCCAGCGGTCGTTTTTCGCCCAGCCGTTGAAGTCGTCCAGCTCCACCAGCAGCCGCGTGTCCAGGCCGGCATCGATGGCGGTCTTCGCCAGCGCTTCGAGGACCTGCTGGTCCTCCAGCGTCATCAGGGCCGAGATGCGCGCAAGCACGAGGCCTGCTTCGTCGGTCGGTCGGATCTGGATCGGCATGCGCGGACTCCCTGTCAGGTTTTCGCCGGCGCATAGCGCGCCACGGTTTCCTCGATGCCCTTGCTCAGGGCCATGACTTTCTCGGCGTACTCGTTCAGCCGCTTGTCTTCGTCGTTCACCGGCGACCACGACGGCACTTCCATCGTCGCGCCCGTTTCGCGATCCACCGCGACGAAGGAGATGATGCAGTGCGTGCACAGGCGATCGTCGCCACCGAGCGGGTTGCGCGCGCGCACGTCCACCGCGAACTGCATCGACGTGCGGCCGGTGCGCACGAGCGTTGCGTTGACGGCCACGAGGTCGGAGATCTTCACCGGCGCGACGAACCGGATGCCGTCGACGGCCACGGTGACGCAGTAGCGGCCGCTCCATCCGACCGCGGCCGCGAAGCCCGCCTGGTCGATCCACTTCATCACCGCGCCGCCATGGACCTTGCCGCCGAAATTCACGTCGGTGGGTTCGGCGAGGAACTGCAGGGTGAGGCTGCGCTGGCGTTCGCTCATGGGTCGCCTTCCACCGGGGGTGCCGCCGAGTGTAGGGCCGCATGCAGCGGCCGTTGCGTGATCGCTTTGCCGTTGGTCGGTTTCATGGGGACCATCGCGCTGACGGACCTGGAGACGCTGGCCGTCGGGCTGGCTGCGCTCGTCGTGGCCGGGTGGCTGCACAAGCTGCCGGTGTTCTCGCGCATCGACGTGCCGGTGCCGGTGATCGGCGGCGTGCTCATGGCGGTGCTCGCCAGCGTGCTGCATCGCTTCAACGGCACGACGTTCGAGTTCGCCGGCACGCTGATGAACTTCTTCCTGCTGGTGTTCTTCACGACGGTGGGGCTGTCGGCGAAATTGTCCGCGCTCAAGTCCGGCGGGCGTCCGCTGGTGATCCTGTGCCTGGTGACCGTGGTGTTGCTGGTGCTGCAGAACGTGGTGGGCCTGCTGGTCGCGCGCGCTGCCGGCGCGAATCCGTTCTACGGCTTGCTCATCGGCAGCGTGTCGTTCGTCGGCGGGCCGGGCACGGCCGCAGCCTGGGCGAAGGAGGCACAGGCCGCGGGGCTGGCGAATGCACCGGAAGTCGCGGTGGGCGCGGCGACGCTGGCGGTGATCGTGGGTGCGATCGTGTCGGGCCCGATCACGGCGTGGCTGGTGCGTCGCCACCACTTGCACGGGCCGTCGGGGCCGACGCCGGCGAACTGGGTGGCGCCCGATCGCGGCGCACCGGCGCCGGCGCCGCCGGTCTCCACGATCCTGCGCGTGCTGCTGCTGATCATCATCGCGGTGCTCGTCGGCGATGCGGCGAACGAATGGGCGCGCGGGGCCGGCGTGGTGTTGCCGGGATTCCTGACGGCGATGCTCGCCGGTGCGCTCATCACCAACGTGGCGGATGTCATCGGGGCGCGCATTGCGTTCGCGCCCGTCGAGCGCGGCGGCGAGATCGCGCTGCAATGTTTCCTCGTGATGTACCTGATGGGCCTGAAGCTGTGGACGCTGGGCCCGGCGATCGTGCCGTTGCTGGCGAACCTGGTGGCGCAACTGGTGCTCGCGACGCTGGTCGGCGTGCTGCTGCTGTTCCGCTGGCTCGGCAAGGATTACGACGCGGCGCTGACCGTCGGCGGTTTCCTGGGCTTCGGCCTGAGTTCGATGCCCGTGGCGATGGCCACGATGGACAGCGTGGCCGCGCGGCACGGGCCGTCGCCGAAGGCATTCCTGTTGATCGCACTCGCGGGTTCGTTCTTCGTCGACTTCGCGAACGCGTTCATCGTGAAGGCGTTCCTGCTGCTGCCTGGACTGAACTGAGCCGCTTTTGGCTCCCTGCAGAAGCCCGCTTGGGGTGAAGACCGCGTCGCCCGAACCCGCGGCGGGGTAAGAATTTCTCGCCGACGTGGCGGCGAAAATTCTCACCCCACCACGGGCTGGGGCATCACCTTGCGTACCTTTTCGATCAAGGGGCCGACCTTGAGTTGAGGTCGCTGGCGTGCGTAGTGACGCACGCGCAACCCAATCATTGCTTTCGCGACAATCAAGAGCGCGGCGCTACCGCTTTCCTTCCTAATGTGTGGAAGGCATAGCCTTGGACAGGCGCCCCGCCTGCCAGAGAGCAGTGAGGCATTTCAGATGCGAGGGCTCGAGGTGGGCGGCGCGCCGTCCATCCGGAGAAGATGTGTTCGCCAGCGACCATCCGAATCGGTGCACTGGTCTACGCAGGCGTGTTGGCGAAAACCAGACCGCGACGAGGTCCGACGCGGCACGTCGCGTGTCTCTTTTCTGCTGTGGCAGCGGAAAAGAGACATGCGATGGGACGTGGCGGAACGCCCTCGATGGGTGTCCCCGCTTTCGCGGGGACGACGTGTACTCACCGCGCGCCTGCTTCCGCCTGGACTACGTGCCGACCGACGGTGATCGCCCGGTAACGAGCCGCGGAGTAACGTTGATGGCTTGCATGCCGGTCCGCCCCCCCACGGAGTCTTGAATGAACACGAAAGCCTACGGCGCACCCGCCGGCGACAAGCCGCTCGAACCGATGGACATCCAGCGCCGCGCCCCCGGTGCGCGCGACGTGCAGATCGAGATCAAGTATTGCGGCGTGTGTCATTCGGACCTGCACACCGTGCGCGCCGAATGGGGCGGCACGCAGTTTCCGTGCGTGCCGGGGCACGAGATCGTCGGGCATGTCACGGCAGTGGGCAGCGACGTCAAAAGCTACAAGGTCGGCGACACCGTCGGCGTCGGCTGCCTCGTCGACAGCTGCCAGCGTTGCGCCAGTTGCGCCGAAGGCCTGGAACAGTATTGCGAAAACGGTTTTGTCGGCACCTACAACGGGCCGACGGACGATCCGCCGGGCTACACCTTCGGCGGGTATTCGCAGCGCATCGTCGTGGACGAGAAGTTCGTGCTGAAGATCCGCCATCCCGAGGACCAGCTCGCCGCCGTCGCGCCGCTGCTGTGCGCGGGTATCACCACGTATTCGCCGTTGCGCCACTGGAAGGCCGGCCCCGGCAAGAAGGTCGGCGTCGTCGGCATCGGCGGGCTCGGGCACATGGGCATCAAGCTGTCGCATGCGATGGGCGCGCACACCGTGGCGTTCACCACCAGCGAGGGCAAGCGCCAGGATGCGCTGGACCTGGGCGCCGACGAGGTCGTGATCTCGAAGGATCCCGCGCAGATGGCCAAGCATGCGGGCTCGTTCGATTTCATCCTCAACACGGTCGCCGCACCGCACGACCTCGACGCCTTCACCGCGCTGCTCAAGCGCGACGGCACGATGTGCCTGGTCGGCGCGCCGCCCACCCCGCATCCGAGCCCCAACGTGGCCGTGCTGATCTTCGGGCGCAAGGCGATCGCCGGCTCGCTGATCGGCGGCTTGCCGGAAACGCAGGAGATGCTCGATTTCTGCGCCGAGCGCGGCATCGTGTCCGACATCGAGATGATCAAGGTGCAGGACATCGACCACGCGTACGAACGCATGTTGAAGAGCGACGTGAAGTATCGGTTCGTGATCGACAGCGCGACGCTGGCCTGAGCCTCAGAAGCGCAGCAGCGCGGTCAACCGCAAGGACCGCGGCGCGAAGACGTGGAAGTGCACGTCTTCGACGCCCTCGGCGGGCTCGCCCTGCAGGCGCGAGGCGTACAGGTAGTCGATGTCGTGGTCGTCGCTGTCCAGCGCGTTGAGCAGGTCGGCGTTGAAGGTCCAGCGGCCCCATTCACGGCCCACGCGCAGGTTGACGAGCGTGGAGCCGTTGGATTCCACGCTGCCGTCTTCGATCAGCGGATACGCACCGAAGTGTTTCAGCTGCGCCGTCGCAGTCCAGCCGTGCGCGTAGCGGCCGGTGAGGCCGGCACTGACGACGAGCGGGATCGATCCGGGAATCTCGTTGCCCACCGCGTCGGTATCGGTGAACCGCGCGTTCGTGCGTGACGCCTCGAAGCTGGCGACATAGCGCTCTCCGCCGAACCAGTACACGCCCAGTTCCACGCCCCGGCGCTGGCTCGGCCGACTCGGCTCGGTGATGCCCGCGTCGCCGACGAACAGCAGTTCGGAATCCAGGTGCAGGCTCCAGGCCGCCAACGTCGCCTGCAATCGATCGCCGAGGTACATGCGCGATCCCAGTTCGTAACCTTTCGACGGCACCAGTGCATCCACGCGTTGCGCGGGATCCCCGGTCACCGGATCCACGCGGATGGTCGTGCCGCGCGCGTCGTTGGAATGGAAGCCGGTGCCGTAGCTCGCGTAGAGCTCCAGCGCCTGCGACGGGCGATACGCCAGGCTCCCCTTGTACGACGTGCGCCCGTCGCGCGCGTCGCCCGAATTGGCGGCCAGCGAGCTGTCGACCTTGAAGTCGTATTCGTCGCGCCGCACGCCGAGGTAGCTGCGCCACTGGTCGTTGAAGCGATATTCCTGCGCCACGAACACGCCGAGGCTGCCCTCTTCCACCGCGTCGTCGCGCACCGTCGACAGGCGCGCGCGATCGCGCGTGCGGAACAGGCCGACCTCGCCGATGTCGTCGAAGCGGCCTTCCACGCCTACGCGCCAGTGCTGCTTGCCCGCGTCCCACTGTTGCGATGCGGAGAAGCCGTACAGCGTGCGATCGTCGACCTGTTCGAACTGGTCGCCGTTGTCGGGGTCGTCCAGGAAGTAGGTGAAGTCCGACCACAGGTCCAGCGTGCTTTTCACCACGTACGCATCGGCCCTGAACTGTCCGCCGAAGGCCGGGCCTTCCCAACCGGTCGACAGGCTGTACCGCGAAGACTCCCCGCCTACCGTTGTGTCGAGCGAACCGAATTCGGAGATCAGCCCCGCCTCCACGGCGCGCTCGGGTATCTGGTCCGGCGAATTCCACTGGTTGCGATACGCCATCAGCATCACGTGCCCGCGGCCTGTGCCGACCGCGCCGCTGTACCGCACGAGCGCGTTGCGCTTGCGCACGTCTTCGTCGATGTCCGTCCACGGACCGTCGCCCTGTTGCAGTTCGCCGGCGAAGTACAGGTCGCGACCGCCGACCTGCAACGAATCCACCACGACCGCACGCGCATACCCGTGTTCGCCCGCGGTCACTGCAACCTCGCCTTGCGTGGCCTTGTCTGCAATCGCGAAGCGCGCCGACCCCGTCGATGCGAAATCCCCGACGTCCGCGTAATACGTGCCCTTGCGATACGTGAGCGTCTCGACGGTTTCCGGGATCAGGAAATTGAGATCCGTCCAGCCTTGCCCGTGGCCATGCGTGCGCATGTTGACCGGCATGCCATCCACCCACGTCGCAAAGTCGGTGCCGTGGTCGAGGTTGAAGCCGCGCAGGAAATACTGGTTGGCCTTGCCGCTGCCCGAATGTTGCGTGGCGACGAGGCCGGGCACGAACTCGAGGAGATCGCCGGTGCGCAGCATCGGCCTGGCGGAAATCTCCGTGGGGCCGACTTCCCCTTCGGATGCGCTGATGGCTTCCCCGACGAGGCTGGCGCGGCGACCGAGGACGATGACCGTGTCGAGCTGTTCCGGCGTGGCGGTGCTTTGCGCCAGAGCGCCCGCCGAAGCCATCGAGGCGGCCAGGCCGAGCCAGCGCGCGGTATGTCGGGGAATCTGCATGTCCGGGAGGACCTCCGTGTCCGGTCTACGGACGCCACGCCCGCGCGGATGCACGGGCGCGACATTCACGCACGACGCCCTCGGGCGCTGTACTGCCCCTTGGTGCAAATCGTTTCCCCGTGGAATTCGGAGCGCTAGTCCGTCGCCGCGTCGGCGAACACCCGCTTCCAGTCCTGCGCCATGTCCACGACGACCCAGCCGTTGTCGTTCGCCGCGTCCAGCGCCTTGTCGAGCTTGCCGACCTTCGAATCGCGGTCGTAGGCGAACTCGCGCTTGTCGTCGGTGTGGTGGAGGATCGCGCCGAAGCGTGCGCCCTCGCCCGCCGTCGTCCACTGCAACATTTCGAAATCGCCGTCGGAATTGCCGAATGCGAACACCGGGCGCCGCCCGATGAAGCGCTGGATGCCGACCGGCTTGCCGGCGTGGTCGTCGACCAGGCCGATCGACGGGACTTTCAGCAGCACCGGGGTGCCGTCGCGCACTTCGAACTTCAGGTCGACGTAGCTGCCGACCACGTGCTCTGGCGGCACGCCGTACGCGGCTTCGACCCACGGCCGCATGAACTCCTGCCCGCCGCCCGACACGATGTACGTCTTGAAGCCGTTCGCGCGCAGGTGTTGCATCAGCTCCTGCATCGGCACATAGGTCATCCCGTTGTACGGCTTGCCGGTCGCGGGATGGCGCGCGGCGGACATCCAGTCGCGCACGATGGCGCTGAATTCCTCCGTCGTCATGCCGGCGTGCGTGGCCGCCAGCAGCACCATCGCGCCGTGTTCGCCGCTCGCCGCCACGCCCGCGATGTTGCCGGCGAGCACGGACTTGAAGGGTTCGGTGTCGCGCCATTCCGGATGGTGCGGCGCCAGCGCGCGGATGCGGTCCAGCACGAACAGCAGCTGGAAATACATCGGCTTCTCGGCCCACAGCGTGCCGTCGTTGTCGAACACCGCAATGCGTTCTTCCGGCGGGACGAACTGCGGCCCGCCGTTGCGCGTTGCCCCGGCGACGAAATCCAGGATCGCGCGCCGCGCCGCGCCGTCGTTCCACGACGGCAGCGGATCGCCTGCGTTCGACGTCATGCGCCTGCGCTTACTTGCCCGCCGATCCCGGCGGGAAGTCCGCGAACATCTTGTCCAGGCCCGCGTTGACGGCGGTGGCGAGCTTCTCCTTAGAATCCGGCACCGTGCCGCTGGCCACGCCGCGCCACACCGCCTTCTTCGTCTTCGCGTCGAACATGTCGAGCACCAGCGTGCCGACGGTGTAGGTGCGCACGGTGGTCGTCGCCGTGCCCATGCCGCCCCAGCCCCAGCCGTAATAGCCGCCGCCGCTGTAGAACGTGTCGAGCGATTGCTGTTGCTGCGTGGCCACGTTGGCGATGATCGCCAGGTCCGCGCTGCCTTCCGGCGCGAGCGACAGGCCTTCGGCGCGCATGCGGGCGTCGATGCCATCGATCAGGCGCTGCTTCGCCAGCGGGTTGGCGGTTTCGGGTTCCTTCGCCCAGTAGTAGGTGTGGAAGCTGGTGAAGTTGGCCGACGGATCGTGGTCGGTCTGCACGTCGGGCGTCGATGCGCAGCCCGCCAACGCCAGGCTGCACGCGACGAGGAAGCTTGCGCCGAACAACCGTGTCTGGAGCCGGGGCGCGTTCATGGGCAACCTGTTTTCGGGGGTCGGGCCGACACCGTAACGGCCGGTCCGGTTAACGTCATGCGAAGTTCTACGCACCGCCCATCCGAAAACTTACCTAGGACGGCGTGCCACCGGATCCGGGCAGTTCCACCGCTTCCTTCAGGTCGCGCTCGAGGAAGTAGTTGAGGAAGGTGCGGATCAACGCGATGGCCGCGAGCTGGCCGATGTCGTCCCAGTCCGGCGCGATGGCGCTGCGCACGATGTCCGCGGCCAGCATGAACTCCAGGCCCAGCAGCAACCAGCGCGCCAGGCTCAACCACGCCTGCCGCCGCAAGCCCTGCGAGGTCGTTGCATGCAGGCGCGCCAACGCGGGCAGCACGCGCCACAGCGCTTCCACCGCGCCGATCACGATCATCAGCACCGACAGGCCTTCCAGCGCCAGGGCGATCGCGCTGCTGACTTCGCGGAAGAGCTCCTCCATGGCGCGCTATCCGCGCACGACGCAGCGGAAGCCGAGGTGCGAGGTGGATGTATCGACGGGCTGCGCCATGCGCGCGGCCGGGCGATAGCGCCGGCAGTAATTGGGCGCGCACAGGTGCGAGCCGCCCTTCATCACGCGCCGCGGAATGTGCGCCTGCGGCACCGCGGGATCGAAGCTGTCTTCCTCGCGACCTCCGCGCGGGTTCTCGGGAATGCAGCAGGCCTTGATCACTTCCCCCGGATGCCGCGCGCGATACCAGTCGGAGGTCCATTCCCAGACGTTGCCGATCATGTCGTACAGGCCGTGGCCGTTGGGCGGGAACGCACCGATCGGCGACGTGCCGACATGCCCGTCTTCCGCGCGGTTGTCCCACGGGAACTCGCCTTGCCAGGTATTCGCGCGATGCACGCCGCCGGGAATGAATTCATCGCCCCAGGCGTATTCCGCGCCTTCGAGTCCGCCGCGCGCGGCGAACTCCCATTCGGCTTCCGTCGCGATGTCCTTGCCGATCCATTGCGCGTAGCGCGCGATGTCCACCCACGCCACGTGCACGACGGGATGGTCCTCCTTGCCGTCGATGCTGCTGCCCGGGCCTTGCGGGTGTCGCCAGTTCGCGCCGGGGATGAACTGCCACCACTGGAAATGATCTTCCAGCCGCACGCGCCCCCGCGGCGGCACGAACACGACGGACGCGGCGCGCAGCATCCCGGGCAACGCACCGGGATAGTCCGCCGGATCCGGTGGCACTTCGCAGAACGTGCGATAGCCCGTCGCCTCCACGAAGCGCGCGAAGTCCGCGTTGCTCACGGGCCGCGCGTCGATCCAGAAGCCATCCACCGACACGCGATGCGCCGGCGCTTCCTCCGGGTAATGCGCATCCGAGCCCATCACGAACGTACCGCCTTCGATCCACACCATGCCGGCGTCCGGCGCCGCGCGACCCGAGGGGGGAGGGTTGGCGCGCGACGCCGGTGCGTCGGCAGGTGCGATCGAAGCCGGGGCGTCCATGCGTGCGTCAGCCACCCGCGGCCGCCTGCTCCATCGCGATCGCCGCGTTGTCGACGGTGAAGGTGGCCGACTTCTGCCGCGGCGGGAACGCCTTGAACGTGCCCATGAAATCCGCGGCGATCTTCTGCGCGGCCATCAGGATGTAGGCATGGCTCATGTACCAGTCCCAGTACGTGTTGGACGTGATGTCCGCACGCTCGTACGGATCGGTGCGCAGGTTGTAGAACTTCGGCGTACGCAGCCGCACGAAGGGTTCGGCCCACACTTGCAACGTGCCGGGGCAGCGCTGCTCCAGGAACACGATCTTCCAGTTGTCGAACCGCAACGCGACCATGTCGCCGTCGTCGCTGAAGTACATGAAGCCCTTGCGCGGACTCTTGTCCTCTTCGCCCGTCAGGTACGGCAACAGGTTGTAGCCGTCGATGTGCACCTTGTAGGTCTTGTCGCCGGCCTTGTGGCCCTTCTTCAGCTTTTCCATGATGTCGGGCTCGCCCGCGGCGGCGAGGAACGTGGGCAGCCAGTCGTGGTGGTGCACGATCTCGTTCGACACCACGCCGGCGGGGATCTTGCCGGTCCAGCGAACGATCTCCGGGATGCGGAACGCGCCTTCCCAGTTGGTGTTCTTCTCGCTGCGGAACGGGGTCATGCCGCCGTCGGGCCAGGTGTTCATGTGCGGCCCGTTGTCGGTGCTGTAGATCACGATGGTGTCTTCGGCCAGGCCGAGTTCGTCGATGACGTCGAGCACCGTGCCCACGTTCTTGTCGTGGTCGATCATCGTGTCGTGGTACGGCGACTGCCAGCGCCCCGCCTGCCCCACGCTTTCGGGCTTGGTGTGCGTGCGCAGGTGCATGTGCGTGAAGTTGACCCAGCAGAAGAACGGCTTGCCCGCCTTGTGCTGGCGCTTGATGAAGTCCACCGCCGCGGCGGCGAAATCGTCGTCGCAGGTTTCCATGCGCTTGCGCGTCAACGGGCCGGTGTCTTCGATCTTCTGCTTGCCCACGCGGCCCCAGCGCGGCATCTCGGTGGCGTCGTCCTTGTCGGTGGCGAAGGTGTGCAGCACGCCGCGCGGACGGAAGTTCTTGTTGAACTCCGGGAATTCCTTCACCGACGGATAGTCCGGATCCTCCGGGTCTTCCTCGGCGTTGAGGTGGTAGAGGTTGCCGAAGAATTCGTCGAACCCGTGCACCGTGGGCAGGAACTTGTTGAGGTCGCCCAAGTGGTTCTTGCCGAACTGGCCCGTCGCGTAGCCCAGCGGCTTGAGCAGTTCGGCGATGGTGGGATCCTCGGCCTGCAGGCCGATCGGCGAACCCGGGATGCCGACCTTCGTCATGCCGGTGCGATACCCGCTCTGGCCGGTGATGAACGACGCGCGCCCCGCGGTGCACGACTGTTCGCTGTACGAATCGGTGAAGCGCATGCCTTCGTTGGCGAGACGGTCGATGTTGGGCGTGCGATAGCCCATCAGGCCGTCGGAATAGCAGCTCAGGTTCGAGATGCCGATGTCGTCGCCCCAGATCACCAGGATGTTGGGCTTGCCGTTGCCGCCCTTCCCGCCCGACTTGGCGGCTTCGGGCTTCTTTTTCGTTGCGGTTGCCATGGGAGTCTCCGTGAGGGGCGCCGCTTACGAGAACGGCGCAACGTTGAATGTCATGCTGACGACGGCGAACAGGCCGATCAGCCACAGCAGCGCGGCGGTGATCAGCGTCGGCGATACCGGGTACGGGCTCTCGCCGTGGATGAGGCCGGCCTGCACCATCGACTTGCGCTCGGCGCGCAGCACGCGCATGTAGACCACGTGGTGCCACAGCCCGAGCGTGAGCAGCACCATGCCGAGCGCCACCAGTGCGATGCCGAAGTTGCGCGGGGCGTTGGCGCCGAGTTCGAAGCCCGGCGTCTTCACCATCTTCCCGAAGAACTGGAAGATCGTGAACCCGAAGCCGATCAGCGACAGCGACGTGCGCACGATGGACATCAGCGTGCGATCGGTGCTCATGCGCGTGCGCTGGAACGACATGCCGGTGCGCCGCATCGACATCTCGGTGCGGTCGGTCGACAGGTTGGTGCGGTGCGAGGACAGGTCGGTGCGGTATTCCGACAGCGACGTGCGGTGTTCCGACAGGCCGGTGCGATGGTTCGACAGGCCCGTGCGATACGCCGAGTAGTTGGTGGACGCCACGTCGGACGCCTGGCCGGTGACGTCCGGGATCGGCGGCACCGGTTGTACCTCCACGCGATCCGGGCGCGGATGGACCACCGCCGCCTTGTCCTGGTCCGCGCTCATGTCCTGCGCTGCCGCCGGGGAATCGTGTGGGACATTCGCGCGCTGCCGTTCGCGAGGGACGCCAGAATCGACGGACCACCCTGCACCGCACAACGCGATAACTACTGCCCGGGGCCCAGTAGTTTTACTGTCCAACGCGCACGCGCCGGCTGCCTATGCTGCCGCCATGGCGCGCGACGACCTCTCCCTCATGCGCGGTGGCCCGGTGTTCCGCGTGCTGCACGCGATGGGCCTGGTGCGCCCGGATCTCGAGACGCCAACGCTCATCGCGATCGCCTTGGTGGTGGTCGCGCTCGGTCCGCCGGCGGTGATGGCGTGGTCGGCGGGCACGCTGCTGCCGGGCGGCGGCGCACCCATTCCCCTGGCCGGCGATTACCTCGTGATCGGGCGCTTCCTGTTCGCCGTGCCGGCGCTGGTGCTGGCCGCTTCACCGTGCGACCGGCTGCTGCGCGCGGCGCTGCGGCAGGTGGGGCGCGGCGGCATCGTGCTCGACGAACAACGCGCGGCCTACGACGGCCTGCTCGCGCGCGCCGGCCGCTTGCGCGATTCGTGGGTGCCCGAACTGGTGTGCGCGGTGCTCGCGATCGCACCGGCGCTGGTCGGCGCGGTGGCGCTCGGCGACCTGTGGCACCTGCGTACGTGGATGCTGGCCACCGACGGCACGCTCACGCCGGCGGGGGCGTGGTACCACGCGGTGTCGCTCTCGATCTTCCGCTTCGTCGGTTTGATCTGGCTGTGGCGGTACCTGCTGTGGTCGTGGCTGCTGTGGCGGCTGGCGCGCATCGGCCTGCGCGTGCAGCCCACGCATCCCGATGGTGCGGGCGGGCTCGCCTTCTTCGCCAATGCGCAATCGCGCTTCGCGGTGATGGCGTTCGCCTGCGGGTGCATCGTGGCGGGCAACAGCCTCAACCACGTCGTGTACCAGCACGTGACACTGTCGAGCCTGCAATACCTGCTCGGCGGCTGGATCGTCGCGGCCACGCTGCTGCTGGTGCTGCCGCTCGGGTCGCTGTGCGGCACGTTGCTGCGCGCCAAGCGGCATGCATTGTTCAAGTACGCCGCGATCGGGCAGCGCGCGTCGCTGGAATTCGACTTGCGCTGGAAGAAAGGCACGAGCGACGGCGCCGAATCGCTGCTCGACAGCCCCAACCCCTCGGCGCTGGCGGATTTCAACGCGGTGTTCGACAGCATCCGGCGCATGCGGCTGGTGCCGGTCTCGCGCAACGTGCTGGTCGCGCTCGCGTTGTCGGCGGCGCTGCCGTTGTTGCCGGTGGTGTTCGTGGCGGTGTCGTTCGACGAGGTGGTCAAGCGCCTGCTATCGATCATCGTGTGACGCTTCGTGGCGATGCCGCCCCGCGATCGACGCCGACACGAACACCTGCCCCGCCAGCGCCGCGTGCACCGCGGGAATCAGGTCGTCGCCCGCGTCGTCCTTGAGCACGTAGCCCAGCGCGCCGGCGGCGCGGACGCACTCCATGAGTTCCGGTTCGGTGTGCACCGAGGTGACCACCACGGCGAGGTCCTTGCGCTCGCGGCACAGGGTCTGCACCGCGGGCAGTCCATCCAGGCCCGGCAGGCGCAGGTCGGTGACCACCGCATCGGGCAGGAGGTCGCGCGCGATCTGCAGCAGCGACCAGCCGTCGCGCACCAGCGCCACCACTTCGAAGTCGCGCGCAAGCAGCCGGCGCAACTGGCGCGCAACCGACATGCTGTCTTCCGCCAACAGGATCCGCGGCGGATACCTGGAGTGCCCCGCGTTCATCGCCGAGCATCATGCAGTGCGCGGAGGCTCGTCCACCAAGGTAAAACAACCGAGGGCGGGCAAGTAAAACTACGCGCCGCGGACCAGCAGAACCTCGGTAGCGGCTGCCGTCAGTGCGTGCGCTCCTCGGCTTCGGGTTCTTCCTCGAAGCCGGAAATCAGCCCCATGCGCGAGGCCTTGCGCACCAGGTCCACGGTGCTGTGGACGCCGAGTACCTGCATGATCGTGTACTTGTGCGATTCCACCGTGCGCACCGACAGGCCCAGTTCCCAGGCGATCTGCTTGGAACGCAGGCCGCGCGCGACGCGATGCAGGATGTCGCTCTGCTTGTCGGTGAGCGCGGGCGCCGTGCGCGGGGCCGCCGAGGCGGAGATCGTGCGCACGGCAAGCGTCGGGGTGATGTAGGTGCGGCCCGCCAGCACTTCCTGGATCGCACGGACGAGTTCCTCGCCCGCCGAATGCTTGAGCACGTAGCCGCTGCCGCCCGCGTTGATGGCTTCGGCCGCCATCTCCGGCGATCCGTGCATCGTGAGGAAGATGAAAGGCGTGTCGTGGCCGAGTTCGCGCAGCTGCCGCATCGCATCGATGCCGCTGATGCCTTCCATGGTGATGTCGCTGATGACCACGTCGGGTTCGGACGCTGCGACCGCCGCGACCAGCGCTTCGCCCGACTGCACCAGCCGTACGTCGCCGAAGCATTCCATCAGCAGGCGTTCGACGCCCTGCGCGACCAGCAGGTGGTCGTCGGCGAGGAGGAGGTCGATGTCCCGCGCGGGCGCGTGGCCCGGTGCCACGTGGGTGTGCTCGCTCATCACTCGCTCCGTCGCGCGGCAAGTCGTGATAGTTGTGTGAACTCCGTTCAAACGCCGTGAAAACCGCGTATCGGAATGTTGTCCTCGCATCGCAGCCGTTCGCGTGACACTACGTATGGAAGGGCTGTTCAGGGCAGCCCGGTGCGCGAGGAGTGCATTCGTGGAATGGGCCATGTCCGCGAAATCGAGGTTCGGCGCGCCCATCGTCGTCGGGATCGCCACGGCCTTCGCGCAATCGCTCGAAGTGGAGCCGTGGACGCATTTGGTGTTCACGCACGTCGTCTGGTTTCCCGGCGCCGTATTGATGTGCTGCCTGTTGCTGGTGCCGACCGCGCGCTGGCCCGCGTGCATCGCCGGCGCGGTGCTCGGCAGTGCGTTGTTCTGCGTCGGGATGGGCCGGCCGTTGTTGCCGCATTGCGTGGTGCTGCTGGGGGAATGCGTGCTGGTGGCGGGCGCGAGCTTGCTGCTGCGTGCGCCGGCGCGCGACGGCATCCAGGATTACGTCGACATCGGGCGCCTGCTGCTCGTCGCGGGCATGGCCCTGCCCTTGATCGGCGGCGCATGGGCGCGCGCCGCCACGCACCAGCTCGGCCTGGTGGACATGCCGGATGCGTGGTCGCAGGTGGTGCTGGCGCGCAGCATCGGGTACCTGATCCTGGTGCCCTGCTTCATCGGCGGCCTGCATTACCTCCGCACACCGTGGCACGTGCGCCAGGCGCACTGGCCCGCCCTCGCGCTGGGCACCGTGCTGCTGCTCGCGCTCACGCTGGCCTGGAGTTCGCACTGGGCCACCAGCAATACCGCGCCCTTGCTGCTCCTCGCGCCCACCGCGTTCCTGATCTGGGCGTTGCAGGCCTTCGGCGTGGCGGGGGCGTTCGTCGCGTGGCTGTTCGTGTTCGCGATGGCGCTGGGACAGAGCAGCCTCGGCCTTGGCCCGCTGGTGCGCGACACGTTCGAGGCGACGATCCTGCGCACGCAGATGTGGGCGCTGGGCACGACGGGCGTGCTGCTGGTGCTGGCCGCGCTGTCCGAACAACGCCGCGTGAGCCGCGCGTCGCTGGAGGACGCCTACGGCCGCCTGAGCGCGCTGGCCCGCAAGATGATGATCGTGCAGGAAAGCGAACGCGTGCGGATCGCGCGCGAGTTGCACGACGACATCAGCCAGACGCTCGCGTCGATCTCCATCGAGATGAGCGCGCTCAAGCGCAGCATGGAAGGCGAAGACCGCGCGCGCGTGGACGATATGCAGGAACACCTGCGGGGCGTGTCGGAGGACGTGCGGCGCCTGTCGCACGACCTGCATCCCAGCATGCTGCGTTACACCAGCCTGGCCGCATCGCTCAGCGCGCTGTGCGAGAGCCGCACGCATCCCGGCGGGCTGCAGGTGCACTGCGACGTGGAAGACACGCCCACGCTGAGCAACGACCAGAAGCTCAACCTGTTCCGCATCGCGCAGGAAGGCATCCACAACGTGGAGAAGCATGCGCGCGCGGGCCAGGCGCGCATCACGCTGGCCTGCGTCGACGACGACATCGTGCTGCGCATCGACGACGACGGCGTGGGCCTGTCCCCGCGTGGCGGCAGCGTTGCGCGCGAGTCGCCGGGCCTGGGCATGATCAGCATCGGCGAGCGCGCGAAGATCCTGCAGGGGCACTTCACCCTGCGCGCGCGCAGCGGCGGCGGGACGCGCCTCGAAGTGCGCTGCCCGCTGCAACCGGCCGACGTCCAGTAGAACTACTGGCGGTGCACTGCGTAGAAATCGGGTTGGCGCGCGCCACCCGGGGCGGGCTTACTGCATGCCGGGCCCGTGGAGACCTCGCCATGCCGCGCGTCGCGTCGTTCATCGCATTCATGGTCGCGTGCTCGGGCGCGGCATTCGCGCCGGCGCACGCGTCAGAAGGCGCGCTGGGCCGCCCCATCACCGGCGTGCAGGGAACGAACTTCGCGGGCGTGGTGCCGGCGACGCCCGGCTTCAACCTGTCGGTGCAATACATCTACTACGGCGCGTCGATCGGCGCGGAACGCGAAGTGCCCATCGGCGGCACCTCCGCGCTCGGCATCGACCTCACGGCGCAGCTGCTCGCCTTCAGCGGCGTGTACGTGTGGCCCACCGGCGAAGGCAAGTGGAACTACGCCACCGCGGTCGCGGTGCCGTTCGCGGACATGGATGCCAGCGCCGATGTGCGCATCGGCCGCTTCGGTGCGAGCACCAACGACCGCGATTCGGGCCTGTTCGATGCGACCTTCGTGCCGGTGATCGCGAGCCGGCATTTCAGCCAGACCAGGCACATGTCGCTGGCCTTGTACGTCAGCGCGCCGACGGGCTCGTACGATCCCGACCGCCTCGCCAACCTGAGCCTCAACACCTGGATCTATTCGCCGACGGTGGGCTACACGCAGCTGTTCTCGAAGGGCGAAGTGGAATTCAGCACGCTGGCGGCGGTGGACTTCTACACGAAGAACGACGCCACCGATTACCAGAACGGCGCGGTGTTCCGCGTGGATGCGTTGCTGATGCGGCGCTATCCGAATGGCTGGGGCCTGGGCGCGGCGGGCGGCTGGATCGAACAGGTCGAAGACGACACCGGGCCCACCGCCGATCGCTTGAACGGCTTCCGCGGGCATTCGCTCGGCATCGGCCCGCTGGCGACGTATGCGAAGAAGTGGGAAGGCGGGCAAGTGGAGTTCTCGGCGCGCTGGTTGTACGAGTTCGACGTCAAGAACCGCTTCCAGGGCCATCCGATCATGGTCACCGCGACCATCCAGTTCTGAGGGCGACGCCGATGCGTATCGCAAAGTGGCTGTGGTTGTTGGCGATCCTCGCATCGCCGCTCGCGCGCGCGCAGGACAACGCGGACGAACTCGCGAAGCAACTCTCCAATCCCGTCGCCTCGCTGGTCAGCGTGCCGTTCCAGTACAACGCGGACTTCAGCATCGGGCCCGAGGATGGCGTGAAGCACACGCTCAACATCCAGCCGGTGATCCCGCATTCCTTGAACGAACAATGGAACCTGGTCACGCGCGTGATCGTGCCGGTGATCCAGCAGGACGATGTGCTCGGCAATTCCGGCAGCCAGTTCGGGCTCGGCGATACCACGCCGACGTTCTTCTTCTCGCCGAAGGCACCGACGGCGGGCGGATGGATCCTCGCCGCGGGCCCGGTCTTCCTGTTGCCGACCGCCACCGACGATCGCCTCGGCGGCGAGAAATGGGGCATCGGCCCGAGCGTGCTCGCGCTGAAGCAGACGCACGGCGGCTGGACCTACGGCGTGCTCGCCAACCACCTCTGGTCCGTCGCGGGCGCCGACGATCGCGCGGACGTCAGCTCGACGTTCCTGCAACCGTTCCTGGCCAAAGGCCTGTCCGGCGGCCGCACGATTTCGCTCAACGCCGAATCCAGCTACGACTGGAAAAGCGAGCACTGGAACGTGCCGCTCAACCTCGGCTATTCGAAGGTGACGCGTTGGGGCCAGCAGATGGTGAGCCTGCAGGGCGGCGTGCGCTGGTATCCGACCGCGTTCGGCGACGGCCCGGACTCGGGCGTTCGCTTCACGCTGACGCTGCTGTATCCGAAGCACTGACGAGGTCGCCATGGAACTGCATTACATGCTGGGGCTGTCGGATGTCTTCGTGCTGCTGTTCGTGACGCTGGGGCCGCCGCTCAAGGTGCCGGCCGCGTATTTCGACGTGACCCGCACGCTCGAGCCGCGGGCAGCGAAGCAACTGGCGACGCGCGCGTTCGCATTCGCGCTCGCCGCCTCCCTGCTCGGCGGCGCGGTGGGCGCAGCGTTGATGTCGAAATGGCACATCTCGATCCCGGCCATGACGCTGGCCGCCGGCGTGGTGTTCTTCCTGGTGTCGCTGCGCGGCGTGCTGGCCGAGTACGACGCGCACATGCATCCGCCTGTCGCCCCCGACCCGGCCGCGCCGGTCCCTTCGGCCTTCAGGATCGCGGTGCCGATGCTGGTCACGCCCTACGGGATGGCCGCGATCATCCTGCTCGTGGCGCGCTCGCGGCAGATGGAACGTGGCCTCACGGTGGGGGCGCTGGTGATCGCGGTGATGCTGCTCAACCTGCTGGCGATGCGCTACGCGCGCCCGATCCTGCGCTTCATCGGCACGATCCCGCTGCAGCTGTTCACCACGATCGTCGGCGTGCTGACGATCGGGCTGTCGCTGCAGATCCTGATTTCCGGGCTGGTGGGCCTGGGGTTGATCGACGCGGGCGTGGTCAACGGCGGATGAGTTCGATGTCCACGCCCATCACCGGCGCGGCCAGTTCGATCCCGAAGCGTCGCTCGCCGCGCAGCGCCCGCAGCTGCACGTAGTTGGCGGCGACTTCCACGTGGAAATCCTGGCTGTCGAGCACGTCGCGGAAGGCGTTCTTCAGCGCGAGCGCGATGGCGCGGTCGGTCTGGCCTTGCTTGACGTCGATCGACACGTCCATCGGCGCGGTGTCGTTGCGCCACAGGCGGAACGTCAACTTGCCGTCGGCCTTCGCGCTGCGCTCGACCTTGATCGACCAGGATTGCGAGGTGACCTTGGGACGCGCGGCCTCGTCGACGCCGGCGGAAGCGGCCGCGGTGGCGGGTGCGGCGACCTGCGCCTGCGCCACGCCGGACAGTAATGCGAACACCAGGACTGCCAGTTTCATCGCCCTCTCCTTCCCTTGATGTCAATCGACGTGGGTCCGGCGCGAGGTTACAACGTCCGCCCGTCCGTGCGGGAACGTGGTTTTACCTGTGCCCGGGCCAGTAGTTTTGCGGTGCCGCCCGGTGCGGGCGATCCCGATAATGCCGTCGTCATGCCGTCGACCCCGCGTTGCCACGCAGGAGGTTCCATGCGCACTTCACTTCGATTGGCCGTCGCGCTGCTGCTGGTGGTCGCGGGCGGTTGCGGGAAGAAAGACGCGACGCCCGCCGCCACGCCCGCAGCACGCACGGTCGCGCCCGCCGCGACGGTCGCGCCAACCTCGACGGTGGCGGCCGCCCCCGCGGCGGCGCCGGTGAAGGACGCGGTGTTCTCGCCGCCCGAACTCGACCAGATGGTCGCGCCGATCGCGCTGTATCCCGATCCGCTGCTCGCGCAGGTGTTGATGGCCGCGACGTATCCCGGCGATGTCGCCGATGCCGCGGCGTGGTCGAAGCAGAATCCGAAGGCGACCGGCGATGCCGCCGTGCAGCAGGTCGCGTCTCAACCGTGGGATCCGAGCGTGCAATCGCTGGTCGCGTTCCCGCAGGCACTGGCGACGCTCGGACAGGATCCGGCGTGGGTGCAGCGCCTCGGCGATGCGTTCCTCGCGCAACCGGACGACGTGATGGATGCGGTGCAACGCTTGCGTCACCAGGCACAGTCGGCCGGGAACCTCGAATCCAACAAGTACCAGACCGTCAGCGTGTCCGCTGCGCCCGCGCCTGCCGCCGGTGAAGCCGCGCCGATGGAGACGGCCCCGATGCAGGGCGGCATGGAATCCGGGCAGTCGAGCCAGTCGACCATCGTCATCGCGCCGTCGGATCCGGAAGTCGTGTACGTCCCCAGCTACAACCCCACCGAGGTCTACGGTGCGTGGCCCAACCCCGGGTATCCGCCCGCGTACTACCCGCCGCCGCCGGCGTATTACGCGGGCAGCGCGTTGATGGCGGGCCTGGCCTTCGGCACGGGCGTGGCGATCACCAATGCATTGTGGGGCGACATGAACTGGGGCGGCGACGACATCGACATCAACGTCAACCGCTACAACAACATCAACGTCAACAGCAACATCAACGCGAGCAGCAACCGCTGGCAGCACAACGCGGTGAACCGCGATGGCGTGCCGTACCGCGATCGCGCCAGCCGCGAACAGTACGACCGACGACTGCCCGGCGCGGAATCGCGCGAAGGCTTCCGGGGCGACAGCAACCCGCAACGTGCGCAGGCGCGCGAACAGGCGCGGGCGTCGATGGAACGGCGCGGCGTCGAACCGCGCGCAAACGCAGGCACCGGGACGCGCGATCTTGCGGGCGGCGGCAATCGCGACCAGGCCCGCGATCGTGCACGCGCTGCAACGTCGGACAATGCCGCGCGCGAACGCGCCCGCAACGCGAGCGGCAACGCGGGGCAACGCGATCGGGCGCAGCAGACGGCGCGGGATCGCGCGGGGGGTGCGCAGGGCGCGCGCGATCGCCAGCAGATGGCATCGAACGATGGCGCACGCCGCCAGCAGTCGCAACAGAACCATCGCCCGCGCGGCGAATCCACGTCGCAGTCGCGGCAGGCCGCGCAACGCCAGCAGCGCGCGCAGTCCGGCGCGCGCGACAACGCCTTCCAGGGCGCGCGCCAACCGCAGCAGGCGCGCGCGCAGGCGCAACGCGGCCAGGCCAGCCACGCGCAGGCGCGGCAGGCCAGCGCGGGCGGCGGGCGCGGCGGCGGCCAGCGCGGCGGCGGCGCATCGCGTCCCGCGGGACAACAAGTGAACCGCCAGGCTTCCGCGCCGCGCCAGAGTGGCGGCGCGCGGCAGGGCGGCGGTGGTCGCCATCGCTGAGGAGTTCGCCATGCATCACGCCGCGCTTCGCATTCCCCGCACGCTGCTGTTGATGGCGGCCCTCGCCTGCACGCCCGCCTTCGCGCAGCAGGCCTACCCCACCACCGACGCCGCCGCGCAGGCGTTCGTCGATGCACTCGGCACGCAGAAGGCCGACCAGGCGAAACTGGCCGCGCTGCTCGGCAAGGATTGGCGCACGTTCATTCCCATCGAAGGCGTCGAACGCACGGACGTCGACGCGTTCCTCAAGGCCTACGGCGAGAAGCACGCGATCCAGACCGGGAGCGACGGCACCGCGCACCTGGTGGTCGGCACCAACACGACGTGGACGCTGCCCATCCCGCTGGCGAAGGACGCGAAGGGCTGGCATTTCGACACGCGCGCCGCCGCCGATGAAATCCGCGTTCGCCGCATCGGCCGCAACGAAGACGCTGCGATCGAAGCCGCGAAGGCCTACCACGACGCGCAGATGGATTACGCCGAAGAAGATCGCAACGGCGACGGCGTGATGGAGTACGCGCGCAAGTTCTTCAGCACCGACGGCAAGCACGACGGTTTGTACTGGGCCGAAGACGACAGCGGCGAAATCAGCCCGCTCGGCCCGCTGTTCGGCGATGCCACGCCGGGCAGCGACTGGCACGGCTATCACTTCCGCATCCTGGAAGCACAGGGGCCGTCGGCACCGGGCGGCGCGTACAACTACAAGCTCGGCGACAACATGAGCCGCGGTTTCGCACTGATCGCTTGGCCCGCGAAGTACGACGACACCGGCGTGATGAGTTTCATGATCAGCCACGACGGCACGCTGTTCCAGAAGGACCTCGGGCCGGGCGGCGAAGCGCAGGCGAAGTCGATGAAAGCGTTCGATCCGGACAGCAGCTGGAGCGAGGTGCCTGCGTCGGCGCAGTGAGTCAGGTGATCGGCGGGCTGGTGAGCTTCAACGCCTCGCGCCGCGTTTCGTCGAACAGCACGTGCGCGACGGGGATGCAGCCGAAGGGCGGCAGCGATGCCGGGTCGGCGCCGTGCAGCGCGAAGCGTGCGAGGGCTTCCTCCAGCCGGTGGCCCGCGTCGTGGAGCGTGTAGATCGGAGAATCCGGATCGAAGTCGCCGGTGGAGCGCGCATCCAGGATCCAGAACGCCTCCCCGGCGGCGTTGGTCGCCAGGACCAGGCGCGGGACGTCCTGGAGATCCCGGGCTTCCACGATGCGGTGCCACTCGTTCGGCGTCATTCACTCACTCCCGGTCGGCGGGGTGCAGGATTGCACCGGGCGCAGGGCGACGTTGTAGCGTCCGCGCGATGACGAATCGGACAACGCCGGAGGATGGATGAAAACGTCCGCATGGAAGGTCCTGGCACTCGGATGCATCGCGCCGGTGTTCTGCCTGGCGGCCTGCGCGCGGGAGCCCCATCCTTCGGCGGACGTGCACGACGCAACAACGGAGGCTGCGGCCTCCACGACGTCCGGATCCCGCACGCCGCTGCCCGAGGCAGGTGACGTTGCATCGCGCGATGGCGGCGCCGCTCCGCCAGCGACTGCATCGTCGATCCCGCCACGTTCCGAACCCGCGCTGTCCCCGCCGGAATCCGTCATCGCGGACTATCTGGATCCCACGGCGGCCAACGGCATTCCGATTCCCACGACGATGGGCCGCGAAAACCACGTCGCCTTCATGGCGGAGAAGCGGGACGCCGAGTGGGCCGACTTCGTCGAAGGCCACCTGCGTGACTACCTCTCCAGGCAGCAGGACGCCCGCCTGGTGGTCACCGTCCGAATGGAATGTCGATCCACGATGTGCGAGGTGCTCGCGGTGAGCCGGACGCCGCAGGAGACACCGGATGCCGTGGAGCGATGGCAGGACGTGATCTGGCGCATGCACGAAGAACCCTGGTATCGCTCCGCAAAGATCGGCGAACCCGCCGTCGAGTTCGGGAGCAGCGGAGACGATCGGGTCGCGATCCTGACCTACCTGATTCGCGAATGACGCAGGAAAACGAAGCCCCGCATTCGCGGGGCTCGTCTTTTCCAACCGTGGCTGCGGAAGCTGCCGATCAGGGCGCGCCGCTGCAGGCGCACGAGCTCGGGCACCACTTCTGCGGGAGCGTGGCGCTCTTGCAGTGCCATTCCAGGCTGCCGGCGTTGCGGACGGCCGAGAACGACAAGGACTTCGCCGGCGCGGTGGACAGCTTGGCGTTGGCCTTGGAACCGGCGTAGGTGGCGATGATCACGCCGGTGGTGGTGCCGACGTTGACGTCGCTGACGTATTCGCCCTTGATCGACGCGGCGGTGGCGATGCCGGCCGACGAGTTGGCGGCGGGGTAGTAGCCACGGTTGTTGACGAACTCACCCACCGCGGTCTTGACGCCGTCGGCGAGCGACGAGCCTTCCGAGACCTGCGAGCGGATCACGTAATCCTGGTACTGGCTGATCGCGATGGCGGCGAGGATCGCGATGATCGCGACCACGATCATCAACTCGATCAGGGTGAAACCTGCGGCCTGCTTCTTCATGGAACTCCCCCGGGGTTTTGGCGATGCGATTTTTTATCCGAGTCACTGCCGCTTGCCAACCGCGCTTTGCTACGCGCTGCTCGCCCGATCCGTGAATGCGATTGCAGTTCGCGAACGGGACCGTCGCGCTACCATCACGGCCGGGGATCGGGGACAGGGGAACGGGGGCGTGAGCGAGATCTGGTACGTGCTGGTCGACGGGAACGCCGAGGCCCGCACGCGGGCGGACATCGCCTACCTGCGCTGGACGGGGTTGCTCGACGACGACGCGCTGGTGCGCACCGAAGGCATGCCCGACTGGGTGCCGTTCCGCGACTCCGCCCTGGCGTCGGAGCCGCCCTCGGACGTGCCGGGATTCCCGCCGCGCGTCGTGGTGCCGCCGACATTGGCGGTGAGCGACGACGGCTGGCAGGACACGACGCCTTCGCCGTGGCGCCGCTACTTCGCGCGCTCGCTGGATGTGCTGGTGCTGGGTGCGCTGGCGTGGTTGGTGACTGCGTTCGCGATGGCCGGCATCAGCACGCAGTTGTATGAAACCGTGTTCGCCTCGCCGCTGGTCGATAATTCCATCGTCTCGGGCATCGCGACGTGCGCGCTCGTGTTGCCGATCACCGCGTTGCTGCTCGGCACGAGCGGTTCCACCATCGGCAAGTGGGTCTTCGGCGTGCGCGTCACGCGGCAGGACGGCCGGCCGATCGGGATCATGGCCGCGCTCAACCGCGAGGTCGGCGTGTTCCTCAAGGGCATGGGGCTGGGGATTCCGCTGGTGGCGCTGTTCACGCATGCCTTCGCGTACTCGCGCCTCAGCGACCAGGGCGTGACCGCGTGGGACAAGGATCAACCGTGGGTGGTGACGCACCGCCCGCAGGGCTCGGGCCAGGTTGCGCTGTATTGCCTCGGCATCATCACGATCGTGGGAGGTTTCATCCTCCTTCGCGCGCTGTAACCATGGACGCGATCTACCTGCAGACACCGGCGGGCCAACTGGGTCCGCTCGCGGAAGACGAGGTGCGCAAGGCCTTCGACAAGGGCCAGCATGGGGTCACCACGATGTCGTGGAAGCCCGGCGAAGCGCGCTGGACATCGCTCGGCGCACGCTGGGAACGCAAGGCGCGTCCGACGCGCCATCCCTGGGGATGGGCCGCGGGTGCGGGCGCGGGCGTGGTGGCGTTCATGGCGATCGGGGTGGGCGTGCCGTCGGCGGTGTTCGCGGACGCGTTGCCGACGCCGTTGCGCTCGATGGGCGCGCAGATCGCGCTGATCGTCGTGGCGGGCGTGCTGGCGGTCGCGTTGCTGGCCGTTGCGATGCGCCGCGCCGCCGAGCGAGGCGGCATGCGCTTGCCGCTGGCCGTCGGCGTCCTGCTGTTCGTCGCGACGAGCCTGATGAGCGCGGGGTTGATGCGGCAACGCGCGAAAGTGGATCGCGCGCGCCATGAAAACGAAAACGCGTCGATGGTGCTCAACGCCGCCGGGGACGTGGTGCAGATCAAGGGGTACATCGCCGGCGATTTCGCCCGCGACTTCAACGCGCTGCTCGCGCGCGCGCCGCACCTGGCCACCATCGAGATCGACAGCCCCGGCGGCCTCGTCGACGACGCCCTGAAGGTCGCGGCCGTCATCCAGTCGCGCGACCTGCGCGTGCGCGTCGATCGCGAATGCGCCAGTGCGTGCGTCCTGCTGTGGGCGGCGTCGCCGACGCGCGAGATGGGCATCAGCGGCGCGATCGGCCTGCACCAGGCGCGCGGCTCCGGCGACATGCCGAAGGAATGGCAGGACGCGGGCCTCGCCCTGACCGAAGCGCCGTCGCAGGCCATCCTGAAAGGCGCGGGGTTCAGCGAAGCGTTGCTCGCCAAGCGCTCCACGACATCGCCGGACAGCATGGAGTGGATCGGGGCGGTGGAACTGGTCGACGAAGGCGTTGCGCTGCGCGTCGTCAACGACGCCGGCGCGACGCCGGGACGCGCAGAGCTGGTGATGGCGGACATGTTGCGGCGGGATGGCGCCGAGGGCGATGCGCGAAGGCTGTATCTCGCCTACGCGGTGGCCTCGCCCGGCCCGGCGTTGCGCCACGCCCAAGCCTTGCGCGCCGCACAGCGCGAGGGTCGCAGCCTCGCGCCGGCGAGCGATGCGATGAACACCGAGGCGCGCGCGTTCGCGATGTCGCATGCGCCCGACGATGCGCTGCTGCGATGGGCGACGCAGATGCTCGGCCTGTACGGCGAGGGGATCGACGGGCGCAACCCCAACGTGTGCGTCGCGCTGGTGGATGCCGCGCAGGGCACGCCGGATCCGGACACCAAGCGGCGCAGGCTCGAAGCGCTCGCGGACCTGATGGCCGCCATTCCCGCCAATGCACCGCGCGCGTCGTTCGACGCCAACATGGCGCGGGACGCCGACATCGCCATCCGCACCGAATTCTCCGCGCGCATGCGCCAGGGCCATCCCGAGTCGTGGCGCGACTGGACCACGCCGCAGCAGTGCGCGTTCGTCCAGCGCCTCTACTCGATGGCGCTGGCGCAGCCGCCGGACAAGGCCGCCACGGCGATCCGCGTGATCGAAGGCGTGCAGTAACCGACCGCGCCGTCCGCTGCGACGGCGTGGCCGACGCCGGTGCATGCCGGCGTTCCCTTGGTTGCATGCATGCACGCCACGCCGGGAGTCGCTCGATGACACGCACCCAGGGAATCGCCTGCCTGTTGTGGCTCGGCCTGCTGGCCTGCGCCGATGTTTTCGCACAGGCCCCGCCCAACCCTTCCGGCGAAATGGAATTCGCCGACGGCCAGAACTGGACGATCACCTCCCCGCCCCTGCGCTGGGAGATCGGCCAGTCGGGCGTGTGGATCATCGTCCCGAGCGGCTTCGTGCACGACAAGGCGAGCATCCCGCCCGCGCTGCAGTCGCTGATCCACAAGAACGGCACGTACACGCGCGCGGCGGTGATCCACGACTGGTTGTACTGGTCGCAGCGCTGCACGCGCGACCAGGCCGACAACCTGCTGGTCATCGCGATGAAGGAAAGCAACGTCGGCTGGCTGGATCGCCGCGCGGTGTATCGCGGCGTGCGCGTGGGCGGCGCGAGTGCATGGAACAGGAATGCGCAGGACCGCGCCCGCGGCGAACTGCGCTTCAACGGCGGCATGCTGCCGGAAGGCAACATGACGTGGCCGCAGATGCGCGCGGCGCTGAAGGCGCAGGGCCGCAAGGATCCGCCGATCGACCCGCGCAGCGATTACTGCAGGTTCGGGGATTCGCACGCGGTGCCGGGGCCGCCGGCCTAGCGCTTCCCCTGCCCCGCGCGCGCCAGCACGTCCAGCAGCGTCGCCTGGTCGATGGGCTTCACGAGGTGCACGTCCATCCCCGCGTCGCGCGAGGCGGCCTGGTCGTGCGGTTGCCCGTAGCCCGAAAGCGCGACCAGCAGTCCCGTGCGTTCGCGCAGTTGCGCACGGATCCGGCGCGCGAGCTGGTGGCCGGTGATGTCCGGCAAGCCGATGTCCAGGAACGCCACGTGCGGCGGCGCCGCGACGATCGCATCGAAGGCGTCGCCGGCACGATGGAACACGCGCGCGCGATGCCCGAGTGCCTGCAGCAACGACTGCAAGGTCTTCGCGGCATCGACGTTGTCGTCGACCACCACGATGTCCAGCACCGCGTCTTCGCGCGGCGCGGTCACCTCGGTGCGCACGTCTTCGGACACGGGCCCCTGCACCTGCGGCAGGCTGACGCTGAACACCGCACCGTGGTGGCGGCCCGCGCTGTCGGCGGTGATCGCACCGCCGTGCAGCGCGACGAGGCTGCGCACCAGCGCCAGGCCGATGCCGAGCCCGCCCTGCGTGCGGTCGGGCGAACGATCCGCCTGCGTGAACAGGTCGAAGATTCGCGGCAGGAGCACGGGGTCGATGCCCTGTCCGTTGTCGCGCACGTGGACGCAGGCGTTGCCGTCGGCGGCTTCCGCGTCCAGGTCGATCTCGCCGCCTTCCTGCGTGTACTTGGCCGCGTTGTTCAACAGGTTGGCCAGGATCTGCACCAGCCGCGTGCGGTCGCCGCGCACCCACAGCGGACCCGGCGGCAGGCGCGTGCGCAAGGCATGGCCGCGCGCTTCGATCAGCGTGCGCACCTGCTCGATGGCGCTGGCGACCACCGACTTGAGGTCGACCGTCTCCAGGTCCAGGTGCACCAGGCCGCGCGTGACGCGCGAGACATCGAGCAGGTCGTCGACCAGTTCCGTCATGTGGCGCACCTGGCGTCCGATCACCTCGCCGGCGATGCGCACGCGCGTGGGATCCGACGTCAGCAACAGCAACTGCGATGCGGTGCTGATCGGCGCGAGCGGATTGCGCAGCTCGTGCGCAAGCATCGCGAGGAATTCGTCCTTGCGCTGGTCCGCCTCGCGCAGTGCGCGCTCGCTGCGTTCCAGCGCATCCTGCGCGACGCGTTGCTCGTGGATGTCGGTGGCCGTGCCCAGCCAGCGCACGATCGCACCGTCGTCGCCGCGCACGGGCACCGCGCGCACCAGCACCCAGCGATAGTCGCCCGCGTGGTGGCGCAGGCGGAACTGGATGTCGTACTCCTCACCGGTATCCAGGCTATGCCGCCAGCGCGCCCACGCGCCCGGCAGGTCGTCGGGGTGCAGGACTTCCGCCCAGCGTTCGCCTTCCGTCGTGCCCGCGGTGAGGCCGGTGAATTCGTACCACTGCTGGTTGTAGTAGTCGTTGTATCCATCCGGCAGCGCCGACCACACCATCTGCGGCATCGCGTTGGTGATCGTCCGGAAGCGCGCTTCGCTGTCGCGCAGGTCCGCTTCGGCGCGCACGCGGTCGCTGATGTCGGTGCCCTGGATGAAGATGCCGTCGATCCGGCCGTCGTCGTCCGCGATCGGCTGGAACACGAAGTCCACGATGCGGTCCTCGATCTCGTCCTGGCCTTCGCGCCGCAGGCCGACGGGAACGCGGCGGCCGATGTAGGGCACGCCGGTTTCGAACACCTGCGTGAGCTGGTCGATGAACTTCTGGTCGAGCTCGGGCAACGCCGCGCGCACCGAGAGCCCGACGATGTTCTGGCGCCCGACCAGCGCCAGGTACGCTGGATTGGCGATCTCGTACACGTGCTCGCGCCCGCGCGTCACCGCCACGAAGCCGGGCGCCTGCGCGAACAGCGACGTCAGCCGCTGCATCTGCGCCAGGCGCATGCGCTCGGCGGTGACGCCCGTGGTGGTTTCCGTGCACGCGCAGTACATGCCCGCGACTTCGCCCTGCTCGTCGATGACGGGCGAATAGGAGAAGGTGAACCACGTGTGCTCTTCGTAGCCCTTGCGCAGCATCGTCAGCGGCAGGTTCTCGAAGTACACCGCTTCGCCGGCCAGCGCGCGCCGCGCCAGCGGGCCCACGTCGTCCCAGATCTCGAACCAGATCTCCTCGAACGGCCGCCCGAGCGCGTCGGGATGTTTCGTCCCGAGGATCTCCGAATACGGATCGTTGTAGAGGAACCCGAGCGACGGCCCCCACGCCACGAACATCGGGAACTGCGAGCGCAGCATCAGGCTGACGACGCTGCGCAGCGACTGCGGCCAGTGTTCCGGCGGACCCAGGGGCGAGGTGCGCCAGTCGTGCGCGCGCATCATGGCCGCAACCTCGCCGGGCGCATCGAGGAAGCGCAGGTTCGATGGAGCGTTCATGGGGCCGGCTTGGACGAGGCGGCCGGCATTATGGGCGGGCGCGGCGTGTCGGTCGATTTCACGCGCGGGTCGCGGCGCCGGCCGGCGACGGGCAACAAAAAACCCCGCGTTGCGGCGGGGTTTTGAGTGAATGCCCGGACCGCGGTGGACTGCGCCGGACTTCTGATTGGTGCCCAGGAGAGGACTCGAACCAGCATTCTAGGCCTTTGTTTTTGCATGTATTTTTAGATTATTTTACGACGCATACCCATAATTCAACCCGAGTGAGTAGTCGCAACTCTTTGGGCTGCTTCGACGCTCTCGAATTGGTACGAAATCTGCCTCTGCCCCCGAACACACTGAGGTCCTGGACCGAATCTGGGATCGCGCTGTGCACGACTCGACACACCTCCAGCCGACTGAGGGCACGTCGGCGGTCGACCCTCAACGCGTGCTATCCGCCGCCCAGAAGGACCAGTTCGCACGAGACGGATACCTGATCTTCGACCCCGGGATTCCGCTAAAGCTTATCGACAGCGCCGTCGCAGCACTGGATTCCCTCTACTTGGATTCCGACCAAACGCCAGACACGACTGCGAGTGTCGTGGCCTATCGTGACGACCGGCGAATCCAGGATGCGTGGAAGATTGTCGAGCAGATCAAAGCCATGGCAGTCGCACCCCGCGTCATCGGTGCGCTTCGCGATCTTTACGATCGACAGCCCTTGCCATTCCAGACGCTAAATTTCCGAGTTGGATCCGAACAGAAGACACACTCCGATACGATCCACTTCAACTCCGATCCCGCCGGCTTCATGTGCGGAGTCTGGGTCGCGCTCGAAGACATCGACCACTCAAATGGGCCAGTGGCGTATTACCCCGGGACCCATGCGTGGCCCGAAGCCACACTGTCCGATGTCGACCTGTTCCTTGCGGGATCACACATACGCTTGTGGTTGCGAAGGGGCCTCGCTCGTCTCAAGCGCCAACATCGCCGCGATCGCGACGCCACGGCCGACTACCTAGCTTACGAACGCATGATCGCCGATCGCATCGCCCGCGCCGGAATGGTTGCCCAATACGCAACCATCAAAAAGGGCCAAGCATTCATCTGGGCGGCGAATCTCCTCCATGGCGGCTCAGTGCAACTGGATCGCAACCGGACGCGCCATAGTCTGGTCACCCACTACTTCTTCGAAGGCTGTCGTCACCACACACCATTGCTCAAGCGCGGGGGGGAAACCTGTTGGCGGGCTCCCGCCTGGATTGCTTAGCCGCGATCGCGGGCGGGCCGCTAAGCATGCAGGTCCTGCAGCACGATCGCCATCATCAAACGGGACAACTAATCGCGCCTTTCGTCGAGAATCCACCAGCCATCATGCAGTAGTGGGCGAGCCTGACATGAATTCCACTTTTCCAACGGCAGAAGAGCACGCCTCGCTTGCTGCCGAGTTCCCTGCCATGTCGATGTTTGACATATTCGCCGAGCAGACTCGGATCACGGGTTCATACACCAACAAGGTGCTGGCGAACATCAACCAGGAGTGCCTGCGCCTGGCGGTCTTCGAAGGTGAGTATCGTTGGCATCACCATCCGGACTCCGACGAGTTGTTCCTCGTCGTCACCGGAAGCCTCCAGATCGATTTCGCCAACGGCGCGCAAGTCACGCTGACTCAGTGGGAATGCTTGGTGGTTCCGAGAGGCACCACGCATCGAACGCGGGCGCTAGGACGCACGGTCAACCTCACCTTTGAAAGGCTGGGCGCCCAAACCGTCTTTTCGGAAGGGCCGCCGAATACGACTCCGCCCTGCCTCGAATCTTGAGCTACCCGTGTTCGCGGTCGCTCGCGCCGTGTGCCAGGACTACGTATGCAGCGCCAACCTTCGGGCGCCCCATGTGCGAACACCTTTCTCGTTATCGATCACGGCGCGCGGCGCGCGATGTCTTCAACATGTCGGCAGTGAACAGAATGAGTGCTGCCCATACGAGCAGGTACCCGCTGCGTCTGATAGCGCGAACGGCGCATCCAGCACCAGCACGCCGCAGGCGAATTGCAAGATCGGTGCGATGAACTGCATCAGCCCCACCGTCGCCATGGGAACGACGCGCAGCCCCTTGGAGAACTCGATCAGCGGATAGGCCGTGGCCGCCCCCGTGAGTATCAACAAGGCATCGAGAGAGAGTCGGTGATCCGGCGATGCTGCATTCAAGAAGATCCCGTGGCCGCTCCAGGAGTACCAAGCAAGCGCGATCCCTGCCGGGACGACCATGTACGCGGTTTCAACTGAGAAGCCGACCAACGAATCGACCGCGACGATTTTGCGAACAAGCCCGTAGCATCCAAACGAAAGCGCCAACGCAAGCGCAATCCACGGAACATGTCCAACCTTCGCTGCCTGGACGACCACTCCAGCCGAAGCGATCACGACAGCGACCCATGGCGCGGGACGCATCCGTTCCCCAAGCACCACGACACCAAGAGCGACGTTCATGAGCGGGTTGATGAAGTAACCCAGCGCGGCGTCCAGGACACGGCCGTGATTGACCGCCCAGATATACAGCCCCCAATTCGTGCTGATCAGCAGGGAACTGAGCACAAGCGGCCCTCCGATCGCGCGCGACTTCAAGGCGCTCAAGACAGGGGTGAAGTTGCCGCGGAACAGCACGATGGCCGCCAGCACGGCGAAACTCCAGAACATCCGGTGGATCAGGATCTCCTCCGCCGGCACGACTGCGAGCAAATGCCAATAGAGCGGCATGACCCCCCACACGCCGAACGCGATTGCCACGTTGGCAATGGACCCTGCGCTTGTTGCGTCATTGCCTTGTGACATCGGACCGCCCCTCCACATACACAATCGCTAGCGCTTGAATTGGTTCCGCCAATCGGCAAATGTCATTCTTCGATGATGCGACTTGTTCCCGCACGAGGCCGCGCGCATCAGCGGGTCGGTGTCGCAGGGATGGATCTCGATCATCTGAACTCGTTCATGCGTGCAGGCTCAGCGTGCTCAGCAGGCGCTCTAGCGAGATATCTGCGCGCAGGCGCGCGGCATCGTAGCCGAGCGCGCTGGCTTGGTGGTGCAACGCAATCGCGATGGCGCACAGCTCGAATGCCACCTGTGCCGACTCCTCCCCGGGCGACAGCTCATCCATTTGTCGCGCAAGATCGATCGCACTCACTACTTCGGCGCGCCACCGCTGTTGATATCGGACGAGCAGGTCACGCTGCGGACCGGTGCGGCCGTCGTATTCGCAGGTGGCGGCGAGCAGCACGCAGGCTGGACCCGCGTCGCGCAAGCATTCGAACCACTGCTGCATCATCGCGCGCAGGCGCGGCCTTCCGCGCTCCGTGCGATTCGCAGTTGTCATCACCGAATGCAAGAAGAGCTCGGTGGCGAAATCCAGCACCGCGATCTGCAAGCCCTCACGAGTGTTGAAATGCGCGAGCAATCCGCTTTTGGAAATGCACGAAAGTGTCGCGACGCGACCGATGGTGATGCCTTCCAGTCCCGCCACGCGCGCGAGGTCGTACGCACACGACACGACGAGGCCGCGCCGTGTACCGCTGCGTGCCGTCATGCCGCACCGCCTGGGCGCGGGCGCAACCCCTGCCGCATCATTGGCCCGAGCAGCAGGCCGTGCACCACGAGGCACGCAGCAATCCAGTCCGGCGCGCGGCTCGGCACGATCGGGGCTGCGATCCACGGCACGATGCCCTGGTAGACAACTAGATACGCCGCAATGCCGTAAGTGGCGCCAGACACGAACCACCGCTGCGATCTAGCGCGCCACGCACGCACGATTGCGGCGAGCGCGAGCGTCATGGCGACGTAGATTGCGACGTGCACGGCCAGCCCCTCCATCGCGCGCGCAACGCCGGGGGAGGCCGCGGTCGGACCGACGATCCACGCGGCCATCGCCTGCAGCACCCTCAGTGGACCGATGTCCTGCGAAGCCCAATACCCCAGCGTGAACAGCAAGTCGATGGCCGCAACCGATGCGGCGACGCGTACGATGCGCAACGACTGCGCGCGCATCCCGGGTCGCGTAATCGAAAGTGTGCCTACGGTATCGAGGGGCGTGGCGGAGGACGGCATACCTTGGACGTTCCTGTTCAACGCGAGTGGGCCAATCGCAGCGCAGGGCCATGCGCGCGCAAAGCCCAACTGTCCAGGCACGCTGCGAACAACGTGACCGCCTCGCGTACATCACGCGTCGACATCGCGCCATAACCCATCAGCAATTCGCAGCGATCGGGCGGATCCAGGTAGCAATTCGTTGCCGGATACAACCCCAAGCCGCGCTCGCGCGCGTGGCGGATCAGCTGGACGCCCTCGGCCGCTGACAGCCCCGTGACCTCGGCAAGCACATGCATGCCCGCATGCGATGGCCGCAGTGTGACCCGGGCACCGCACTGGCGCACGATCGCATCGCACAGCGCGTGCCGGCGTTCGACCAGGCGTTTGCTCGCTGCACGGAGGTGGCGCTCGTAAGCGCCGGTAGTGATCAGTTGCGCGAGTGCAGCCTGCTCCAGGGCCGGCGTGCCGAAATCCGCCGCCCACTTGGCAGCCAGGAAATCATCGTGCAGTCCCGACGGCATCACGATGTAGCCCAGGCGCATCGACGGAAACAGCGTCTTCGAGAACGATCCCACGTAAAGCACGCGGCCATCGCGATCGATCGACTGCAACGCAGGCACTGGTTGCGCATCCTGGCGGAACTCGCCGTCGTAGTCATCTTCGAGGATCCAGCCTGCACACTGCCGCGCGTATTGCAGGACGTCGATCCGCCGCGAAAGCGAGAGCACCGCCCCCGTGGGAAAGTGGTGCGAAGGCGTGAGGCAGACCAGTTTGGCGGGACGGTTCGGTAACCGATCGGTACGCAGGCCCTCCGCGTCGACGGGGACACCGATGAGGTTCGCACCGTGCATCTGCAGAATCGTGCGAGCGCCGAAGTACTGCGGCTCTTCGATCACCACGTCGTCGCCCGGATCGACCAGCACGCGCGCGGCCAAGGAAATCGCTTGTTGCGCACCGCTTACGACGAGGATGTCCTGGGGGGTGCACTGCAGCCCGCGCGTGCGCGTGACGTGCTTGCAGATCGCTTCGCGCAGAGATGGCAACCCCTGCGGCATCGGGTAGTTCGGCCGGACGTAGGGCGCGGCGCGCCCGAGTTCCCGCAGCCACGCGGTATTCAGCGCCGCATTGACGAGCGGCAGCGCGTACTGGAACGCGTGGCGCATCCCGGGCAGCCGGCGACCTGAGAGGTCGTCGGGGTCGTGCAGCTCGCGTGCCCGCCGGCTGTAGGCGCTTTGCGGCAACACCGAGCGGCGCGCAACGGGTGGTCGCTGCGTCGGCGACGCCGGCGCATTCACGTAGCTCCCCGACCCAACACGTCCCGTCAACAGGCCTTCGGCGCGCAGTTGGTCAAACGCCGCCACCACGGTGGTGCGGGAGACAACGAGGTCGCGCGCGAGGTCGCGGCTGGCGGGCAAGCGCGTGCCGCCGGGCAGGCGCCCAGACGCGATCGCCTGTTTTAGCGCCCGTACCAGTTGCATGTAGCGCGGGCCGTTTCCGTCGAGAACCAGGTCCATGCTGACCTCCCTTTGCGGCATTCCAACCTGCATCCGTGGCCAATCACGTGCCATTCGGCGCGAGACCAGGCAAGACCATTCGGCCGGTGTTAGGTGCGCCTGTCGCTATGATTCCCGCGCGTGCCAGCAATACGCAGTGCGCGCCCAAGGAGGAGTCATGCTCATCAGGAAGGCCGAGCGCTTCGATGCCGGATCGATGTTCGCGATCGTTCGCGAAGCGACAGCCGCCGCAGACACATTGCCGTTCCGGGCCATGCCGGATGCGCTATGCGAAGCACACTGGTTCGGGCCCCACCAAGCATGGGTTGCAACGTCCGACGACGACCGCGTGGAAGGGATCTACAAGCTCGGCGACAACTATCCAGACTCGGGGTCGCACGTGGCGAGCGCAACCTACATCGTCGCCTCCGGCGCGAGGGGTCGTGGCATCGGTCGCACCTTGGTCGAGCACAGCCTGGACGAAGCACGGAGCCGCGGCTATTCGGCGATCGTCTTCAACTACGTCGTCGCGAGCAACGCGGCAGCGGTAGCGCTGTACCTCAAGCTGGGGTTCGCGGTGGTCGGAACGATTCCCGGTGCTTTCCGCCACCCGGCGCTAGGACCGGTGGACGTCTACGTGATGCACCGCGCTCTCTGACGCGAATGGACCTTTGGCGCAGGGCGCAGAATGGCCCGCTGCACGCAAGCGCGCGCACGCATGATAAGTGTCCCCGCTTTCCGCAGGACACCGCGATGACCGCCGTTAATCTCCAGCAGAAACCATCCATGTGCGAAGGGATCCTCCAGTCGCGCATCTCCAGCCGGTTCAACGGCATGGATGTGGCGGTCGTCAAGTCCAACGGACCCTTTGCATGGCACTCGCACGAAGAGACGGACGATTTCTATTTCGTCCTGCAGGGCGCGCTTGACATCGATATGCGACACGACACCGTTCAGCTTGGCCCCGGAGACTGCTTCGTGGTCCCGGCAGGCGTGGAACACCGACCGATCGCTCGCGGTGAAACGCATTTCCTGCAGATCGAACCTATTTGCGCGCAGATGGCTGGCAATGCCGCTACGGTCGTCGCGCGTCGCGTAATTTGAGCAGACTTGCAATGCGAACCGCTCGCAGAAGAGGCCTACAACTTCGAAACGGACATGGAGTTGTTGCAGGCGCTGCCTCTGGCGTCTGGGTACGCAGTGAGCATTCCTTTCTATGACGCGTTCCTTGATTTGGTTCCTCCGCAACGGATCCCCGTGAACGTCGTCAACGTGCATCACCGAATCTTCGACGCCCCCGCTGCGCGCGTCGCGGCATTGCTCGACACACTTGCCTCGGACACGGACCATATTTGGCCCCGCGAAGCCTGGCCGGCAATGGTGTTCGATCGACCTCTCGGCGTCGGCGCGGAAGGCGGCCACGGACCCGTGCGATACGCCGTTTGCAAATATGTGCCAGGCAATTCGGTGGTATTCGCGTTCCATGCGCCCGCCGGATTCCATGGTACGCATCGCTTCGACGTGTTGCGGTTGCCGCACGGGTGCGAATTGCGACACACGCTTTCGATGCGGGCCGGCTGGCCAGCCGTCGTCACCTGGCCCCTGCTCTTCCGCCCGATGCACGATGCGCTGATCGAGGATGCGTTGGCGAAGGCGCAAGCCGGATTGGGCGAACGGCCCTCGGTCGTGCCGTGGTCCTTGTATGTGCGGGCACTGCGCCGTCTGTTCTCGGTGGGGCGCGCTCCACGCCCCCAGACTTCGTACGACTCCGCCTCCTTGGCATGCCCGCCGCTGCGTGGGAAAAGATGAAGAGTGGTTCGGTCACTATTTCGCCTTCGTCCGCGCGATTCATGCCCGCGTCGGCGTACTTTCAGCGGGCTGGGCTTCGCGCTCACAGGGCGCAGCGCCTGGCCGCGGTCGACGCCATCGACGGCCCGCTCTACACGACGCTTTCGCAGGCCGGACGTGGTGCGGTCTTTGCGTTGTTGCAAGCAGGCCACTACCAGATGCTCGCCGACGAGGACGAATGAACGACGCCACCCAACCCTTCCGCGTGGACGTGGTCGACTACGCCACCGCCCTGCCCGACTTGCGCACCGTGCGCGAAACCGTCTTCGTGCAGGAGCAGCAGGTCCCGATCGAAGAGGAATGGGACGCGCTGGATCCGGACTGCGTGCACGTGCTGGCCCGCGCCTTCGACGGCTCGCCGATCGGCACCGGCCGCCTCACGCCCGAACACAAGATCGGCCGCATGGCGGTGCTGCGCGACTGGCGCGGCAGGGGCGTGGGCGATGCGATGTTGCTGGCGCTGATCGAAGAGGCGCACCAGCGCGGCTGGCGCGAGGTGTCGCTGCACGCGCAGGTCTCGGCCATCGATTTCTACCTGCGCCACGGGTTCCAGCCCTACGGCGAACGTTTCTGGGAAGCGGGCATCGAGCACCAGTCGATGCGCCGCGCTTTATCGGGCCCGAAGGCCGTCGACGATCGCTAGACCGCGATCGCCACCCTCGTCGCCGTCATCGACAACGCGCGCCGCGGCCTGTGGATCTACACCCGCGACCTCGATCCGGGCCTGTTCGACCACCCGGCCGTGGTGGATGCGTTGCGGCGCTTCGGCACCAGCGGCCGCGGCGTCGAGGTGTACTTCCTGCTGCAGGACGTCGCCGCCCCGCAACGCGCGCACGCCCCGCTGCTGACGCTCGCGCAGCGCCTGCCCAGCATCTTCCTGTTCCGCGAAGTCGACGATCCGGTCGACCGCGCCTACCCCTCGGCGTACCTGGCCAACGATGCCGGCGGCTGCGACTTCCGCACGCTGGGCCACCGCTTCGATGGCGAAGCGGACCTGCACGCACCCGGTCGCGCCCGCCAGCTGCGCATGGCGTTCATGGCGGTCTTGGAACGCGCGCGGCCGGTCTCTATACCGCGTGCCGGGCATTTGAGCGGCGTTCGTGCTCCGATGGCGTGTTCAACTCACTGTGGAGAGACCACGAAAGGCTTATGGCCTTCTGGTTCCTAATGCTCGGCGCGGCACTTTGGATTGTGGGGGCAGTGGGTGGTTTGGCTGGAACTGCGAAAGATCGCGCTGCCGGTGCGTCCGGCGTGCGAACGGCCCGCATCGCCGTGCCTAGGGCAGGACGACTTCACCGTTGCCAACAACGGCGATCGTCCCAAGTCCGAGCGCCACGACGGTGCGCGCGCCGGTGGCGTCGTCGGATTCCACCCGACAACGACATGCGAGTAGGCGCTTGCCCGCAGATTCGACCTCGGCAGTGGCGAACAACTCCGTACCAACGGCGGGCGTGAGGTACTGCACCTTGAACTCCACCGTCACCACCGGTGTGCCGGTCAAGCTGCCCGCTGCGAATGCCATCGCGTTGTCGACCAGGTAGGCAATCACCCCACCGTGCGCCTGGCCATATTGTTGGTGGTGTAGTGGTGCCAGCTGCAACGCGAGCACCGCGGTGCCGGGCGAAAGCTGCGCAAGTTCTGCTCCGATGAACACGCTGAAAGGCTGGGAACGCAGGACCTGTTCGCCGAATGTGTGCAGTGCAGAAGGCGACATGTCCATGACGTGTCCCCAGCAGTGGAAATCGGGAACAATAGCGGGCGAAGCACGCCATGCCGAATCCACTCAGCCGCACAATGCTCGAGACCAATGCCAGCTCGAGCAACTGCGCCCGCCTACAATTCCGCCATGGCGTGGGTTATGCACGCGGGAGAGACAGTGCAATGACGACTACGGGGATGCTCTGCGCAAGTCACGGCATCTGATCCTAGTTCAGGATTAGACGGCGTTGGACCGCATCATGTCGTATCGCGCATCCAGGCATTTGCCGAAGATCGACATCGCTGCACGGATCTCCTTGACCGAAAGCGCGCCGTAGGTCATGAGGATCCCTGCGCCGTCGGGCGGCACCAAATAGCAAGGGTCGATTAAGTGCATGCCCACGCCCTGCTCGTGTAAGTAGCGCTGGAACGCCGCCCCCTCTTTCGCAGCAACGTCTTTCAACCACACGAGTAAGTGGGCGCCGGCGCGCGAGTCGAAGTACGCAAGGCGACCGCGGTCAATCGCCTCGAGCGACTGCACAAGGGCTTCGCGTCGGTCGCGCAATGCCTTTGCTGCGACGCGCAGGTGGCGATCGAACGCCCCAGCTTTCATGAACGACGCCAGGGCAACCTGATCGATCGTATTGCACCCGAAGTCCAGGAGGAACTTCGCATTGATCAAATCTTGACGCAGGGCAGGCGGCATCACGATGTAGGCAAGTCGCAGCGAAGGAAACAATGTTTTTGAGAACGTTCCGACGTAGAGCACACGACCCTCGCGATCCTGCGAGCGCAAGGCGGCAAGTGGACGCATGGCATAGCGGAATTCGCCGTCGTAGTCGTCCTCGTAGATCCAACTGTCGTGGCGCTCCACATAGTCGAGCAACGCCTGTCGACGGGCCTGCGACAGGATCCCACCGGACGGGAACTGATGCGAAGGCGTCACGCACACCAGGCGCGCGCCGTCGGCCGGAAGCGCATCGGTGCAGATGCCGTCGAGATCCACCGGCGCGCCGATCAGGGATGCCCCGTGCGCCTGCAGAGCCTGGCGCGTTCCGTAGTACTGGGGCTCTTCAACGACGACAGGGGCGCCTTCGTCGACGAGGACGCGCGCAACGATTGCGAGCGCCTGCTGGGATCCACCAACGATCAGGATGTCGTCGGGCGCGGCAAGAACGCCCCGCCGGCGCGCGAGATAGTTGCAGACCGCCTCGCGCAGTGCGCCGACGCCCTGCGGACTTGGATAGTCCGGGATCGCATACAGCGCGGCCCGTGCCACTTCGCGACTCCATGCCGTTGACAACGCCGGATTCACGAGCGTCATCCCCGATTGGAAGATGTACCGGCAATTTTCGATGCGGCGAAAAGGCAAGGCGTCCCCGCTCCGGGCTTCCCGCGCTCGACCCGCGTAACGCGACGGCGGCGCGATGAAGCGCTCGGCGCGCGGGGACTTCATGGCGGCGATCTGGTGCGGCATGCGCACGAAACTGCCCGATCCAACGACGCCGTCCAGGTAGCCTTCCGTGCGGAGCTGGTCGTACGCCGAGACAATGGTTGTGCGGGACACCGCCAGTGAATCAGCCAAGTCGCGGGTAGATGGCACCCGAGTGCCGGTCGCCAACCGGCCGGACACGATCGCCGCCTTCATCGCACGGACGATCTGCGCGTTTAGCGGGCCCTGTCCGTCGAGTACCAAGTCCACGAAAACCTCCGAACGGTCTTATCGGACCGTCGCAGTATTTCCGGCTCAATACCATATCGATCGTGAGCGGACGTGACCAATCGGTTGGACGATTTACTCCAGAACGCGATCCAGCCGAAATTCCGTCTGTAATCGCCACGTCCGGCCGTCGTCTTCCAGGCAATGCGCCTGCCAGGTGAACGAGTTCCGCGCGATGTCCAGGAATCGCCAGCGTTGCGGCCGATCGTCCCAGTAACCCATCTGCACGATGCCCTCTTCCGTGCGCCGCCCCACGAGTCGGCAATGCACCCCGCGCGGGGGATTCCACCAGTCCACGCGCCACACCTCCGCGGACGGATCGAACACGCGCAGCGTCGTCCCGTGCATCCGACGCCGATAGGGGCTCACCTCTTCCGGAACGCCGGCCGGCGCAGACCACACATCTTGCACGGCACGCCCGTCGAGAACCCACGCGAAGCAGACTTCCAGCGGACCAGTCTCCTCGCCGTCGGGATGCGGATCACAATATGTGCCGCGCCATTTTCCGATTAGGCGTCCATACGTTTCGGCATGCGCTCCCAGGCTCGGGTGGGGGCTGCGGGACACCAGTTCTTCGAACATCGTTCTTCGCTCCGTCAACCCTAGCGGGCGCAGCGCGAAGCATTCTCGGCGCGCGATCGTGAGTCGAGACCAATGCATCTATCAGCATGCACGTCCAATGTCATTGTTGACATCGATTCAGCGTGTGATCGTGCCTTCACCGCCCAAGGAAGGATCGAGAATGCACACCAAAGCAACGGAAGCCGTGGTCATGCGAACGCGACGATACCCATTCCGTCCGCGCAGAGCCACATGCATGTCGTGGCCGACTCGTGGCGCCAAGTCCCTCGGCCACCTGGCCCGCATGGTGGTGTTGGTTGCGCTCCTAGCGTCACTCGCGGGCTGCCCGAGCGGGGGCGGCAGCGGCGGCCCCGGCTTCCAAGTGAGCGATGGCAACCGCGCACCGACCTTCACCTCCGCCGCGTCGGTCGCGGTGCCCGAAGACACCGCTGGCGTGTTCTACACCGCGAGCGCGAGCGACATGGATGGCAATCCGGTGACGTTCTCCTTGGTGGGCGGCGCGGATGCGGCCCAGTTCACGATCACGCGGGCGGGCGCGCTCGCGTTCGTCACGCCGCCAAACTTCGAAGCGCCCACCGATTCGGACGCCAACAATCTATACACAGTGCAGCTCGGCGCGAGCGACGGCACGTCGACCACGACGCTGCTGCTGTCCGTGACAGTAACCGACCGTGTCAGCGTGGGCTTCCGCGTTCGCCGCGTCGTTGCGGGCATGACCTCGCCCGTGTTGCTCGCCGCGGTGCCCGACAATTCTGGCCGCGTGTTCGTCGGCGAACTTGCGGGGCGCATCCGTATTCTCTCGCCGTCCACGGGGACGTTGGCGCCGGCGGATTTTCTAGACCTGCGCGGACAGCTCTCAACCGATGGCGAGCGCGGACTGCTGGGTTTCGCAACGGCGCCGGATTTCGCAGCCTCGGGCCTGTTCTACGTCTTCGTGACCGATCCGGTCGGGACAATCGAAGTGCGCCGCTATCGCACGTCGACCACCAACCGAGATCGCGCGGATCCGGCGACTCTGCAACTGGTTCTGCGCCAGCCACACCCCAGAAGCAACCACAACGGTGGCTGGCTCGGCTTTGGTCCCGACGGCATGCTGTACATCGCCATCGGCGACGGCGGCGGCTTCGGTGATCCCGACAATAAGGGGCAGGACCGCAACACTTTGCTCGGCAAGATCTTGCGGGTGGACGTCGCACGCGACCAGTTCCCGGGCGATGCGACGCGCAACTACGGCATCCCGACGGGCAATCCCTTCGCCAGCGCGGGCGGCGCGCCGGAAGTGTGGGCATTCGGGCTGCGTAATCCGTTCCGCAACAGCTTCGATCCAGCCACCGGCAATCTGTTCATCGGCGACGTGGGCGAAGACAGGATCGAAGAGATCGACATGATGCGGCCCGCCGACGCGGGCGCCAACTTTGGATGGTCGATCTTCGAGGGCACGCTTCCCTTCCGCGGCACCAACCCGGGCGGCCTGGCACCCCCGGTGGCGCAGTACATGCACGGCACCGGCACGCGCGAGGGCAACTCGGTGACCGGCGGCGTGGTGTATCGCGGCCCCGTGGATTCGTTGCGCGGGCATTACCTGTTTTCAGACTTCATTCGGCCGAATGTGTGGTCGATTCCCGTGGCAGCGATGGTGCCCAACACGACTTTGCCGAGCGCGGCGTTCACATTACGCAATGCGGACTTCGCACCGGATGCTGGCGCATTCAACAACATCGTGTATTTCGGCACCGACCAAACAGGCAACGTGTATCTCGTCGACCTAGATGGCGAGGTCTTCGTTATCGAAGCCGCACCGCCCGCCTCCGCGCCCCTGCACAGTGCGCGTGCCGGTACGACTCGCATGGCAGCCGACGCACCGTCGAGACATTTCTGCATCGAAGCCTGGAACGGACGCACCGTGCGCTGGTCCGGGGACACGATGATCCTCGGCGGCGAAGGCTTTACGTGCGTCCGGAAACACTACGAAACTCTGCGGGCGCGCATGTCTGGTGAATGATAGGGATTCTGACAAGGCCTTTGCTCGAAAACGCCCGCATTGCGGGCGTCTTTTTGCGACACCTCCACCGTCAGACCAATCACGTGCGGCCTCGTACCGTGCAACTGCCCCTTGACGGACTAGTCGGAAGCAACGCAACCCCTTCCTGAAGTGCGATCAGGCGCTGAGTCCAATGGGCCCAGAGACTCTTGAGTCCAATGCCGTTGTCGACATCGACTACGCGTGTAATCGTTCCTGCGTCGTCGACGGGACCAACGCGAATGCAAATCACGGCAGCAGAAACCGAGATCATGCGTGTGCTGTGGACCTGCCATCCGTTGTCCGCGGACGAAGTACACGCGGCACTGACCGACAGCACCGAATGGGAGGAGACGACGGTCAAGACGCTGCTCGGCCGGCTCCTCAATAAAGGGGCGATCTCCGCCGACCGCAACGGACGCCGCTACCTGTATTCCCCACGGCTGCGCAAGGACACATGGCTGTCGCAGGAATGCACCCGTTTGGTCGACAGGCTGTTCGGGGGACGCATCGCGCCGCTGGTCGCGCATTTCAGCTCGTCACAGCCACTGGGCGAGGAAGACATTGCGGCGCTCCGGCAACTGCTGGACGGGATGGGCGATGACGACCGCTGACTCCATCGATGCGCTCGCGCAGGCCACGCGTGTCCTGACGATCGGACTGGTCGTCATACTCGCGATGCGTCCGCTCGCTCGCCACGCGCTCGGCGCGCATACCTGCTATGCGCTGTGGTGGTTGGTGCCCGCTTTGATCCTCGCCGGCCTCGCGCCGCCATGGCCAGATGCGATCCATGCGTCGCATGTGGTGGCGTTCGACCTGACTCGCGCGGCACCCATGGCAAGTGCAGCACCATCCTCGCACGCGAGCGCGCTTATATTCTTGGCATGGCTGCTCGGCACCGCGACCATGGCCTGGTTGCTTTGGAAACGGCAGCTTGCATACGAGCGTTCGCTGGGCGTGCTGCGGCGGCGCGGTTGCACATGGATCAGCGACTGCGACGGTACGACGCCGTCCGTACTCGGCGCGCTGACCCCGCGCATGGTGCTTCCGAGCGATTTCCGCACGCGGTTCGGACGCCAAGAACGGCGCCTGATCCTTGCCCACGAACGCATTCATATCCAGAGAGGCGATCTCCTCGCGAACGCGGCGATCGCGATAGTGCGGTGCCTCTTCTGGTTTCATCCCCTAGTCCACCATGCCGCGGCGCGCATGCGTCTGGACCAGGAGGTCGCGTGCGACGCCATCGTCGTCGCGCGTCATCCCGATTCGCGACGCACGTACGGCGAAGCGATGCTCAAGACCCTGTCGCACGCACAGCCGGCACCACTTGGCGCGCACTGGGGCAACCCACATCCCATCAAGGAACGAATCCAAATGCTCACCCAACATGCTCCGCGGCGCTCAAGCCGCATCCTCGGCGCTGCGCTCCTCGGCGCGATCTGCTCGACCACGATGCTCGCCTCGTGGGCAACTGCGCCGTCGGCTTCGTCCGCCGAGAACTTCACTGCTCATGTCGTACTAGATTTCGCAAACGGCGCACACAAGGACCTGAAGCTCCGACAATCGTTCGGCAAGTCATTCACCATCAAGTCGGACGAAGGCGGCACGCCCTTCGCGCTTGCCGGTACGGTGACGAAGAACGCGGAAGGCCGCTATGACCTGCGGGCCGAGATCCGCGAGGGCGATACCGTCGCCGCCGCGCCGCACCTGGTGACGGCCCGAGGCAAGCCAGCGCGAATCCGCGTTGGAAACATAAACGCGTCCGGCGCATTCCATGGAACGACCGTGGCGATCACGTTTACCGCACGCTGATACGCGGTCCGAGCCGGAGGTCGCAAACGCGATGCCCGGCTTCGCACGCCAGCTGCGCACCACGCTCGCGTGACCATTTCGTGTCTTGTCAACGAAGACCACTCCGCCACGCATGCAGCGAAGATAGACATCGACCCTTCGACCCCGAGTGCAAGCATGCGAGCTCTGCTCCTCTTCTTCCTACTCCTGCCGATTTCATTGCGTGCCGCAAATCTGGCGCCGGGTGCGCAAGAATTGGTTGTGTCTGATGGGACACGCTTGCACCTCGTTGTAGGCGGGGCCGGCCCGCCGTGCATATTCATCCACGGGGGACCAGGCCAAGGGTTCGCGTCGTTCCGCCAATTGCGCGGCGCTTCACTCGAGTCACTGGCGACGATGATTTACCTCGACCAACGTGGCTCTGGACACTCTGGCAGTGCGCTCGATTACCACCTTTCCCGGCTGGAGGCCGACATCGACGAGGTCCGGCGCCACTTCGGCCTCCCGAAGGTGTGTCTGGTCGCGCATTCCTTTGGCGGAATAATCGCGGTGAACTATGCGGCGCACCATCCAGATCGGGTATTCGCCCTCGTGCTCGTCAACGCTTTATTGCAGTTCCGCGGCCCCTCCATCCAGCGCATGCAGATCGACTACGCAAACGGACTCCTGGGCACTCACATCGCACCCGATTCGCGTGACGGGCCCGATGCACTAAAGAAAGCGCACCTCGCAGCGCGCGACGCGCTGATGAAATCCGGTTACGGCTACCGTTTCCTTACCGATGATCCAGCGTCCTTGCAGAAGTTGATCCAGGCCGACGATAGCTATGCTCGTAATCACGACTTCGGCCAGGCCGTCATTGACCGGCCGGAAGAGTTCTCCGAGTACTACCGTGACCATGCACTCTTGTCGCAAGAGGTTCGGACGCCGACGCTGATCATCGCTGGCACGCGCGATCATGCCGTCGGGCCTGAAGAACACATGCGATTCCGTTTCTCATGCGCGCAGGTGCAGCAGATCGATGGAGGACACCTCCTCTATTTCGAAGCGTCACGGCTGTTCCAGGGCGCCGTGCAGAGCTTCCTAGCGCAGCGCCAGACTCCAGCCCAGCGGTCGATCAGGGAGGTGCGCTGCTAACGGGCTTGCCCGTTGCTTCGGTTTGCACGGCCAACGCCGCGTTGGCCTCCGGATCAACCGCGATGGTGCGCAGCCGAAGCACGACGTCGCGCAATTCCGGCGAGATGCATGCATACCGCTTCGCAGCACCCTTCCGGCGAACAGCGCGAATCCATCCGAACTGCTGGAGGCGGCGAACGTGCTGGTACATGTAAGGCCGCGCCATCTGTACGTGGCGTAACAACTCGGACACCGTCAGCTCGCCGCCCTCGGCGATCAAGTACAACACGCGAAAGCGGTCGAGGTTCTTGAGCATCAGCAGGACACGACTGCCGGCGATCTCTTCGTGTGCCGATTGTTGTGTCAGTTGAATTGACTGGGGGACCAAGAACGCTCGCCTTCGCGTGGGTGTTTCGCAAGTGTGGGACGACCCTTCGCGCGCGCGAAGGCCAATCACCGTGGCGGGCAACGAGCCATTAGGCTGCAGATGCCAAACACCTACGTGGAATCAACCTGAGGTTCCGACACGACGCCGACGTGACCTTGTTGCGCTTCACGACGAGGCGCTCCCTTTAGCGCCAGCATCGGCGACTCGATCAAATGCCACGACAGCATCGCCAGGGGTAACGATGCGATACCCGCAAGCGCCATCACCAGGAGTGGGCTTGCGCCAGGAACAGTCGCCACCACAACCTGTTGAATCGGGTACGCATACACGTATATCCCGTACGAATAATCACCGAGCGCGTTGAATCTCCGGATCGGACCTGACGGTACGTACGCAAGCCAAAGCACGATGTACGGCACCAAGAGCGGGTACACGAAGAAGAACCACTGTGGCTGCGCAACGACAATTGCCACAAGGGCGCAGGCACCGACGAGGAATCGTGGCGCAAGACTGATACGGTGACGGCATATCCACGCCACTGCACCGCTGGAGAACAGATAAAAAAGGCGGAAGGTCTGGTAGTGGGCATAGCCTGCCCTCATCCCCCATAACCACCCAAGCAGCATCAAGATGGCCACGCAAACTAGCAATCTCGCGAGCGCCGCTGCGGGCTCGGGCTTGGCACGACGACACAGCCAGTACAGAAGCGCGACGAGCGCGTAGCAGCGAATCTCGAACGGCAGTGTCCAGATCGAACCATTCATCATGAACGGAACGTGGTTCGACTCGAACACACCCGGCAATTTGTAACGAACCCCGGCAACGATCGTCGCGTTCTTGACGATAAAGGTCCACACCTCGTCGTCCAAGAAGTAGTCGGTAAGCGAGAGCGTTGTCATTGCCGCGCCAAGCACAAGCGCCGTTAGCACTGCCATGGCAGCCAGCGCCGGAAAGATACGTAACGCACGTGCGCGCAGGAATGACGTACTGACGCCGAGGCGCATGAGGCTGCCCGTGACCAGGAAACCGCTCGTCACGAAAAAGGCATCGACCCCAATGCCACCCAGCGTGTATCCGATTCGCGAGAACGGCTCCCCTGACCCTACCAGGGGAAAGCTATGGCTGATCAGCACTGCATACGCAGCGATGAGCCGTATCAAGTTGAAGTTGTTGTCACGACCGAACGATCGGTCGCCAAGATAAGACATCGGCATCCTGCGAACCCGTTGGCGCCTATGAGTTGGCGCAGGAAACTACGTGAGCCGGCTCGCTTGCTTGGGGCCAATGGACCGGCCTGCAGCATTGCAATTGGCCTCATTGCTGAAATGGGGGACGACTAGCTTCTTAGCGCCTTTTCCCTGCACGCGTCGGCGCGCGGACAACCTGGTTGCAAAGAATGAAAATCCGTCTACCGGCTGCCTTTCTGGTTGCAGCCATGTGCTCATCGCCGTGCTTTGCGCAGCAAGTGATCGATTGCGCATCCAGCGATGCAACCCTTGCGCATTGCCCAATCGATGCCAGCGGCGGCGCCTTCCTTCAACAGCAGCACAGTCGCGCCGCCTGCGTGCAGGGTTCGACTTGGGGATTCGACCGCAACGGCATCTGGGTGACGGGGGGCTGCCGTGCGACCTTCCTGGTCGGCGCGCCGCGTCATTCGCGCGTTGCAGAGCGCAATTCAGCGATTGCGGCAGCAGCTCTGCTGGCAGGGGCTTTTATGTGGTCGGCGCGGCAGCGTCGTAGCACCGATGCGCCGGAGTCCGCAGCGCCCGAGACCTTCGAACAAGGCTGCTCGGCCGCCCGCGCCTCGAGCGGCTTGCCGGCGAACGCCAGCGCTGCATTCAGGCGCGGATTCGCTGCCTGCAAGGATTGATCCTCCATGCGTATCCTTGTAATTGCATGCCCGGTCCTGACGCTGCATACGCGACCCAGTCACCCATGACCCATTCCCCGTGGGGTCGGGCCCTGCCGCTCGTCATTCTCCTTCCGCTTCTCTGGCCGCAAGCAGCGCCCGCGTTCGACGGCGCCTGCCAGGCTTCCGCTGCCCCGTCAGCCACCAAGGTGCGCGATGGGACCCAGAACATCCTGTCTGTTGACCTTCGCGCGCTGGTCGCGTGCCTCGGCGATCCTGATCCGGCCTTGCGCGACGACGTCGCCTATCGCGCGCTCGCACTCTTCGCATCATCCAGCAAAGCGAGCCCGGACCTGTTGCGTGGGTTGCTGGGCGATTTGATGCCGATTGCCGAGGAATCCGACGGCAACTCGCTGGCGCGCTCTTTCGCAATCCTGACGCTGGCCGAACTGGTGCGGCGCGACGCTCGCGCGGCGTGGATGACGGAGCGCGAGCGTGCACGCGTGGTCGCGAGTGCGGGGAGCTTCATGGGGAGCGTGGATGACTACCGGGGATTCGACGAGACCACGGGTTGGCATCATTCCGTCGCCCATGGGGCCGACCTGATCGCCACCCTTGCGAGCGATCCCAATGTCGATGCGGATCTGCTGCGGAGACTGCTGACACCACTGGCTTCCCAGGTTGTTCCCGAGGAGCAGGTCTTCTATGTGCACGGCGAAGCCGAGCGACTCGCCGCCGCCGCCGTCTCCCTGCGTCGAAGGGGGCTGATCAGCCACCCGGCATGGCTCGTCTGGCTGGACACGCTTCAGCAGAAGGTGCTTGCCATCCGGAAGCCGGGCGCGATGGGACTGTACCTTTCCCGTCGCCACAACCTGCGCTTGTTCAAGGCGGAGTTGCTTCTGTCTGGTCGCGGGTGGTTTGCCCTGGATCCCGACCGGGTATTCCAGTGGGACTGAAAAAGCGGCTTAACCGCGAAGGGCGCGTCGGACGATCCACGCGATAGGCAACCCGACGAGCACGACGTGCGCGAACAGCGAGCGCGCAATCGATGCCGGATCCGCCGGAAGCACGAAAGGCGCCGCGGACGCGGGCACGATGACGTACTGCATCGCCATCCAGCTCCCGACGCCGAAGGCCGCGGCGGACGCGACGATGTGCTCGACGAGGAAGCGCCAGCGCTGCGCCGCCGCGTAGTAGACGAACGCCATGCCGACGGCGATCGCCAGGTGGCAAGCCAGGCCGAACGCTGCGATGGGAAGCCCGCCTTCGAACGCCGGCTTGCCCAGTACGCCACTGGCGATTGCCTGCAGCATGCGCGCGGGCGAGCGACCCTGCGAGAGGACGAGCCCGATCGCATAGGCGATATCGAACGCGCCGGCGAGCAATCCGGCGGACACGACCCATGGCAACGGAGATCTGCGTGCGCCCATCGAAGTTGGCTCCCGGTTGGAGGGGCCAGTATCCGCAGGCATCGACCTGCGACCATGGCCAATCCCGGCGCGAATCCACGGGGCCATCGCGCTTGGTTGCTCCTTTCGGGATCGATGCGCGCCGAGTATCGTGACGCCTCCCAACCTCGAATCGACGCCATGTTCGGTTGGTTCCGGCGACGCAAGCCCCTCTCGCTCCCCCAGCTCGAAGCGCTGGCCGACCGCCAGGCGCGGCTGGCCGTCCATCTTCGCTCCGCCGAGCCACCGCAAGGGCGGAGTCGCCTCGGCGGGCGCCCCCCACTGCCGCCCGACACGCCTTGGCCCGTCGACGCCGGCGTGCCGATGGTGTGCCTCGGCACCCTCGACCTCGACGAAATCGCCGCGCTGGGCGTGTTGCCCTGGTTGCCGCAAGAAGGCCAGCTGCTGTTCTTCTGCAACCCCGAGACCGACGGTGAGGACGGCACGCTGCCTTGTTGCGTGCTGCATGCGCCGCAGCCGGGGACCGGGGCATCCGAAGCAACACCTGATGACACCCGTATCCGCCCCTTGGTGGCGCGAGCGTTCGCCTCCTTGCCGTCTCGAGAACGCCTCGAGCGCGAAGCGGGTCCCTTCACCAGCTACCGTGAACACATCGGAGACTACGAAGCGTTGCTCAATGCGCGCTTCGGCGGACAGTTGCGCCACCAGGTGGGCGGCTATCCTGCGGTTGTCCAGTACGACGACATGGAGCGACTCTGCGCAGAGCGCACGAACGCGAAGTTCGGCACGATGCAATCGCCGCCCGACGACTGGTGTCTTCTGCTCCAGGTAGATGGCGAGGACGATCGCCTGCTGCCCTGGACCGACTGGGGCACGTTCTACTTCTGGATCGAACGCACGGCCGCCGAACGGAGCGACTTCCGGAACGTGCAACTCCTGTTCCAGACAACCTGAATCGTCAGGCGAATTCGCGCTCGGCGATCGCCGCGGTCTGACCTCGCGCGTGCAGCAACACGCAGCGCCGGCGGAAGCCTTCGGCTTCCTCCTGCATGTACTCGCGCGTGAGCCGCCCCAGCCTGCGCGCCACGAGGCCCCCAAGCAGTCCTTCAAAGTGCACGTCCTGGCGCAGCGTGCACCCATCCGACGTCGGATCGAGTCGGTGCATCGCACGCACGCGCACGCCGGGATACCGCGATTCCCAAGTGAAATCGCATCCCGGCGTGCATGACGTCACCGTCCACGTCGCCGGCCGGAGGTGGGGCTGCCTGATGCGCACGCGCGCCCCCACGACCAGGTGCGTACCAACCTCCAGGTCTACCGACTCCATGGTCTGTGTCCACTCGGGCCAGGCCCGCACGTCCGACAGCACCTGCCACGCGACGAGTATCGGGACGCGCACGTGTTCGGTCACGGTGTGATGGCGCATGTCAGCGGGTTTCCTGCGGCGCACCCGCCTGGGAAGCAGTGCAATCGCGAGTCCATCCCGGCAACTGCTCCAACATGAAGCGTGCGAAGGACTCGGGTTCCTCGTACGGCGGGTTGTGCGCGGACCCCGGGAATGCGACCCAGCGCTTGCAGGGCGCATCCATCGCGTCGAAATACGTGCGCGCCACTGCAGTCGAGGTGACGTGGTCGTGGTCGCCCAGCAGGAACGCCACCGGCATGTCCCAAGGCCCCTGCACCGGCAATCGGAAGTCGCGGATTCCGGGCCAGAGGGCATCTAGCGAGACGTGGTTCCCGCGACCGAACAAGACCAGGTCGGGGATGCCGATCTTGTTGTCCTTCATCGCGGTGAACAGGAGCGTGCGAGTGCGCATCGGCTGGTGGAACGCGCCACCGAAGCGCTCGACCCACTTGCGCGAGACCAGCATCGCGTCGACATCGTGGGGCGGCGGTCCGATGCGATCCAAGGCCTTGAGCGCCTTCGCGTCCCCCGCGGCGACCGCGGAATCCCGGGCCCATTGCCAGCCCTCGCGCTCGGACGCCGGGACGTCGACCATCGGCCCGATCGCCACGTACGCCGCGATGCGCTCCGGATGTTCGCGCACGTAGAGCGCCGCGGGAATCGTGCCCCAAGAATGCGCCAGCAGGACCACCTTGTCCTGCTTGTACTTGCGCGTGAGAAGAGACACGAGTTCGCCCAGGTCGGAGACGAACTGCGGGATGTCGAGCGTCTGCCGCGGCATGCCCGGCGGCAGGGACCGCCCGGTGCCGCGCTGCTCCCAGTAGACCACCTGGTACGCGCTTTCCAGTTGGGGGACGTACTGCCGGTAAAGCGGATTCTCGTTGACGCCCGGACCGCCGTGCACGATCACGAGCAACGGCGCATTGGCCGGCCCGCGCACGAGTACGTGCTGCCGGATGCCGCCGATGACCAGCGAGGCTTCGAATTCCGATGGCACGTTCGGCAGGAAGCGCGCCGACGCTGGTGCAACGGCGAAGAGCATCGCCAGTGCCACGCAACCTGCAACTAATCGCACACGATGCAGCCAGCGCATCAGTCCCGCTCCGCTTCCTTGAAGTGACGAAGCGTAGTGCCAATCGCGCCGCTTGCGACGCGATTGGCACGCCCGCAAGGCGCAGGATTTGGACCCGCGCCCGCGATTTCACCAGCCAACGGCCGTTGAACACGGCATGCGCCCGCCGTTGTTCCGCAAGCCCAGCTTGAATCGCGTCGTGTTGAACCGGTTCTTCGTGGAATTGGTGCAGATG